>CAYFRZ010000009.1:0-30859 GCA_964345675.1 uncultured Methanobrevibacter sp.
CACATTTCTTGCATATTTTCCAAATAAAAATTTTTCTCCACCAATATTATTAAGAAAAATTTCTATTTCATCATCTGTAACATTATATACCATATAAGAATTCTTGATTTTACCTCTAAGCTTTTTAGAACAAAGAGAACCTGCATTAACAACAATAGTATTATTTAGTTTCCATATATTTGGAACATGTTTATGTCCAGACAATACTAAATCAACTTCATGAGTTGTTAATGTTTTTAAAACATCCCCTGCATCAGATAAAACATTACGTTCACGTCCAGTTTGAGGAATAGGAATTACATGATGGTGCAAAGCAACAATGGAAAAGTTTTCATTAATTGCACATTCATCTAATTGATGTTCCAACCACATATGTTGAGGATTGCCAATATGTCCCCTATTTTCATCTGGAGAACTACTATCAAGCCCAATGACAGTTAAATTATCATCCATAGTTAATTTCCAACTACGTTCACCAATTAACTCTTCAAATGTTTGATAACCTAAATTACGAGCATCATGGTTTCCCGGAACTGCAAATAAAGGGGCATCAAACATCTTTAAATATCTGGTGGCATGTTGAAACTCAGAATAATAACCATTATTAGTTATATCCCCAGTTAAAATAATCATATTAGGCTGTAAATGATTGATTTCATCAACAGCCTGCATGAAAACATTCTCATCAAATTCATTTTTACAAATATGTAAATCTGAAATATGTGCAATTATAGTCATTTTATCTATTGATTTAATTTCATGATAGCTTCTGCAAGATCCCCTTTACATTCTTCAAGTGCTAATTTTGCTTTATCTGCAGAAACACCAGCACTATTTGCTACCATTTCAATATCTTCTTCTGGAATTTCAATTTCATATTCAAGTTCCACTTCACGAGCTTTACCTTCAATTTGGTAAGTTTCTTGACCCATTACATTCATTAAACTTACACCAGGATTGTCAATGATTAATTCTTTTTCATCAAAACGGATTATAACTTCGCGAACCCCTTCAAGTTCCTCCATTTTCATGCCCATTTTTTTCATTTGCCTTTCCATTTGTTTCATTTGTTTTTTATTCATACCCGGTATCATAATATAATCCTCATAAAAATTAACTATTTATAATTATATTAGTTATTATAATTAAAACTTGCTTAAATTGGGCTCTTTCAAAAACTTGTGTGATTTAAATATCTGCAAGTTTTTTATTAAAAACATTTTTTTAATATTTGGAGTTATTTTTATAATTTAAAGCTAATTAATCCATTATTCTGAAAAATTTAAATGAATAGATTAATCAAAAAATTAGTTATCACACAAGTTTTTGAAAGTGACTTAAATTGAAATAAAAAAAATAAAAATTTAAAAAAATAGTGAAATTAATTAGTAAAACCATAACCCTCAGTCTCAAATGTTTTTGCAACATCTTTTAAAACTTCAGGAATATTGATTTCTTGTGGGCATTCTTCAATACATAATTCACATTCAGTGCAATCTGAAGCAATTCCAACACCAGGAAGTTTAGAATAATTCACATAAGCATTGCCTATAGGTGACCATTCATTTTCACCAAGAATCTTCTCTTTATTGTATAAATCAAAAAGTTTTGCAATATCAATTTCTTCACTGCAAGAATCAACACAATATCGACATTTTGTACAATCAACAGTGATATTAGCATTGATAATTTCTGAAACTTCACTAATAACTCTTAATTCTTCATCATTAAGAGGAGTTGCATTAGTAAACTCAGCAATATTTTCTTCAACATGTTTAAGGCTACTTGCACCAGTTAAAACAAGAAAAACACCATCCAAATTCGCCACAAATCTCATTGCCCATGATACAACTGATTTATTGGGAGCGAATTCCTTCATACATTTTTCTGCTTCTTCAGGAACATCGGCTAAAAAACCACCTTTAAATGCTTCCATAACCATTATCGGTTTACCATGTTTTCTTGCAACTTCCCAACATTTCCTAGATTCAATACCTTCATCCTCCCAATCAAGATAATTAATTTGCAATAAAACAAATTCCATTTCTGGATGGATTGTTAACATATTATCTAAGAATTCTGCATTAGCATGAGTAGATAATCCCAAATGTTTAATATAACCTTCTTCTTTTTTCTTATTTGCAAATGCAAATGAATCAACATCCAACCATCCTTTCTCAGAATATCCACTAACATTATGCATCAAATAATAGTCAAAATATTCAACACCACATCTTTCAAGTTGCTCATTAAAAATTGGTTCGAGTTGTGATTCTTCAGTAATTGCAAAAGTAGGCAATTTATCAAATACCTTAAAAGAATCTCTAGGATATCTTTCAACAACACATTTTCTTAAAGCTACTTCACTTAAACCTTCATGGTACGGATAAGCAGTATCGAAACAGTTGAAACCAGCATTCATTAATGCATCAACCATCTTTTTAACTTGATCATAATCGACACTTGAAAAATCATTTTCATCCAAAATTGGAAGTCTCATCATCCCTAAACCTAATTCCACCATTGTAATCCCTCATTAAAATAAAAAATAGTTAAGTATACATCTATTGTACCAAATACTTTATAAACTTATTCATACAATTCATAAAGTGTCAATTAAATCTTTTTCTTTATTCAATAATTTTACAACACACCCAACTGAATATAAAATAATATCATTATCATCAAACTCACAATTACTATCAATAATCTGAACAATTTTATTTTTCATTTCGGACGATAATTCATAAATTTCCATATAATTAAAATAGAATTAGAAACATTAGTTATTAGATTGTATGTGATATAACTCCTCATTTTGATTAGTTATTTCTATATTTTCATGAACCATACTGCTTACAGCAAGAAGAGATGTTTTGTTAATTGAATAATTACCTTCACATTTAGACTTAATTAAATTTAAAAATTGTTTATTTAACATATAAGATGTTTTTAAATTATTTTTAGTTTCTTTTTCAACAGAAAATGGTAAAAATCCGTAATTAATAATTGATACAACAACAATGGCAACTATGACCCATAATACTTTTAATTCAATGGCTTTAGGCGGCGTGATGTACATCAAAGATGCCACGACAGACATTAATGTTGTAAATGAAGATATTTTCAACTTATTTTGAAGTGAAAAAACCATTCCAAACATTGCAACAATCAATACAGCAATAAGTACCCCATAGGAAGGTGCGGGGACATATGGTAAAATAACCATAATTACTGCAAATGCAGAAACCCCTATTAATGTTCCGCCCATACGACTTTTAGCAGTATGTGCAACATCATCAATGTATGGCAACATTAATGGAATTGAAGCAAAATATAACCATTTCATATATGGAAAATTAAATATTAATGTTATAACTTCCCATAATGTTAAAACAACAGCCATTTTAAATGCAAAAGTGAATTTAGCTGATTTAAATGAAAATTGTCTTTTAATTAAATGTTTTAACACATTGAATACAACATGTTTATTTGGAATTTTCTTCTCTTTTTCTATATTTTTTTTACGTGCTTCGTTTACAATTATTTTTAAGTTTAAAAGAATTAAATTCATTTCTTTAGTTTCAACTGTAATTTCTTCAATTTCTGAAAATTTAAAATTTTTGATATCATTTAAAATTCGTTTAATATGAGTTAATTCATTTACAGACAATTCATAATTAGATAAAACCCAACCAATATATTGAAAAGATTTTACAATATTTAAAATACATTCATGCTTTTGATTTGGGAAATATTTATATTCAAATTTAGAAAAAATACTCCTATAAAATCCCTTAGCTACATTAAAACTATCCATTGAAACTTCCTTTCCATCTAATTTCAAATCAATTGCTTCAAGAAGTTCATTAATCAGTGAAGAAATTGTAAATTTAGATAATTTAGAATATTTTTTACCATTAACCTTTAGATTTAAGCCAACGATGAAAATAGCTCCGATTGCCAAAGATAATAACCTCATCGGCAAAGCTTCAAAAGGTACTGGAATGACTAGCATCATAAAATAAATCATTAAAAATGGCAAATAAACATGAGTTCCGAACAAATGATAAAATGTAAATGTTGTTCCAAATACTATGAAAAATGTTAAAATACAACCAAAAGCAGTTATAGGATTATTAAGATAAGATGCAAATCCTAAAATCATTAAAAGAGAAAATACTTTAATAAAGGATAATTTAGGATTGTATGATAAATCATTACCTAAATTTAATAACGCTGCAACAACAACCATTAAACCAATTACAATATTAACTTTTCCAAATACCAACATATAAAAAATCATGACAAACATCATAAGAAAAAACATGCTCAATTTCAATTTTAAAGCATTATTCATTTGCAAACCTTTCAATTAATTGTTCAATGAAAATATATTTAAATAAAGTTTTTAATAATAATTTCTATGACAATTAAAAGGTGTAGTTGGGTAACTGATGAAGAAATCTATATTAAATATCATGATGAAGAATGGGGAGTCCCAACACATGACGACCAAGAATTATTTGAAATGCTTGTTCTAGAATCATTCCAAGCAGGCATTTCTTGGATTACAATACTTAAAAAAAGAGAAAATTTCAGAAAAGCATTTGATAACTTTGATTACATGAAAATTTCTGAGTATAAAGAATATAAAGTTAATGAATTAAAAGAATATAAAGGAATTATTCGCCACAAAGGAAAGATTAATGCTGCAATCAATAATGCTAAAATATTTATGGAAATTCAAAATGAATTTGAAAGCTTTGATTCATATATTTGGGGATTTAGCAATGGGAAAATAATTAAAGCTGAATTTAAAACTGAATCTGAATTATCAAAAACCATTTCAAAAGATTTAAAAAAACGTGGAATGAAATTTGTAGGTCCAACAATAGTCTATTCATATCTTGAATCTATTGGAATTATTGATAATCATCAAAAAAGTTGTTTTAAATTTAATAAAACTGATTAAATATTATGAAACAATGAAAACTAATTTAAATGCACCAAAATATTTTTTTAAATACAAATAACTGCAAGACCATATATTCAAAATAATAAAAAGCATTTTATTTCATTGCATGTTTTAATATCCTGAAATATAGACATTATTAAAATTAAAAAATAATAAAGAAATGCAATATTATAATATCAACATGTTTTTAAAACAACTAAGCAAAAGACACGCAAACTAGCGGTTTAATAAAATAAAAAAAGTATTAAAAATAATACCTTAAAATTTAAATTGGAACTTCACTATCATCTAATGTCTTAGACATTTCAACTTTAAAAATCCTATCAGAATCATTTAAAAAACCACTAGACACTTTAATTACATTTTCACCAGTAGTGAATTTTTGAGTATCAAAAGTAAACACCCCAACACCATTTATAACATCAAACACAATTTCAACATTGTCATTTAACGTAGCATACATATTAAATACTGGCAATTTTGAGGCAACTTCATCATTTTTATAAAATGTAATAGAATAAGTACCTGGATTCACACAAGTTATCTCTTTAAATGCAATTCCTGTTGTATTAATTCTTGGACACATTGTTCCATAACCAACAACCCCAGTATCATTATCCCATGTAACAATCAGATTTTTACCATACCAATTAGCACCTAATTTTAATTTTAAAGAATCATTAAATGCACCAGGACCATAAATTCCTGCAGGGTTTGCACTTAATTCACCTAAAATCATCATACTGGGACCTCTACCATTTCTATATATTCCATTATCAGTCACAACAGGTTCAATAGCATTTTTAGCCAAATCATAACCTTCATTAAACCTAATTCCCTCAAGTACATTATCAGAAATTAAATTACTAGTTATTAAAATACCTGTTGAATAATTTGCATCAATGGAAATCCCTAAATGATTCCAAGAAATATTATTTTTAGCAATTGTTACATTTACTGCAGAATTATTTAAAAATACACCATATCCGCGCGGACCTTCAGGAACTAAATTTGTATATAAACCAATACTTTCAGAAATCATATTGTTTGTAATGTTAGAATTTGAAACATTAAATCCATACTTAATCCCATAATTATTTTCTTTTAACACATTTGAGTTAATACTTAAATTATTAGAATTTGAAACAAAAATTCCACTTTCAAATGTGTTGATTGAATTATTAGAAATTTCAACATTTTTTGAGTCAATAACATTTATCCCATACCCTGGAAGAGAAATTGTACTCAACATATATTCACCTATTTTAGATTGATCCAAACGATTTAAAATATTATTTTCAAATATCACAACATTAACCGCATTGTTAATCTCAATTCCATCATAAGAGTTTCCAACAATGGATAAATTACAAATTTTCACATCAGATGCTAAAACTTTAAATACTGGACTCATTGATTTAGCATTTAAAGTAATTCTATTTTCAGAGTAAATATTTAATGGTTTGTTAATATTTAATGAAATATCATTATAACTGTTCCCTAAGAATTCAACATTACTTCCATTTTTACAATCATCGAAAATTTTTTGAATTTCAGAATTTGGCAAACTTGCATCAACAAATACAACATTTGTTTTATTAGAAATTGTAATCATGTTTGTATTGGATATAGATTTATATTGATCATTTCCACAATATTTTGAGATTATTTCAAAAGATCCTACATTTGCATCTAAATTAACAGAAGCAATACCATTTTCATCTGTTATTTTTGTTAAATTTTGATTATTAAATAAAAAAGTGATATTCTGATTTGATAATGTTTTACCAGATTTATCTTTAAGAGATATGGTGAAGTTTTTAGTTGAATCAATAGCAAATGTTTTATTATAACTTATTAGCTGAGTAGATATTTTTGAAACTGTTATGGTACCTGTTGCTTTACTAGATTTATAATATCCATTTCCAGAATATTTCAATATAACAGAATAAACATTTTCTGATGAAAATTTAACATTAATACTAGCTTGACCTTTACTATTAGTTGTCTTAGAATATGTTTTGCCATTAAGAACAATGGTAATCTTTTGTTTGCTTAAAGCTTTTCCAGCACTTGTTTTTAAAGTTGTAGTGTATACTTTCTTCTCATATGGAAGAATTGTAACTTTAGGAGCTGTAAATTTAGTAGATGACTTGGCAACTACAATTTTACCATTTGAAGAAGTTTTTTTATAAATTTTACTTCCTTTGTAAACTGCAGATACTTTATAGGCTCCAAGTTTTGAGAATTTAACTTTAATTGCAATATTACCTTTACCATTTGTTGTTTTAATATAAGTTTTACCATTTAATTTAACAGTGATTTTTTGTTTTGCAATTCCTTTACCATTAGTATTTTTTAGAGAAATTGTGTAATATTTATATGTTTTTGGAAGAATTGTAACTTTAGGAACTGTTAATTTAGCAATTTTAGAGGAATATTTAACAATTATTTTATTTGTTTTTGAAACCGCTTTGTATTTACTATTCCCTGCAAAATTAACATGAATATAATAAGTTGTTTTTTTAGTAAATTTAAGTTTAAGTTTTGCAACACCATTTTTATTTGTTTTTACAGTGTATATTTTCTTATTAACTTTAAAAGTCACTTTTTGATATGAAATTCCATGACCTGATGCATCTTTTAAAGTGATAGAATAATATTCAGCCATATTTGGAATCATATACACATTTGAAGATATAATTTTAGTAGATATTTTTTTGACGGCAACTTTAGCTTGAGCACTACTGGAAGTATAATCAATATCATCACCAATATAATTGACAGCTATTGTATAAGTTCCTTCTTTTGATTGTGAAATCTTTATTTTAGCTACACCATTAACATCTGTTGTAGCACCATAAGATTTACCATTAATTTTGAAGTTTACTAACTCATTTGCAATAGCATTACCATTTAAATCTGTTAAAATTACTTTAAAAATTGCATTTGAGTTAGGATATGTATTTAAATTAGAAACAGTGACTTTTGTTTCAGTTACATTTCCTGGGATGAATTTATCATCAATGCTGAATAATTTATATGGCCTATACATATTAGAATATATGTTATTGCCGATACCTGGGAAACTTGCAAGTAAAATATTATCAGATTCCTTAAACTCATCCGGGTAAAATCTCACAGTTGCAGTACCATTTTTCATCATGACAACTTTAGAAACATCATCTTCTTGAGGAACTTTTTGTTTACCATTATTATCCGTGTTATTTTTCATTAAATAAAAAGTAACTGGTACAGAACTAATCTCTTCAGCTAAATTTCCATCAACATCAAATATTGAAATTGAATATACACCTTTTTTAACTTGAGTAATTTCACTTAAATATAAATTATAATTTCCAGTTTTTGTCCATGGAGTTACACCATTAGTGGGGAAAGTGAAATATATGTTTGGACATTGCAAAAATTGATTAATAGCTAATACATAACCCATAAATGTTCCACTTTGATGACCATAATAATCTCCATTGTCCTCCCCAACATAAGTATAAGTATCAGTTTCAGGATCATATGTATTATCACCCTTTCCAGGACGATATTCATAAACTTGACGCCATACTGGCCTATCTTGATTATCCCCACCAATCATATAATTATTATTAATTACTTGTTTATTCTCCCCGCCGTTTACAAATAAATTTTTAACACGATGATCATTGAAAATATTGTAGTTACCATTCCTATCTATGAAATTACCTTTAATTTCCATTTTAGTTATATTACAATTTGTATAAACACCATATTTACCCGAAAGTCCGATATAATTACTGATAATATAAACATGATTAGCTACGGTTAAATTAATACCAACATGCCCTTTAGAAATGTTATTAGAAAGAATATTAATATTTTTACTTGAACCTGAAATTGCAATTCCTGAAATTTTATTATTAGTAATATTATTAGAAACTAAGTTAATTTTATTAGAGTCAATAACATTAATACAATATTTTGCATTATCAATGAATGAATCACATATGTTGACATTTTCAGAATCTAGAATTCGAATCCCATTAAATGCTTTTGATATTGAGACATTTTCAATTACTGTGTTTTTTGTATTTTCCACTCTAATTGCATCAGAAGAGAATCCATTATTATAAATAACACAGTTTTGAATTTTAACATCATCCGCTCCTCTTACAAGAATTCCATAATCATCAGCTTTAGCAACATCATTTCGTATAGTAAAACCACTGATTACAGTTCCACTAGCTTCAGGAGAAATATAAAAAATACCCCTATGTCCAGATACAGCATCACTATCACATGGTTCCATAGTTGTTCCAACATTACTTATTATTGTTAATTTTTTATCAATAATAAAGTGACAGTGTACATAACTTGTCCCATTGATAATTATTGTATCTCCTGCCTTTGCATTATTGATTGCTTTTTGTATTGTTGAATCATCCATTTCATTGTGATCTTTTTCAACTTCTTCAACAATTATAGTATCCGATAAAGGAGAATCTTCACTAAAACTTAACTTATCTAAATTCACTTCGATATTCTGACCTAAATTTGATTTATCAAAATCACTTGCAAAATTTGATAAATCATCTGTTAAATTACTATCATCTGAAAAAGCTGAAACTGAATTAGTACAAATAAGAACAACCAATATAAACGATAATAATACTAAAATTTTATTAATTTTCATAGTTTTTACCACAATTAATATCAATATATAATATTATAACTATCGATATATTTAATATATTTGATTTATTTAAAAAAAATAAGTAATAAAATTAAATTTTTTAAAATAGATTTGAATAGATATTCATATTGAATTAAAAAAAAAATAATGAGAGCAAATTCTCATTTTATTATTTTATTTTTAGAGTTGTTTTAACCTTTGAATTTAAATAGTTAACAATAACTGAATATTTACCCACTTTTAAATTCTTAAAGCTAACAACTGCCACCCCTTTTTTATTAGTTTTAGCAGTGTAAGTTTTACTCTTAATTTTAAAAGTAATTTTTTTACCTGCAATTGGTTTTCCATTGCTTGTTTTTAATGAGGCAGAATATGTAATCTTTTTAGATTTTTTCTTAGTGATGCTTTTAGCATATAATACTTTTTTAACAGTTATACTATTTTTAACTGTAAATCCTTTATATGTTGCAATAATTGAATATTTACCTGGAGTTAAACTGAATAATTTAGATACAAAACCATTTTTATTAGTTTTAACCGTGTATTTTTTACCTGCAATTTTCATAACCACAGCTACATTTGCGCCGACGATTTTTCCATCAACACCAACAACACGAAATTTATAAGTAACTTTTCCATTATAATCAACAACAATGTTCTTATTATCAATTATTCTTTTATTTGTTGGAGTAATTTTTAAAATAATACTTTGATTATCAATTTTTGCTGAAATAGATGTGATTAATGGAATGTTTTTATTCAAAGATTTAGATCCGTTAAATATAGTAACCTCACCGTAATTTGACAATGCTATTTTAAAAATAGGCAACAATTCTGTTGAGTTAATTTTATAAACATTACCCATTTTATCTTTAACGTTGTCGAAATTTATATTCAAAATAGAATTTTTATATTGAATTAATTGATTATTACTTGAAAAACTCATTATAATCCAATTAAAATCATCAGAAGTTCCCATGTTCAATAATTTTTCAAAATCAGGATTATTACTGCCCCACCAATTATTTGAAAGAGATATATTTTCAAAACCTTTATTGAAAATTGCATAACCATTTTTGTCATGATTATTATAGATAATCGAATGGGTTACAGTCGTATCTCCTCTAAGTATTAATGCTCCACCATTATTTCCAGCGAGATTATTCTTAAAAATTGAACCAATAATAATCAATTTCCCATTGCTGTCAATAGCACCACCATTATTAGTAGCAACATTATCAGTGAAATTTGATTTGATTATAACTAAATTACCTGAATTATCAATAGCTGCTGCACCATATGCTTTATTTTTATAAAACAATGAATTTTTTATAGTTAAATTACCAGAATTATCAATAGCTGCACCATAACTTCTTGCATCATTTGAAATAAACTGAGAAGCATCAATTAATAAATTTGCATTATAATTAAAAATACAACCTCCTTCATCAGCATTTGTGTTGAATTTGAATAATGAATTTGTAATATTCACATCACCTTTACTAAGCATTAGAACACCATAGTTACGTTTAACATAATTTTTGATAAATTGAGAATTATCAATTATTAAGTCATTTGTAGAATAAATTGCTCCTGCTTGTAATGCTTTATTCGATTCAAAAAGAGAATTTTTAGCATTGACTAATTTTTCATTATAAATAGCTCCACCAAATTGTTTAGCTTCATTTGAATTTAAAACAACATTATCTAGAAATGAATTTAAGTTATTATAAATAGCTCCACCCCAACTATCAGCTGTATTTTCAAAAAATTGAGAATCTTTAACTGTTAAATTAAGTTCATTATAAATAGCTCCACCTTTATAAGCATTATTTGAATTTAAAATACTGTTTTGAATATTTGCAGTTCCAGTACTGTAAATTGCTCCACCTTTAGAAGCAGAATTATTATTAATAATCACATTAGTGAAATTTACAACAACACCCCTAAATCCATAAATATAACAACCTCCACCTGATGTATTAGCGATATTGTTACATATATAAGTATTTTTTACAGTTGAAGACAACAAAGCAAAGTAAATTCCACCCGCACCATATTTTGCAACATTATTATTAACAATGGAGTCCTGTAAATCAATAGATCCCATATTTATATCAATACCTGCACCACGGTCAGCCGAGTTATTTATAATAGTGGCATTTTTAATTTTTGCAGTAGCTTTTGCTTCAACAGAGATTCCACCACCCCAATGAGCAGAATTATTTTCAACAAAACAATTTTCAGCAATTAATGTAAATTCAGATACATAAATTCCTCCACCTTGTTTTGCAGTATTATTTATTAATACTGTATTATACACTTCACAAGAACCCCAACTTTTAATTCCTCCCCCTAAATCATAAACATTATTTGCTATGAATCTGGAATTGTAAATATACATGCCACCTCTATTATTATAAACTCCACCACCACGAGCTGCAGAGTTATTAATAAATGTGCAATTATAAACTAAAAATTCACCAAATCTGTTATAGATTGCTCCACCTTCAAGACAATCATTATCTGTGAATGTTGTATCAACAATATTTAAATACCCGACATAATTATCAATAGCTGCACCAAAACTTCCGCAATTTTTATCAAATAAAGAATTTGAAATAGTCAATTTACCAGTACCCTCATTACGTATAGCACCACTTTCAGCATAGTTACTGGAAATTTTAGAGTTGGTAATATTTAAAATACCTAAATTATATATCGCTCCACCTTTAGTTTCATTATAACCATTAGTAAGAGTTAAACCATTGAAATTAACTTTAACATCTTTAGAGATTAAAAAAATACTGGATTTGTTACTTGCATCCAAAATAGTCTTAGAAGAATCAACCCCATAAACATTAACAGATTTATTAACAATTATTGGAGATCCACTACCCTGATAAGTTTTATTTTCTAAATATATCGAATCACCAGAATTTGCATTATCAATTAAATTCTGAATAGCTTGAAAATCTTCATTCGTTGCATTTTCTGTTACATTATTATCCTCAGCACAGACCACACCAATCAAGAATATTGAAAAAAACAGTGTAAATAAAAAAATCACCTTAAATTTATTTATTTTACTCACCTCCAAAATAATTTAATTTAAGAAGAAAATATGTAAATTAAATTATTCAGAATTATACTAAATCCAAACATAAACATGAAATTACATATTAATACAATAATATTTTGTATCAATATATAATATAAATATTATCGTTTATCGATTTTTTAAATATAGTTAAATAATTTTTAATAATTATTTAAATCAAAATATCAATTTTAATTCAAATATAAAATATAATAATGAATTATTTTATTTAATAAATATATTATAATTAGAATTTTAATATTTAATTCAAAATATAAAATTTAAAAATTATTACATAACGAATTTTAACACAACCGATATAAATATTATTATATATTGAAAAACAAATATTAAATTACCAAAAAACCATTTCTATAATTAATTTAAAGGAGGTGGAAAAATCAAATTCAAGAAAGTAATAACAGTAATCGCATTTTTAATTGTATTAATTTCAATTGCAACAGCAAGTGCAACACAAGATAATCAAACTTCAGATACGAATGATACTCCAATTAATGAAAAACAAACATCCTCTTTAAAAGTGAGTACCAATGATAATCTAGGAGATGCATCATCAGATTTAGAAAATGAAATAATTAATTCAAAAAATGGAGACATAATATTGATAAAACCTGGAACATATAATATCCACAATATAACCATTACCAATAAAACTATCACACTCCAAGGAATTGGAAATCCAAGTGATATTATAATTGATGGAGGTAAACAGTCAAGTATTTTTTTGATAAACAATATTACTACCTGCGTAACATTTAAGAATTTAACATTCATTAATGGATTATCCTACAATTTTGGTGGTGCAATATGCATCAATACAGGTAGTGTTTATATAGATAACTGCCAGTTCATCAACAACACAGCACTCAACAATACCAATGCAGGTGCCATATCCAATTACGGAAATGAAGATAACAAAGCATACCTCTTTGTAAACAACACATTATTCATGAATAATCATGCAGACCATGATGGAGGGGCAGTAACAACATGTTACGCTAATTCTGACATGTATAATTGTGTATTTATAAATAATACTGCAGTTAGAGATGGCGGAGCAGTGCGAGTTAGTGTTTATGGATATGGCCATGTAGAAGATTGTATTTTTATGTACAATCATGCTGATGAATGGGGCGGAGCATACTACAGTTGGTCAGGTACTTCTAAAATCAATAGATGCATATTTATGAACAATACTGCAGGAACAAATGGTGGAGCAGTAATGGTTTCAGGCAATTTAGACCTTGAAAATTCAATTATTGTAAACAATAGTGGTGGAAAAACTGGAGGTTCATTCTACATTCAAGAACCAATGTATCAAGCAAAAACCTATATTAATGTTAACAATAATTTAATTACAAATAATTCTTCACCTAAAGGTCAAGAAATCTATGTAAAATGGAGACATTCACAAAATTTATACCCTGACTTTAATGATAATGATTGGGGAAGCGAGGATCCAAATGATTACAAAGTAAATGACCCAGATAATGTTACTGCAAGAAGTAAAGTGAAAACTACAACTGATAAGTCCAATTTATTAGATGAATTGAATTTCAATGCATTAAACAAATACTATGATTTAATTAAAGATTACTTCCCAGAAAACTATTTAGAAAATATCAAAAAACAAGCAGAATCAAAAGCTAATCAAAATAAAGAAAACAATAAGAACAATACTCCAAATAACAAAGACAAACATGGACTTAAAGATTCAAACAATACTAAAAATAGTTTAAATGATTCTAAAATAATATTATCCAATAAAACAACCGAAAATATAGAAACAGAGAATTATTTAATTTATTCTAATTCAACCACCCCCATAGGAGATGATGAAAAAGCATATGAATTAAATGAAACAAAAAGTGTTTCCAAATCCCAATCTCCAAGATTACTATACTTAGTTATTTGTTTAGTAATTACAATAATAGCATTATTTATTGGATATAGAAAAGAAAATTCAAAGGATAAATAGTTATTTAATTATTTATCTGCCTTTTTCTATTTTTAAATGAATTTTAAAATCAGTGAAAAAAAGAATAGATGATTTTAAAGTTTAGATCTCATCTCATTTATATCATCACGATAATAAAATCCTATTGTTAATAATCTTAACAATACTATCAATGAAAGACCTTTAACTATAAAAAATTCATCATCTTCAATTATAATTTGTTTTGCAATAGATTGTGAGCCTGAATTTGCTCCACCACTAATCCCAGATGCATCAGCTTGAGCCATGCCTTGCGAAGTGTCATAACTTTGAAATACATCATTTGCTTGATTTACTGGATTACTATTTGGTTCCATTTTTTGACTATTTGAGCTATTTCCAGAATCATCACTAGATTTTTGTGAAGACCCATTACCATTATTTGCATTTCCACCTTGACCATTTCCATTGCCTTGTCCTCCACCATAATCTATGTTAGGACAATCATATGTTGGAGATTGACCATTTTGTGGAGTTTTAGTTGGAGAATTCGAATCATAAACATTTTTTCTGCTTGTGCGATCCACAGTAGACTTAATAATATCTGCATCAGAAGCCGTGACAGTAAATGTTCCTATTCCTCCTTTAATCATAACAGTTGCGATTTTACCATCATTGGTTTTATATTTTAACTCCTTATCAGGGAGTAAACTTGCAATATTACCATTAGAATCAACAAAAGTTGCTTGGAATTGATTTTTTCCAATTTGAGTTACAGTAAATTTTAAATTATTTGTTTTGATTTTAGGACATAATAATCCATCATCAGTATACCAATTATCTCCTACAGATAAAGGATTAACACTATTATATGATTTAGCTTCAATTTGAACATGAGCATTTCCATAAATTGCATTATAAGTAATTTCTTGGTTTTTCTTTTGAACATGATCCTCATCGAATCTAACACCAGTATAACTATTAGTTATAATATTAGATTGAATTTTGTAGGAACCTACAACATTAACAGAAATACCACTTTCATCATTTCCAACAATTGTATTTCCTTTAATGTTAATATTATCTTCTGCATTATTTACAGAAATACCATCCCATTTATTATTATTGATAGTGTTTTTAGTAATATAAACATTTTCAGGACCATTTTTATAAGAATTACCATTGAATTTGTTTGTTAATAAAATACCATAACGAGCATTGTTTGAAATAGTGTTACTATCGATATATGTAATATCAGATTTTGTCAATACAATTCCATTTGCATTATTATTGTTAATTACATTATTGATTATGTAAGATTTCTCTGTTGAATAAAGAATAATTCCACATTTACCATTTTTAACAATATTATTACCAGTAATATTGATATATTTAACATTAAATGCCGTGATTCCTACTCCATCAGCAGTAATGTCATTATTTAAAATTCTTACGTAATTCGATCCATCCACTACAACACCATCACCATTTCCTTGAATTTTAAATCCTTTAACAATTGAATAAGAAGCTTCTTTTCCTTTAATTGTAATTGTTGGAGATGATGAACTTGATTTTAATACTGTATTAACAGTAGAAATTAGTGTAAGACGTTTATTAATCACTAAATTGATATTTGAATAACTATTTCCTTTAAATAATATCACATTACCTTCTTTAGCATCATCAATTATATTTTGAATTTCAGCATTGTTTAATCCATCTTCTACAATGCGAGTATTATCAATAGTAATTGTTGTTGATTTTGATGAAGATTTATAATTAGAGTCTCCAACGAATTTAGAAATGACTTTATAAGAACCATCAGCCAAATTAATTTGAAGTGAAGAGATACCCTGTGAATCAGTATTTTTATCATAACTAACCCCATTAACTGTAAATATCACTTTAGCATTTGGAACTGATTTGTTATTTTCATCAGACAATTTAACTTTAAAATAGTCCCCAGTACCATCAAATGTAGTATTACTTACCACATCAATATGTGTGCTAATTTTATCTGAAGTACTAATCAAATTAACACTATCAGTTTTTTCCAAATAATCAAAATTACTATTTTGAAAAGTAAAATCTGTTGAATTAGATATTTCCTGAGCAAAGCAAATGTTTAATGAAAATAACAAGCATAGAACCAATATAATCACGAAACATTTCCTCATATTTCACCTCCCTAATCCATTAATTACATAATAAAAACCATTGGTAAATAGGAACATTTAAAAATATCAATATTTTCATTGATAATTAAATCAAATATTCCATCCATAGATTCATTATTATAATTTAATATTAACCAACATGAATATATAAACATATCGAAATAAATTATTAAAAAATTAATTAAACATATAAATGATGATAAAATAATTAAAATAAATTTAAAATTAATTTTAAAGCATAATATAAAAAATATAAGTAGTTAAAATAAAAAATAAAAATTTTAAAGAATAAAATAGAATAATGTTATAAATTAATCTTCAATTAATTCATAATATGATCCTTCAGCACAAGACCTGCAAATAGGTTTACCGCCCCTAAGTATATGACGACCATCAGATACTTTTTCACCACATACAGAACAAAATGTTGTTGTATAAGGTTTGCCAGCATATCTCCAGGATTTAATTCTATTTTTACTTTATTCACTTTAAATAGCTCTTCAGGAGGAGTTCTTCTAAAACGAGCAATCATTTCTTCTTTTGTTTCTTCATCTTTGAATTTTTTATTAGCATCTGCATCAGTAATCCTTAAAGCTTCACCAGTATCCTGATTATAAAAAGTAGCTGCAAATTTACCATAATACATTTGTTTAAGAGTTCTTTTACCCATAGAACAACCAGTAACAGACTGAACTGCATCAGACATACACCTGTCAATTTCTAAAAATACAATTAAATTTTTATGTCTTTGATTGAATTCCATTCCAAGCAATTCAAGTCCATACATTGCTAATTTAGTCCCAATTGCAATTCCACCACATATATGACCGTGAAACTTCGCTGCTTTTGCTAATTGTTCATCATAATCTTGTTCATTCATATAATCACCTTATAAACTTAATTCAAAGTTTGTTTTTAAAGGAACACAAACTTTTCTTTTATTTTCCAATTCAATTAACTTTACATCAATTGAATATGCTTTTTTTAAATTTTCTTCAGTTACAACATCGTTAGGACTTCCAAAATCTATAAAACAACCATCTTTCATAATAGCAACCTTATTTGAACTTAAAAAAGCATGATCCGGAAAATGAGAAGACATGATAATTGAAAGCCCGGATGCCGCCAAATTATCAATAATTTCCAAAAGTTTAATTTGATTTCCAAAATCCAAATGAGAAGTTGGTTCATCCAATATCAAAATATCAGGTTGTTGACATAATATTCTTGCCAAGAATACTAATTGCATCTCACCACCACTTAAGTTAGTGTATTCTTTATCTTTGAGATTGTCAATACCCAAAGTCTTTAAAGAATTTAATGCAATTTCCATGTCTTTTTTTCTAGGAGCATCAATTAAATTTAAATATGGTGCTCTTCCCATAAGCACAACATCAATTACTTTAAATGGAAATGAATGTGCGTGATTTTGAGGGATGTAACCAATATTTCTAGATATTTCTTTAAATGATAATTTTTTAATATTTTTCCCTTTAATTAAAATTTCACCAGAACCGATTTCATGTAATCCATTAAGACATTTTATTAACGTTGTTTTTCCAGTACCGTTCGGCCCTAAAATACACAATACATCTCCTTTTTCAATTGAAAAACTAATATCTGAGAATATTTCATTGCCATCATACGAAAATGAAATATTTTTAACCTCATAAAAATTATTAGTTATGCCCATTCAGAATACCCCCTTTTAAGTAAGTATAAAAAAATAGGGACACCTATAATAGCTGTCAATATACCAATCGAAATTTCAATTGAAATTATGGCTCTTGAAATATTATCAATCAATAACAGGAAACTTGCACCAAAGCTTAATGAAGCAGGGATTAATATCTTATTATCAGGACCAACTATCATACGAGCCATATGCGGAATAACAAGACCAATCCAACCAATTATTCCACTTACAGAAACTGCTGCAGAAGTTAATAAAGTACAACCTGCAATAATCAATAACCTTACTCTTGTCGGATTTAAACCCAAAGATTGAGCTTCTTCATCACCCATAGCAAGTAAATTCATATGCCATCTAAGAGTTAAAAGAATAAACATACCAACAATTATTGGAATAATAATCATTATTAATTGATCCATCGTAATAGAAGCTAAACTTCCCATTAACCAATAAACAATCTCAGGCAATTTATCAGGATCAGCTATAAATTTAATAGCTGAAATTAATGCGCTGAAAAATGCAGAGATTGCAACACCAGATAATACCAATATTAAAATTCCACCGGCTTTATATGCTCTTGAAATTAAATAAGTGACTGAAACAGAAATAATTCCAAAAGCAAATGCAAATATTTGAGTTACAACACCTGCACCACTTATTAAAATTGCCAATGCCGCCCCAAAACCTGCACCATTAGACACACCAAGTAAATCCGGAGAGACAAGAGGATTTTTAAAAATACTCTGAAATGCAGTTCCTGCCATCGCAAGTGCAGCTCCAACTACAATAGCTGCAATAATCCTTAAAAGTCTAATTTCAAAGACAATAGTAGTTATAGTTGGTGAAACTTCCAATTGTGGGAATATTGGGCACAATATAGTATTTATCACATCTATTGGACTAATATGATATCTGCCCAATAAAAATGAGGTGAAAAATAAAATAATAGGGAGAAAAATTAAAAGTATGATACTAATAACATCCTTTGAATCATTATCCATAATATTACCCTATAAATTTGATTCTTTAAGTCCTGAATCAAGTAAAATCTCTTTTGCCTGATTATCATTTAAATCAAAATGATAGAAATTACTATAGAACTCTTTAGTTACATCCACCATATTAATATCTTTATAATCTTCAGGATAGATTACTTTAGCAGTCCATGGAACACCAATAATCATATTAGCACCAACAGGTTTATCAAACCATTTAAATGGAGATTGTGGAGATACATAAACCTCTTTATTTTTAACAGCTTTCAAATGAGCCCAACTTGAATCATTATACACTTTATTATAGAAATGCATATCATTAGTTATTATAACATCAGGATCCCACTTAATTACCTGTTCAATGGACACTTGTACACCTGAAGTAGTATTACCTTGATTTAATGAATCCGCAACATTTTTTCCCCCAATCAAATCAATCAATTGACCATGAGACGCACCTGACGGGTAAGTTTGCAAACCATCACTACCTGCTGCATAATAAACTGTTTTTTTATTACTATCCAATAATTTAGATGACTTATCATGTACAATATCCAAATATTTATTATTAAACTCATTAAGTTGATTAGCTTTGTCTTCCGCACCTATAACTTCACCCATGAATGAAATGGAATCTCCTATTTTTTCAACATTTGTAGTGTCTTTAACGGCAAGAACTGGAATTTTGCCAAATTTATCTTGACGTTCCTGAACAGTGGATGCATCACCATCCCCACCTTCATCAATAGATTCAATCACAATATCGGGTTCAGCAGCAATAAATTCTTCATAACTCCCATCTTGTGTACCATACCAACCACCAACAACTGGTAAATTGGCATATTCAGATGGCACATATTTCAATTCATCTTCAGTCCATTGGAAGTTAACTGCTTTTAACTTTTCAGGTGAAAGCATATATAATACAGTAGTCATTGGTGGAGAAGTAGCTATAACATTATTAACACCATTTGGAACTTCAACAGTCCTATTTAACATGTCAGTTATATTTTTAGAGCCTTCTGTTTCCACACTAGAAGGAGTCAAAAATAAGTGAGTGGCAACACCCAACACTATCAAAATAATTAACATTAAAATGATTAATTTTATCTTTTTTTCTATTATAAATCCCCCATCAAAAAATATTCGATAGTAATATATTTTCACTAAGTTATTTAATAAATTTTCTAAAAAATTTTAAAAATAAAATAATTAGATATTTGATTTAAAATTATTATTTAAGTAAATATTAATCATTCAATAAAATATTAACCATAGAATAGTCATTTTTAAATAAAATTAGATAAAAAATTACGTTATTATTTTAATTAATAAAGAGATAAAAAAACCCAAATACTCTTTCTCTAATGTTTAAATATAAAGCACATGAATATATCAAATAGAGGTGTAAAAATGTCAAATATCGAAAAAGTAGATGAAATTTTATCAAAAGCAGAAGTATTTTATCTTGCAACAGTAGATGGTGAAAAACCAAAAGTTAGGCCATTGGGTTTTCATTTATTATTTGAAGACAAAGTTTACTTTGGTGTTGGAACTTTTAAAGAAGTTTATAAACAATTAGAAGCAAATAAAAATGTAGAAATAGCTGCATGGGATGGGGAACACTTTTTAAGATATTATGGAGTAGCAGATTTGACCAAAAATGATGCAGTTGTTGAAAAAGCATTTGAACTTATGCCAGAAATAGCTGAAATGTATAAAGCTAATAACTGGGAAATGGGCGTATTCTACCTTAATGATGCAACAGCAGAAATAAGGAACATAATGGCAATTGAAGAGTCATATGAATTCAAATATTAATGTTACAAAACATTAATATTCTTTTTTATTTACAAATTTCATTAACAATATCTAATGCATTAAGTGTTTTTGGAAAACCAATATACGGCATGACAACAGTTATTGCCGAAATTAATTTTTCTTTATCATTACCAATTTTTAAATTAGCTCGAGTATGTGCTCTAAGTTGATTTTCACAACTGCCAAGAGATGCAATCAACACAAATGTAATGAATTCCCTTTGTTGTTCGGTCAAACCGTCTCTAGTATAGAAATCACCAAAACAGAACCCCTCTAAAAATCTATTGAAATGTTGTTGGTCTTCAAGGTTTGTTGTCATTCATCATTTGTATTGATTCAGCACCAAAGAACTTCTCTTGAATTTCACGACCTTTTTGGCGTCTATTTTCGAGAGTAGTATTGGATCTTTCAGGAAGTAAAGGCAATTCAATTCCTTTAGTCTCAAATACTTTAATAATTATTCCAAAAAAGTTGTGTGCGCGTCCAAATCCAACATAAGGAACAGATTGATATAATAGTTCTTTTGCTTCCACCGGAGTTAAATCCATATCAAGAGAAGATAACAAAATTTTTTTAAATGCTTTAGGTGATTGGCATGCGATTAACGATGCCAATATTGCTAAAATAGATTCTTTTTCACTTAAAGTAGAATATTCAAACACTTCACCATAAGCGAAATTTTTAAAAATTTCATGAAATTCAGGATCATTATTTTGAATTCTTCCAAAATTACTAAATAATTCTTTCATAAGGTGTAATATTTAAAATTAAATATAAAAAGTTTATTAAAAAAAGAAAAAAATAAATAAAAGAGAGTTTAATCTCCATTATTCCAGTTTACAATACCATAAAAAATACATAAAAGTGTGGATAAGATAA
This sequence comes from uncultured Methanobrevibacter sp., assembly GCA_964345675.1. Taxonomy (GTDB): domain Archaea; phylum Methanobacteriota; class Methanobacteria; order Methanobacteriales; family Methanobacteriaceae; genus Methanocatella. The sequence continues at coordinate 22,285 of CAYFRZ010000009.1, forward strand.
TTCCAACATATACTCCCCAAATCATTGGGTCTTCAATTCCTAAAATCATCATTATGCATCACTTCCTTTTTTGTCCAGGTCTTCAAATGCTTTGTCAATTACTTCTTGTTCCAAAGGTTTTGTAAGTAAACTTACTACGATTGTGAATATTGCTGAAATTGGAACAGCTATCAACATTACATCAATAAATGGCCATGGTGCAGCAGGCAACAATGTTTCAACACCAAAGACAAATTTACATATTCCAAGTCCAAGTGCAGTCTTTTTAAATACAAACATTAACCAGAATAAACTGACAATAGTTCCAGATACAATTCCCGCAATAGCTCCAAGTCTTGTAATTCCTTTCCAGTAAAGTGCTCCTAAGAATACTGGTAAAAATGCTGCTGCACAGATTTCAAAGAATAGGCTTGTTCCAAGTGCAACTACACTTCCAGGAAGTGAGAATGCCATTACTAATGCTAAAATGATAGCTATTAAAATACCTACTCTAGAGATACTTACTTGATCTAGTTTTTGTTTTGATTTGTCTCTTAATGTACCGTAAATATCTACTCCAAATGCAGTACCTTGAGTATGTAACTGGGAAGATATTGTGGACATTGCCGCTGCAATTAAGGATAACAGGAAAATGTATACAAACCATTCAGGCAGCGCCATTGTAATAAATGTTGGAATGACCTTATCAATGTTTCCTCCAACCACATCAACTGCTATTTTACCTAATTTGTCAAAGAAATATACATTTGAGAGAGATCCTACAATATATGCGGTAGTTGGCATTATTGCAATGAAAATACCTCCAATTAAAACAGACCTGTTTAATTCTTTGTCAGATTTAACAGTCATGAATCTTACAATTAATGAAGGTTGAGCGAGTACTCCAATACCTACACCAATAAGAGTTGAAGAGACGAGTGACCACCAGAATGGAGTTCCGAATTCTGGGAATGCTGTCCATCCCGTACCTCCGGTTGCAATTGCATCAGCAGGATATAAATTAACCATGTTTGTTAATGCAGTGTTTGCAGTGTCAATACCTCCAAGTAACCAATATACAAATACAAGTAAAAATATCATGGATACAACCATAATACTTCCTTGTAATGCATCAGTATACATTACACCGCGAATACCTCCGAACAGTACATAAAATGTAATAATAATTGATAATATAAGTAAAGCAATACTGAAATTAATCAATAAGGAAGATACTAAAAATCTTGCAGCCCCAATTAATACTACAGCTGCATAAAGGGGCATTGCACAGAAAATAACTAATCCTGAAAAATAATGGATGAATTTACTGTCAAAACGTTTGCCTAAAAACTCAGGGAAAGTTAAAGAGTTTAATGAATGCCCCATCCTACGGGTTCTTTTTCCTAAAAATACGAATGCAATAAATACTCCAATGATAATGTTTAAGAATGCCAACCATAAAACACTCATACCATATTCACTAGCAACCCCTCCAAAACCAACAATAGCTGCTGTCGAAATAAATGTAGCCCCATAACTCATTGCCATAACAAATGGGTGTGTATCCTTACCAGCAATCATAAAGTCTTCAGAGGAATTAGTTTTTTTGTATGCATAATAACCTACAAAAACAAGTGCAAATATGTAGATTATAAATACGATTGCTAAAATCATTACGTTCATAAATAATTACCTCAAAAATAAAATATTAAATAAATATTATAATATTTACATTATTACATTAGCATAATAATTTATATAAAGATTACTATCATACATCATAGTACATATTTGTACATCAATTTTGTTCGAGTATTATATATTTAACATTTTTAATCTCACCAAATTCAATCCCCCCATACCTATAATCAAATAGCAACATTATGGATTCATCTATTGTTAATTCCACACTATTTTCCGTCCAAATTTGAATATTTAAGTCATACAACATTTGATTATAAATAACTTTTTTTAATATTGCTCCAATATTTGAATCTATACAAGTTATATCAAGAATAATATTAAAACAATCCTGATACATTCCAGAAAATAATTTTAGTGCAAAAGGAGTCATCAATAATGACAAATTATTATCCGCAACTTCCAAAAGTTTATCACCACATTCATTCATCATTTTTTTGTCATTAAGAATATTTGAAACCAATGCCTTTTCAATCAATGCACCAATATGGTTTTTATCAATATCCAATACAGAATTACAATATTTTAATGCTTTTACATAATCACCAAGTAAATTACATAGCTTCACAAAGCCAATAATTTCACCCACATTATTTAAATCAACAAGACGTTCAGCATTATCCAATGCACCATTAGCATTTATCAAATCATCAAGAAAATAATGACATTTAACCTTATCAACCCACAACAAATATGCGCAAGGATTCTCAGCAATCAAAAAATTTATAACATTTAAAGCATCAGCATAACAACCAATCCCCATCAAGCAGTTGTATTTAAGCATCAAAGCAAAATTATAATCCTCATCATCACTTCCAATTTCATTTAAAATATGCAACGCTTTTGTAAAATTTCCTCCATCAAATTCCTTTTTACAAGCTTTAAACTTAAAATTCAAAGTATCACCAATTAAATTTAAAATTAAAGAATTATAAATAGTTTTTTCAAAAAATAAAATAAAAATTGACATCAATTCATGATTTTACAAGGATAACTCATTCAATAGACGATTATAAAAAAATATAGTTAAAACTAAACATTTATAATAATGAACAAAAATAATTAAACAATGTAAAAAAAATTGAAAAAAATAGGGATAATATGTTTTGGGACGAAAAAACCGAATGTATGAGCAAAGAAGAAAAAGAAAAAATACAACTAGAAAGACTTCAAAAATCTGTTAAACTTGCATATGAAAATGTAGAGTTTTATAAAAAAAGATTTGATGAAATTGGTTTAAAACCAGAAGATATCAAAACTTTAAAAGATATTGAAAAAATTCCATTTACTACAAAAAGCGATTTAAGAGAAGCTTATCCATTAGGTTTACTTGCAGTTCCACGTGATGACATTGTAGAAGTACATGCATCATCCGGAACAACTGGAAAGCCGACAGTTACAGCATATACTCAAAATGATTTAGACATTTGGGGAGAATGTATCGCACGTGGCCTTAAAATGGCAGGTGCAGAAAAAGATTATATTATCCAAAATGCATACGGATACGGATTATTTACTGGAGGATTTGGAATTCATCATGGTGGAAACATGATGGGAGCTATAACAATCCCAATTTCTGCAGGGAACACTCAAAGACAACTCGACACAATGGTTGATTTCCAAAGTGATATCTTAACTTGTACCCCTTCTTATGCAGCATACCTTGGAGAATCTCGTGAAAAAGCTGGAATTTCACTTGAAAGCATTAATTTAAAAGCAGGAATCCATGGAGCAGAGATGTGGACTGATGAAATGAGAAAAAGAATCGAAACATCACTTGGAATTAAAACCCATAATATTTACGGCCTAACAGAAGTTATGGGGCCAGGTGTTGCTCAGGAATGTGATGAACAAAATGGAATGCACATTCAAGATGACCATTTCTACCCAGAAATCATTGACCCAAAAACTGGTGAAACCTTAGAATACAGTGAAAAAGGAGAATTAGTATTAACCTCATTAACTAAAACTGGTATGCCTATTTTAAGATTCAGGACAAAAGATTTGACTTCTTTAATTGGTGAAACATGCGAATGTGGAAGAACCACTGTTAGAATGACAAGGATTACCGGTAGAAGTGATGATATGTTAAAAATCAAAGGTGTAATGGTATTCCCATCACAAATCGAAAAAGCATTACTTAAAATTCAAGGCATCAGTCATAACTACATGATCCATGTAACAAGACCGGATATTTTAGATGAAGTCGAAGTCAAAGTAGAAGCATCAAAAGAATTATTCTCCGATGAAATGAAAGAAATGGAAAAAGTTGAAAAACAAATCCAAGCATCTATTAGATCTGAAACGGGACTTAGAGTAGATGTAACAATTTGTGAACCAGAATCACTTCCAAGAAGTGAAGGTAAAGCAGTACGTGTAATTGATGAGAGGAATTTTGAGGATTAATGGTGATAAAATGTCAGTGAAACAAATTTCAGTTTTCGTGGAAAATAAAGAAGGAAGAATTAAAAAAGCTATCAATACATTAGCTGAAGAAAATATAAATATCCGTGCTCTTTCAATAGCAGATACAACCAAATACGGAATTTTAAGATTAATTGTTTCAGATAATGAAAAAGCAATAGCTGCTCTTGAAAAAGATGGATTTATTGTAAAAGAAAATGAAGTCATACTTTTAGCAGTTCCAGACAAACCTAACGGATTAAATTCAACATTAGCAATATTTGATGAAAAAGGAATTAATTTAGAATATTTATATGCATTTGTAAGTAGTAAAACTGATGCTGCTATTGTTGTTATGAGATTAGAAAACATGGAAAAAGCTATTGAAGCATTGCAAAATAGTGATGTTAAAATATTAGAAACAAAAGACATTAAAGATTTATAGAAAAGATTTATTCTTTTCTAAACTATTTTTCACAATAGAATTTATTTAAAAAAAAAAGAATAAAAAAAGATAGCTAAAATTCTTTTAACATATTAGCTATATCTTCTCTTGAATAACCTAAGCGGACAAATAGGCTTTTAATTGGTTCAGTTTCAGGAATAGACCCTAATTCTTTCCAACTTTTAAAATCATTTTTAATAATAGCATTGATTAAAAGTTGAATAGTAATTAAATCATCACTTTTAACAGCAATAAATGCATCTTCATCACCAAAAACATTTTCTGGATCAATTAAAGTTACTTTTCCATTCCTATCTTTTTTTATAATTGCATTGTCAATTTTGTAAGCCATAATATCACACTTTCAATATCTAACTCTATCTTTAGTTTAAATAGTATTTAAATTTTTAACTTTTAATTGATTTATATCCACTTTCAATAGCTTTTAAATTCATTTTATGGAATTTAGGTTTTAAATTGTTTTTCATAGCTTCAATAACAGATTCTTTTGTTAATGGGAATTTGTCATCAGCTGTTACTGCACCTAAAAGAACCATGTTCAATGCCAATACACTTCCAGCATCCAGCGCTAATTGAGTTCCATCAATTGGAAGAACATGCTTGAAGTTTTCTTTTAAAGTTTTAGTAATACTATTTACACTAGGATATTGTTTATCGGTAGAAGACGGAATAATCGGATGAGTATTGTAAACAATTTTAGTTTCCTCATTTACTTTATCCAATCCTCTTATTGTCTCAATAGGTTCAAATGAGAGTAGCATGTCAGCACCCCGTTTAGGAATAATTGATGAGTTGTAACCACCTATTTTTAATTCAGTGGAAACAGATCCCCCTCTTTGAGACATACCATGAATTTCACTCATTACTACATCCAAACCTTGATTCATTGCAGCTTCACCGATGATTGTTGAGGTTTTAATAATTCCCTGACCTCCAACACCACAAATATAAATATTATAATGATTATCCATTTTCTCACCCACCATACTCTAAGGCACCATATTTACATACCTGAATACATGCTGCACATCCGTCACATTGAGATTCGTCTATATTGATCTTTCCATTGATTTTAGAAATAGCCGGACAAGCTAATTCTTTTACACATTTGTCACAATTATTACAATTACCTTCAATGAATTTCACAGGAGGTTTTTTAGTTAAACCTTTAATTAAAGTACATGGTGCTTTTGATATAATTACTGCTGCATCATTTCTTTCTAATGCTTCTTTATAAGTTTTAACCACTTGTTCCAAGTTAAATGGATTAATTACACGTACAAAATCACAACCACAAGCTAATACCAACTTCCGAATAGATATTTCAGGAGCATCATCACCCATTCCATCAACAGGAATTCCAGGGTTTGGTTGACCTCCAGTCATTGCAGTAATCCTATTATCCAAAACAGTTAAAACAAAGTTGTGTTTGTTGTGTACTGCATTTATCAAAGGAGAAATACCGCTGTGGAAAAATGTAGAGTCACCAATGAAACTAGCTACTTTTTGATCAGTTGAAACAGAGAATCCGCAACCATCCCCAACACTAGAACCCATAGACAACAAGTAATCGGCTGCATTGTAAGGTGGGTTAATACCTAATGTATAACATCCAATATCAGAAGCGAATATTACATCAGTTGGTTTTAATCCTAATTCATCAATTGCTACATTAATCCCATAATACATTGCCCTGTGAGGACACCCTGCACATAAGACAGGAGCGCGAGATGGGATATCTTCGATTAATTTTTCTAAACTTTGATTGAATGAAATTGATTTATCTTCTTTGAAGTTCAATATCTTGTTTAATCCATCAGCAACAATATCAGAGTTGAATTCATGATAAAGCGGAAAAGTTCCATCTAATTTACCATGAACTTGAACATTGAGGTTTTTAGAACCAATACAAACTAAAGTATCCCTTTCAATGATTGGGTCAACTTCCTCTACAACAAATACTTCATCCACATCACCTAAAAATTCAGCGATTTTATCTTGCGGGAATGGATATGAAAATCCTAATTTTAATATTTTAATGTCCAAATCATTGAATTTTACAACATCACGAGCATAATTAAATGCACTGCTTGAAGCTATTAATCCATATTTTTTACCTGTGTCAAGTTCACAATTAAACTCACTTTTATTAGTTACTTCTTCTATTTTATGGATTTTATCCCAAAGTTTTATGTGCATATCTCCTGCAAATGCAGGAACTGGAACATATTTAGAGGGGTCTTTGTTAAAGTGACCTCTCTTCCAGTGATTATCATTATTTGATGAATTATCTTTAACATCACCAAATTCAACAACACCCCTCATGTGAGATACACGAGTAGTAGTTCTGACAATGACCGGTAGGTTAAATTGCTCTGACAAATCAAATGCATATTTAACCATGTCTTTAACTTCCTGACAGTTTGATGGTTCTAAGATAGGCACATTTGCCAATCTTGCATAATTTCGTGTGTCCTGTTCATTTTGAGATGAGAAAAGGGATGGATCATCAGCAGATAAAATAACCATTCCACCATTGACACCTGAATAAGCAGTTGTCATAAATGAATCCGCTGCAACATTCATACCAACATGTTTCATGAATGTGAAGGATCTAAGACCTGATGCTGCGGCAGTTGCTGCAACCTCCATTGCGACTTTTTCATTAGTAGAAAACTCGAAATAAATATTAGCATCCTTAGCCAATACTGATAACACATTTCCAATTTCAGATGAAGGAGTTCCCGGATAAGTAGCTGCAATAGAAATGCCTGCTTCAATAAGACCTCTTACAGCAGCTTCATTACCTAGTAAAAATTGTTTTTCACCAGATTCTCCTGTGACTAATTCTTTTAAATTCATTATATTTTCCTCAAATAATCATTAATACAATATTATATTTTCATCTTAAAATTATATAATCCTTATCTAAAAATTAAAAAAATAGTGAAAAAGTTGATTATTAAAATAAGAATTAAAAAAGAAAAAATAAAATTTAATTTGGATAAATAGATTCCGGAGGATTTTCCAAATCAATTATTTTATTATTTTCAAGATTTTCATAACCTAATGGAGTATGTGTTGAAAGGTATACTGTTTTATTATTTTTAATGAAATCACGGACATTGTCAAGAGTTTCTCTTGCAGCGACAACATCTTCAAAAACAATAGACAACTTATTTTCATATAATGCTTCATCAGTATAGGTAATATCACCATGCAACATGTAAAATAAACCATCATCTTCTACAATGACAATACTATTACCTAATGTATGTCCTTTCGCTTCAATTAAATAAACTCCATCAGCAATTTTTTCTGATTTCTTAAAATTATAATATTCCCCATCATCAAAATCAACAACAATTATATTATCAGATTCCAAATCAACTTCGCCCGCTTCTGTTTTTGACATGAATATTTTAGCATCAGGAAATTTTTTTAATTCCCCAGTATGATCTAAATGTTTATGAGTCACAAGTATTTTAGTAATGTCCTCAATGTCATAACCTGCCTCTTTTAATGCAGGAACATAATCCTTAACCTTATCTCCACTCCATATAGGTGCATCATCATCACGAGGCTGTTCTGGAAGTTCTGAAGGCAAACCTGTGTCAACAAGAATCACTTCATCACCAGTATCAATTACATAGTTTTGAAGACTTGATCTATATTTAATTGACGCATCGAAATTCTCTGCTCCATCTTCACCCCCAAAAGCAAAAGGTTGAGTCATAAATCCATTTTCAAATAGTTTAATAGCTTTAATTTTCATATTATCACAGAACCATACAATTATTCATGAGATTAAACATGAGTTTAATCCAAATTACAAACTTAACCTTGTTAAGCGATAATTAATAGTTTATAAAAAATAAGTATTTAAATTTTTAAATAATGAATAAAACTCACTCCCAACTTTTTATATTTCATCAATATAAAAATAATAATATCAAATTATTTTTCAAAATTTAATCATTCCTAGAAACTTAAGAATTTTTTGGATAAAATTTTTTATTTAATAAC
>CAYFRZ010000010.1:0-28432 GCA_964345675.1 uncultured Methanobrevibacter sp.
TTCTTAAAAATTCATTGAAAAATTGTTAATCAGTCTAACAAAATATTCGTATATATTTTTATATGACCATATTAATAAACTTTATAAAATTAAATACACTAAAAAAAAAGTTTAAAATTAAAAATAATTAAATAAAAAAAAAGAGTAATAAAAAATATGAAAAAAGCTTATTCTCTGGTTTGTTCTAACCTTACAAGCCTAGTTACATATCCAGCAATTTTATTTCTTAAATGTTTAGTACTTACAGTAGAGTATTCTTGTACTAATTTTTTGTTTTGATCAAAATCAGTGGTGAAAACACCCTTGTGAGTTTCAATAAGCTCTTTTGCTAAACGTTTAACAAATGAAGTTCTAATATTTCCCATCAACATTCCTCCTTAAAATTTCTTTTTGTGCATTTTTATTTAAAATAGTCAACATATCTACTATTTGATTAATAATATCAACATCAAGACCTTTTTCTTCAGACAATCGCCTAATTTTATTGTGGATAGCTTGTTCTCTAGATTCATCAAAAACTGCCATTTCCAAATATTCTTTAGAACTAGCTATATCTCTTGCAAGTGCGGTTCTCTTAGAAATCAAATCAAATAATTGATTATCAATTTCATCAATAGATTTTCTTGACTTTTTTAGAAGTTCTTCGGCTTCTTCTTTATTTTTAAAAGATTTTATCTCATAACTTCCATTCAAAAAAATCACCAAAATGATAATAATGATAATAATATAATTTATTAGTATCATAGTATATAAACTATATGATTAATCATCAGATTAAATAATTAAATTTAGAAATGATTTAACAACATATATTTGAAATAAAAAAAAGAAAATAAGAAAAAGAGGATGAATTTTCTTTAATATCCTATATAATTGAATTATATTTCAAGAAATATTTCATCATGTTGAATGATGTATTGATAGTTTTTGTTGTTATAGTATTATGTGGAAGTGCAACTTCACAAATAACTGAAGTAATTCCCTTTTTGTTAACATTTTCAAATAATGACCCAGGATACCCTTGACCAACATAATTATAAATTTTCTTACTAACCTTACAATTTTTAGAAATAAAATTTGTAAGGTCTGCACTTTTAGATTTTGAACTTTTAGATCCCATAACAATATCCTTTCCAGGAACACCACCAGGTTTTGTAGTATGGAAATCTCCATAAGCATCACATTTATATTTAACAACTAATTTAACAATTTTATTAGGTATAGTTCCAGAATTAGAAGCTATACGATTATAATCCTTATCAGTATATCTGACCTTTTTAGCAATTGCTTTAACATTGACAAATGGCATTATATAAACAGTTCCGTCAATTGGATTGTCAGACAAATATTTAATCATTTTCATTGCTGCAACTTGAGAAGACAATTCATTTCCATGAACACCAGCAGTCATGAAAACAACTTTTCCTTTACCGCCTTTAAATGTTAATAATGGAATACCTTTTTTAGTTGCTGCAACAGCTTTTTTAACCCAAGCATTATTAGGCATGTTCTTTTTAATTAAATTAATTTTAGAAACATCACCTTTAAGACCCCAATTCAAAATAGTTAATGAAATCTTATTTTTAACATTATACACATTAGAGCCACTTATATTTTCAACATTATATTCAATTATATATTTACCAGCCTGACAATTAAGTGTAAAGATAACCATTCCATCTTTATCAGTTACCTTTTCAACAGTTTTTTTACCAATAGTGACTGCAACAGTTTTATCCTTCATTGGTTCCCCATATTGATCAAGAACCTTAACAATATAATTTATACGAGTCCCAAAAGTGGATGAAACATCTTTTGTTAGAACTTTACTTACAACAGATTCATTTTTAGAACCATCATTTGAAGTTGAACTATTTGATGAATTAGTTTGATTATCTAATGAATTATTAGAAGCATCATTCAAATTTGAATTACTTGATGAATTGATTTTATTATCTAATGAGTTATTAATACCATCCATATTTTCAGAAGATTCATCGCCAGCCGAGGTATTTTCTGAAACTACAACATCATTTGATGTTGAAATAACCTTAGATACAGTTCCAATATTTTCAGATAATGTATCTGCATTATCCACTCCCAATAGATTATCTGAAGTAGATACATTCTCAGATGCTGAAACTAATGATAAGCTACATACCATAGTAATTAGCAACAGCATCAAATATATTTTTTTCATAATATCTTACAACCTACGTTATCAATTTTTGTTTCTATTACAGTACCATCATATTTGTCCCATGAATATTTAATATCATCGATTGTATCTTCACTTGCAATTGCTACAAATGAAGATCCAGTTCCGGATAAACCAGAAGCAATAGCTCCAGATTCAAGTGCATCAATAGCAATTGATGAATTAAATCCTAAAGTTGCAGAATACAACAATCCATTTAAATTCAATGCTTTAAAATACTCTTTATTATAAGCAAACTCAAAAGCTGTTTCCACCAATGGCACCAATAGTTTCATCCTATCAGGATTTGAGTCCCCGGATTTTGAATAAAAATTAGGCATATAGACCAAAACAGGATATTCTTCCATTTTTTCCCTAATGAGAAATTTTCTATTCATATTATCAGTTACAACAACACCACCAAAGTATGATGCAGTCGCATCATCAAAAGAACCAGTTATAGTTACTCCAGCATCTAATGATGCATCAATTGCCATGTTAATTAAATCCAAATCATCAAGAGGTTTTAAATTAAATTCCTCGGATATAATTGAAGAAACAGCTTTAACAATAGCATTGGATGAAGCACTGCTACTTGATAACCCTGATGCCATTGGCAAATTTGAGCAGGTTTTTAAATCAATACCAAAATCAGAGCTATCAATATTATAATGATCAAATACTTTTCTAGTGCAAAGTTCCATAAATCCAACATCAGCACCCACATCATTAGAACAAATTATTCCACCATTTGTTGTTTTAGCAATGCATTTTATATCTAAACCAATGCCAAATGCAGAACCAAATCCTGTTGCAATAGCATTAATTATAGTTGCTGAGCCTGGAGATCTAACAATTTTTTTCATTAACTAACCTCATCATAAGGAATTTTAACTTCGGAAAAATCAATTGCACGATTACGTGCATTAAGTGAAAATACTAATCTTAAATCATCATCTTGAATAATCGTATCAATTGCTTTAGCTATAGATGAAATTTTATTTGGATTTACAAGCAAACCTACATCATTATTGATAATTTCAGTGATACCACCCACATCACTCCCAATGACAGGTTTTCCACAAGCTAAAGCTTCAATTAAAACTAAACCAAAGCTTTCTGAAAATGATGGTAAAATTAATACATCACAACATGGAATAATATTTTCAACATCATTTCTGGAACCCATGAAAATTACATCATGAATATTTTCTTCTTCAACTTTTTTGTTTAATTTTTTAAACTGAGGCCCATCACCAACAATTACTAAGTAATAATCATTTTGAGATACTTTTTTAGCCTCCAAAAGTGAATCAACATTTTTTCTTTTAATTAAATTACCTACAAAAAGAACTATTGGCTTATCTTCAAGTTTATTTTCTTTTTTAAAGGAGTCATTTGTTTTTGATGAAAACTTGTTAATATCAACTGAATTCCAAGACAATTTTGTTTTATTAGCTATACCAGTAACACCTGTTGCAATAATTTCATGCCTTAAAGCATTACTTACAGCAAAAACACCATCAGCATCCCTTAAAACTTTTTTAATTGTTGATCTCATAAAAGGTTGCTTTTTATATAATTCAAACATGTCAGAACCATGTGCAGTCACATATGTTTTAATACCATGTTCCTTACCAATTTCAACAGCTACTGCACCTGCAGGGAATAAATAATGTCCATGAATAATATCAATATCTTCTTTTTCCAAAAGATCTTCCAAAGCTTTTTTAGCATTCATTTTAAACATTAATCCCCTTAAACCTGGAAGATTAAGTCCTTTAGTCCCAATAACATGAATCCCATCAATATCAACAATGTTCTTGTGAGGATAAGTAATTACATAAACTTCATGACCTTCATCAACTAATTTTTTTGATAAAGTATGAATATGAACACCAACACCACCAACATGAGGTGGAAATTGGCCTACCATAGCTATTTTCATAAAATAAAACTCCAATTAATCACTATTATTATATAATGAAATTATTGTTTAAATAATTACCTTCCATATCAACCAATATAACATTTAAATCCAAATCAAAAGATTGCATACACCTATCATGGATTGCAGAAGCAATACTATTTGAAACTTCAACTGAAATTTTAAGTTCCTCTAAAATAGACATCATATCATCAGTTGTTTTTGAATCAAAAATCATTTGAAGATGTTTTTTATCAACACCACATAAAGCAGCATGAGCAACCATTATCTCACGTCTGCCATCAGCAATAGCATGTTTAGTATCAAAAATACCTCCCGCCACTTTGATTAATTTACCCATATGACCAAAAAAAGTGAATTTGGTAATTCCTCTTTTAACGGATTCATCAAACATGAAACCAACAAAATTGCCAGTTTGAATAATCTGTTCCTTTGAAATATCTAATTTATTTAATGCTAATTTTTCGCCGATATTGCCTGGAACAAAAACTAAATCCTCAATATTGGATGCAACTGCAACATCAATCTGTTTTACAATAGAATTTTTATATGCATCACTAGACATTGACCTTGCTATCCCAGTAGTTCCAAGAATAGAAATTCCATTAATAATGCCTAATTTTGGATTCATAGTTTTTTTAGCTATTTTTTTACCTTCAGGAATAGAAATAGTTACTTTAGCAATTTTTCCTTTAGGGATTTTACCTGATAAATTTTTAACAATCATGTGTCTAGGAATAGGATTTATTGCATAATCCCCAATAGGTATCTGAAGGCCAGGTTTTGTAATTATCCCAACACCTTCCCCACCAGTTATAATAACATTAGATTCTTCATCAGTTTTATCTAACAATTCAACTGTAGAAACAATATCTAAATTTACAGTAACATCTGGATCATGATATGGATTTTTATGAGCTACAGCATAAGCTTTAGTAGATGAAATAGATTTACATTCATCAATTATGATATCCAATGATTTTTTTGGAGTTTCAACCTTAACACAAGCAATATCAGGAGTATCTAAAAGCGCATCCAATGCTGCAAGAGAACATGCAGTTGCTACAGTACCAGTTGTTACACCAGTATAATTATCATTTGTCATTTTTAATTAAAAAAAAGAATAAAAAAAGAGTGAATCTATAACATAGATTCTAATTTTTCAATAAGTTCTGTTTCAGCAGGTGCTCCAATAAAAGCAACTTCACCATCAATTACAATAGTAGGTACTGCCATAATTTGATAATCAATAGCTCTTTGTCTATTATCATCACTTTCATCGATTTTAATAGATTCTACATCAATTGCATCGCCTAATTTATCTTTTGCATTGTTAGCAGCCTCAATAGCTGCAGGACAGTGTGGACATGAATTGGTTGAAAATACTTCTACTTTAATTGCCATAATAATTTCTCCATTATATTTTTGTAACTATTTTATATAATTAGTAATATATAATTGTTACTTATTTACAATAGATTTCAAATGCTCTCTACAAATGTTTAATATACATAAAAAAAATAAAAATAAATGATTAAAATGGAAAATTTAGATACTGATATTAAAAAAATAATCAATAGCGCATATCCCTACATTAAAGAGTTCAATCCTGCTCAAAAAGCAGTAATTGAATCCGGATATTTAGATAACAAATCTAATTATATCATTTCAATACCAACTGCAAGTGGTAAAACTGTTCTAGGAGTATTGCCTGCTTTAAAAACTGTGTTAAATGGTGGAAAAGCAGTTTATGCAGCACCACTTCTTTCAATACAAAATGAAAAAGTTAAAGAATTTAAATCATTTGAAGAACATGGAATTAATGTAGGAAAACACCCCTCAAGCGCAGATTTATCAGTTATGGTTTTTGAGTCATTTGATGCACTTACAAGATTTTCCTGGAATGTATTACGTGATGTTGATACATTAATTATCGATGAATTTCATATGATTGGAGAATATTCTAGAGGGCCAACACTTGAAGCAGCCATTACCCGAGCTAAAATTATAAATCCAAGTATGAGAATTATTGCACTTTCAGCTACTCTAAAAAATATTGAAGAAATTGAAGGTTGGCTTGAAGGAACATGTATAGAGCATGATTACCGACCAGTGCCACTACACAAAAAAGTATTATCTGCTGAAATGTTTAATACAAAAAATAAAAATGATGTTATTGTCAAAGTTGTTGAAAAAGCCATTAAAGACAAAACACAAGCATTATCCTTTGTCTCCACAAGACGATTTACTGAAAGTTTAGCCACCTACGTTGCTAAAAAAATCAATAAAAAAATCAATAAAGAACAAAAACAAAGATTTAAAGAAGTTTCAGAAAAGATATTGGACGTTCCAAAAAGGAAAGGATCACTTCCAACAAGTACATGCTTAAAATTAGCAGAATCCATTGAAAAAGGGGTTGCATTCCACCATGCTGGACTTTTTAATGAGCAGAAAGAAATCATAGAAGATGAATTTAGAAATGGAAATATATTAATGATTACCGCAACACCTAGTTTGATGTATGGAGTTAATTTACCTTCAAAAACTGTTGTTATTAGAGATCATACACGTTGGACTAGCAATGGATCTCAACCAATACCTGTTTTTGATTATGAACAAATGTCCGGAAGAGCAGGTAGACCACAATATGATGATGTAGGTTATTCATATATTATTGCAAAAACAATGGATGAAGCTCAAAACTTAGAAGAATATTATGTTGAAGGGGAAATTGAACAAACAAACTCAAAATTAGTTGATAATAAAGATGCAATTTACAAACAAATCATAGCTCAAATTGCATCATCTCTTTCTAAAAATTTAGATGAATTAACTGACTTCTTTGGAAAAACTCTTTATGGTTATCAAATGAGCAATAATCCTTCAATGTCTTTTTTTGCAGCAGACAGCTTAAAATATGAACTTGAAAATGCATTAAGTTTCTTACTTCAAAATGGTATTATTAAGGCTACTCCGGAAGGACTTAAAACTACTGATTTTGGTAATTTAATTGCTAAATCAAATTATGCTGTTGAAACTGCAGTTAAAATTAAAGAATACGTCTCCAACATGGACAAAATTAATGTCGAAGAACTTATTTATTCACTATCTGAAACACCAGATTTGCCATTAATTACATTTAAAGGAAGAAAATCAAAAGATCCTGTGCAAGAAAAATTATCTGAATGCGGATTATTCGCAGTAGATATTGGTAATTCCGAAGCGACAACAGTTTCATTAATTGAGTGGATTGATGAAAGAAGTGAATATGACATAGAAAATAAATACAATGTTTATTCTGCTTCAACTAGGAGATCGGCTTATGAAGCTTCACGTCTTGTGAAATTTGCAAAAGATACATCAGAAGTTTTAGGAGATTATTCTAACTTGAAAGAATATGACATTTTATCTGCCAGATTATATTACGGAATTAAACCTGATATTATTCCATTAGTCATTGGAGTGAAAAGACTTGGTAGAAAAAGAGCTAGAAATCTTGTGAAAATATTTGGAAACGATTTAAGAAATGTTTCTGAAAATGAGTTGCAAAAAATTGATGGAATAGGTCCTAAACTTGCTGAAAAAATAAGTTTATTTGTAAAAAATTAAAAAAGAGGTGGATTTAACCTCCACCATTACCTGCATCGCTAGATAATTCAAGTTCTTCAAATTCCATGACTTTTTCTTTTAAATCTTCAACATCGAAATCTTTGCCAGTGCCCCAAGAATTTTTTTTGATATCTTTTTCCTCTAACAATTCAACATGGCTTGATTTATACCATAAACCAGTTTTATTTAGTTTAACCCAACCAATACCATTAGTTGTTCTTTCATCAACAACTTCACCCATGGTTCCAGTATCAACATAACGTACATGAGAATTTAAAGGAATTTCAACATCTCTTGCATCAAAAACCATTTTTAAAACCTTTATGTTTATTCATTTTCTTCAAGTTCTACTTCGACAACTTCGGATTCATCTATTTCAGCTTCTTTTGGAATTTCTTTGTTTAAGATAACATAAGCACCGATAGTGGCAATATCATCAAAACTAATTACAAGTTCATCTTTAGAGAAGATATTTTTTTGTAAAGTTAAAGTGATTTCATTAATTTTACCTGATGCTGAATCAAATTCCACATTACTTACCTTACCTACTTCATATGCATTTTTATCTAAAACAACAGACCCTAAAAATTCTTTAATTTGCATAGTTTTTCACCTAAGAAATTTTATATGATTATATATTAAATCATTAAATATTTAAATACAACCATAATATAAAATTAACTATTAATTATCGAGGTTAGAAATAATGGAAAAAGCATGTCGAATTATAATCAACGATATTATTAATGGTAAAATATCCACACGACGTGATCTTGAAGTTGAAAAAAGACAACTATGCCGTGATTTAAAATTATCTAGATTTATGAGTAATGCAGACATATTAGAATTTGCAAAACCTGATGAAAAAGAACTTGTTTCTGAAATATTAAAGAAGAAACCAACCAGAACAAGGTCTGGCGTTGCAATTGTTGCTGTAATGTGCCATCCTCACAAATGTCCTCATGGAAGATGTTTTTATTGTCCGGAAAGCGACATAGCTCCTCCAAGTTATACTGGTGAAGAACCAGCAGCACTTAGAGGAAGAATGTATGAATTTCATCCTTACATCCAATGTTTCAATAGATTAAAGCAACTTAAAAAAATTGGACATCCAATTGATAAAGTCGAATTGATTATTATGGGCGGGACATTTCCATCAAGAGATTTATCTTATCAAGAATGGTTTGTATCACAATGTTTAAAAGCAATGACAGATTTTGGTTTAATAATTGAAAACAAACCAACAAATTATGAATATAATTTAGATTTTGATGAAATAAGATCTTTTGAAAAAGGTATTTTGAAAACATATCCTCCAAATGATTATGTTTTAATCAGTGATGTTCAAAAAGCTAATGAAAATTCAAAAGTAAGATGTGTTGGAATGACCTTTGAAACACGCCCAGATTATTGCAAAAAAGACCATATTAATCGAATGCTCGATTTTGGTGTAACTAGAGTTGAACTTGGAGTTCAAACATTATCTGATGAAATATATACCAAAATAAAAAGAGGGCATAAAATAGCAGATGTTATTGAAGCAAATCAACTTTTAAGAGACTCTGCAATTAAAGTAGCAATGCATATGATGCCCGGTCTATTTTCAGATGAAAGACAAGATTTAAAAATGTTTAAGCAATTATTTAGTGATGATAATTTTAAACCAGACATGCTAAAAATCTATCCTTGCCTTGTTACCAAAGGAAGTGAATTATATGATTTATGGAATGATGGTAAATACACACCATATACTGATGAAGAAGCAGTTGAATTAATTGTTAAAATTAAAAAAATTCTTCCAAAATGGGTTAGAACCATGAGAATTCAACGTGATATCCCATCAACATTAATTGAAGCAGGTGTTAAAAAATCAAATTTAGGGGAACTTGTTTATAATAAATTAGATGAAGAACATATTAACTGCAAATGCATTCGCTGTCGTGAAATCGGTCATAAAAAAACATCAAAGCAATATGATTTAGATGAGTTCGAACTATTTAACGAAAGTTACAATGCATGTGATGGAATTGAAAACTTTTTATCTATTGAAGACATTAATGAAGAAAGTATTGCTGGATTTTTAAGATTACGTTTCCCATCGAAAAATCATTTTAGAAATGAAATTACCGATAAAACTGCACTTGTAAGAGAATTGCATGTTTATGGAAATATGATTCAAATAGGAAATAAAAATCCGCAAATAGGCCAACATACAGGATTTGGAGAACAACTTCTAAAAGAAGCTGAAAATATAGCTATTGACCATGGAAAAGAAGAAATTGCAATAATAAGTGGAATTGGGACTAGAAATTATTATCGTAAATTCGGTTATGAAAAAGTTGGACCATATATGGTTAAAAATATAATACAATAAAAATATTTAAATATAATGTTCGTACAAATACTAACTAATTAAGAGAGTGATAATATGACATATAACATAAAAAATTCAAAAGAATTAGCAAGTTTAATAAATTACACTAATTTAAATAATATGATTACTGAAAGTGAAATGGAAGAATTTCTCGAAAAAGCAAAACAAGCAAACTTTAATTCAGTTGTTGTTTCACCTACTTATGTTGAATTAGCTAAAAATGCTTTAAAAGATACTAACATAAAAATTGGAAGTGTCATTGGCTTCCCATTAGGTTTCGAAGATACTGAAAGTAAAGTAGCAACAGCTAAATCATTACTTAACAAAGGTGTTGATGAATTTGAAGTTGTTCTTAATTTAAGTTATCTTAAAGATGAAAAATACGAATTACTTGAAAATGAAATCAAACAGATAAAAGAAGTGATTGGAGATAAAGTTTTAAAAGTAATTATTGAAACAAAAGCATTAGAAAATTATCAAAAAGCTAATGCTGCAAAATTAGCTGAAAAAAGTGGTGCAGATTATGTAAAAACTTCAACAGGATTTATATCTCCAAGCCACATTTTTGAAAATGTTAACGATATTAATATTATTCAAAAACATGCCCCTACAATTAAAATTGAAATATACGGTGGAATTAACAATTATAAATTCGCTAACCAAATATTGACTGGAGGAGCAGATGTAATTGGTAGTGACCAAGGTTGCGAAATTGTTAAAAGATATAAAGATTTAAGGGAAAACACACAAGTTAAACCAAAACCTATCACCTTATAGATTAAAAAAACCATCACCATTTTTAATCTAATTCATAGATAAAATTCTACAATTGATTTTCAAAAATATCAATTTAAAACCTATTTATTTCATTTTAAAGTTCATAACTATTAGATAATGATTTTAGTGTTTAAGATAAAAATAATATGAATTTGGTAAACTAAAAATAATTCAAATATATTATAAAAATATCCGGAAAAATAAGTTAAAAAGTAATGCCATGGGCCGGACTTGAACCAGCGACATCTAGATCTTCAGTCTAGCGTTCTCCCATCTGAACTACCATGGCATATGGACCGAACGAGATTCGAACTCGTGATCTCCTCCACGTCAAAGAGGAATCATACCCCTAGACCACCGGTCCTACACAACATACTATACTTTGTGAAAAGTAATATATAAAGTTTTCTTAGTTGAGCAGAACAAGCAGTAAAATTTTAAAAATAAAAAAAATTGACCAAGAAAAATGGCCAATAGATTTTATTATTAAAAGCTTTTTTTAAAATAACTAATTAGAAAATCTATTTGATTGCTAATTTGATATCTTCAGCTTTTACAGTTTTTCTACCAGCGTGGCGTGCGAAATTTACAGCTTTTTGTGCGATTTCGTCACCTTTTTCTTCTAATGCTTCAGCTAATGCAATTTTTGCATCGTCACTAATTCTTTGTGCGCCAGCATTTTTTAAGATACGTCCGACTGGTGCGATTGGTAATTCACTCATAATTACACCTCCAATTAAAAGATAGTACACAATAGTATATAAAGGTATCGGTAAAAATGCTTATTTCTCGCTTATATTATAACTTATCACCTATTAGAATATACTTTTAAATTTAGGAAAAAATTATAAGCATTATAAAAAATTAAGGAAAAAATTAACATTAATATAAAAAAATAAGATGAATAAAAAAATAAAAAAAATTATCCCAATAATTCACTTTTAAGATAAGTAGCTGTAGCTTCAGTTATTTTTACATCAACAAAAGTTCCTAAGGTAACATTATCAATAATTACTGGAATATATGAATTAGTTTTTGCAATAAATCCTCCTTTAGAACCTTTTTCAATAACTAAAACTTTTTGAATAGAATTAACTAATTCTTTATTTTCTTCTTCAGTTATTTTTGATTTAATCTCAGATAAAAATTTTGATCTTTTCTTCATAACTTCATGAGGAATTTCAGGTAGTGCTGATGAAATTGCACCTTTCCTATGTTGATACTTTGATAAGTGAATCAAACTTGGTTTTATTTTTTCAAGTAATTCAACAGTCAAATTAAAATCATCATCACTTTCAGTTGGATAACCAACAATAATATCAACTGCTAAAGTTAAATTAGGAATTTCATTTTTAAATTTTGAAACAATGTCCAGATACTGATTAACAGTGTGTCCCCTCATCATGTCTAATAAAACTTTATCACTTCCACTTTGAATAGGTAAATGAATGAAATTATATACCTTAGGATGTTTCATAGCATCAATAATTTCATCAACATTGTCTAAAATATTTTTAGGATGCATCATTCCAACACGGATGCGAAAATTTCCCTCTAAATTTGCCACTTCTTTAATTAAATCAGATAGTTTCTCACCAGTGTCTCGGCCAAAAGCTGCAGTATCTTGTGCGGTAAGTTGAATTTCACAAGCACCATTTTCAATAGCTTTTCTTGCCTCTTCTTTAATATCCTTAATTGGATAACTATTTAATGGTCCACGAGCAAAACGAGTACAACAAAATGTACATGCACCCAAACAACCTTCACATATTTGAATAATATGAATTAAACTATCATCCATGATTTTAGGGACATTAACTTTAGATTCCTTTGAAAATCCTGATTCACGAACTACCTCACCACAATATGTGGATTCAACAACATCAGCAGATTTATTTAATTGATGAGGTCCAATCCATGAAGCATTCGGAGCAACTTTATCTAATTTTTCAGGGTCGATTTCGACCATGCATCCACCAACAATGATTTTTTTATCCGGAAAATCATTTTGAAGCTTTTGAATTCTATAAGTAACTTTGTTTTCTGTAGGTAATTTAACATAACATGTATTTACAATAATAACATCTGCTTCTTCCATTGACTCTACAACATCAATATCATTTTCTTGTAAATTACCTGCAATTATCTGTCCATCAGCTTTATTAAATGTACAACCATAAGATTCAATATATACTTTCATTTTATTTCCACTCTAGGAAGCCTTTTTAGTTTTCTTAAATATGTTTTTAGTTAAGTCATAATCAAAATTATTGAATTTAACTGGTTTTGAATAAACTCTTTTTATAACATTCGCTTTTGCAAATCCAGAAGTCAATTTTCTATCTCGAGTTTTGATAACATGAACTTTTACAATATGTTTGTCAATTTTAACAACATCACCAGGTGCTATTTCAAAATCTCTTTCCAAATCAAGTTTATAAGAATCAACTTCACCATGTAAATCTACTGAAAACCCAATACGTGCAGGGATTTCAGTGGATGCTGCCCAAATAGTATTAATATTTTCAATTTTTGATTTATTCACTCTTTTATCTCCAACTTCAATACTAGTTACTTCAACTTGACCTAAATCAGAAAGTAATATATCACCACTTCTTAATTCATCACTTGGAGATAAATCGATAGTTGTTTTATGAGATTTGTCTTGTTCGGAAATAATTAATCTATACGGTTTAGGTTTTTTTGCAGACAACATGTCTTTAAAAACATGCCCGCACTCTTCACATCTTAATAGATATTCTTCCATGAGTTTTTTCTTAGACGATTTCTGTTTTGCATTTAAAATTTCAACATCAACAGACCCGCAAATTGGACATTCCATTTTCCATACCTCCTTAATCATTTTCATTTAGATAATGGTTAACTAAACCACCATCTTCCAATATACTTAACATGAACTCTTTAAATGGTTCAAAAGTCTCACTATCTCCAGTACTTTCATTAACTAAGGTACCTTCAGATAAATCAATACTAATTATATCACCATCTTTAGCTTCAATATCACTAACAATGACTGGTAAACCAATATTAATTGCATTTCTATAAAAAATTCTTGCAAAAGATTTTGCAACAATTGCACTAACACCCGCTGTTTTAATAGCCACCGGTGCTTGCTCTCTTGATGAACCGCAACCAAAGTTTTCATCAGCAACAATAATATCCCCTTTTTGAACATTTTGTGTAAAATCCGGCCTTTCCCCTTCCAAGACATGATCTGCCAAATCTTGAGGATTGAATGTTCTTAAATATCTTCCAGGGATAATCACATCAGTATCAATATTTTCCCCAAAAGTCCATGTTTTTCCTTTAATAATATCCATAAATATCACAACAAAATTGAGTTAAAAAACGAGTATCTGGGATTTTTCCCAAATACAAAATAAGTTAAGGTGATTAAAAAATTAAATTATTCTTTTTTTTGTTTTAAAGGTTTAGCAAAATCTTGCTCAACACTTTGACGATACATTGAATTCATGGTACAGAACGGAATAATTCTACCATCCGGTGTTGCATAATGGATAACACATTTTTTAACTCTATCTTCATCAAAGTTAAACGGATCCATGAAGTGCATACATGAAATAAGCATTGCATCTTTGGAAAAGTCTCCCAATGCACCGTAAGACCTTTTAGTAAATACATTTAATAAAACTTTTTTAATATCTAAGTATTCAGGAGTTTTACTAGGATGTATTACTTTTGGAATGTTTTTAGTAGCACTAGCTAAAACTTTCTTACGGGCACCAAATTTACCTTCAATAAGTTTATCAGCATAACCATCTAATTTTTCAAATAATTTATCAACATCAATGAAGTTTGTAATCGGTATTAAATTATCTCTTCCAGACCCTTCAGTTTTTTCCCTAAATACATAAGTACCTACACCACAGTGTTGGTGGCAATTTAAAGTAACAGGTGGCCTTTCTTCCCCATCAAGAGCAGAAATAAACCTTGCAATAGGTTCAACAGCAGATGGAGGATAGAAATCAGTTGTTTTAACTTGACCATTTGTCTGTTCTTCAATAATTTTAACAAAATCTGGAATTGTAATTCTTTGAGCTTCAACTTGATCAGCAGGAGTCCTTCCAGAGAATGAAACTGGTTGGAAATTAACTCCATAAATAATATCATTATTATCAAATGCAAACTTAATTATTTCCCCAATTTGGTGATCATTAACACCTTTAATCAAAGTAGGAACAAGTACAATACCTAAACCCGCTTTCCTACAGTTTTCAATAGCTTCTAATTTAAATGGAAGTAAATCTTTACCCCTATTGTTAATATAAGGTTCAGGAGTCACACCATCAAAAGCAAGGTAAACTGTATTCAATCCAGCTGCTTTTAAATCTTTAGCTAAATTTTCTCTTTTAGCCAATCTAATACCATTAGTAGCTATTTGAACATGAGTAAAACCTTCTTCCTTAGCCATTGCAATAAGTTCAACAATGTCTTTTCTTACAGTTGGTTCTCCACCAGCATATTGTATAGCAGGAGTCGGATTAGGTTTTAAATTCCTTAAGTTTTTAAGCATTTGTCTAATTTCATCCTGAGTAGGTTCATATAAGTATCCTGCAGCAGCAGCATTAGCAAAACAAACAGGACATCTTAAATTACACCTATTAGTTACATCAATCAAACCTAAAACAGTGGAAGTTTCGTGTTTTGAACATAATCCGCAATTGCTAGGACAACTACTAATATCCTCAACACAAGGATTTTCAACAGAAGTTATTGATGGAAGATAATTATCAGCCCTATTATATAACTCATCATCGCCCCAATAAGTATTAATAAACTCCCCATGCTCATCACAAGTTTTTTTGATGAAAACTTTCCCATCTTCACTATAAACTTCAGCATCCAATAGTTTACCACACTCCGGGCATAAACTTTTAGTACTTTTAATTTTCAAAAAATCACCCTCACTAATAATTTTTCAATTATTAGACTAAACTTATTATATTATTATTATATTTAAATAGTTGTATTATTTAAACTTAATTAATATATAGTAGTTTTTATATAAAATATAATTTGGAGATAAATTAAATGACTATTAATATTCAAATATTGCTTATTGCATGTGTTACAACATTATATTTCATACTTCCAGCATATTTTTCAAATGGCGCAGGATTAGTATTTGGCGGAGGACGTCCAGTAGATTTTGGAAAATCTGATAAAAACGGAGTTCGTTGGATTGGAGATGGAGTAACTTGGAGAGGATTGATTGCTGGAACCATGATTGGAATAATAATCGGCATTTTACAGGGATTTATTGCACCATATATAATTTCAACATACGGACAATACATAATAACTCCAATAGTAACTAACATCACAAATGGGATATTAATAGGATTCTTACTCGGTTTTGGGGCTCTTTTAGGTGATGCAATGGGTAGTTTTTTAAAAAGAAGAATTGGAATTGGTCGTGGAAAACCTGCACCAATATTGGACCAATTAGATTTCTTAATAATAGCATTGGTTTTAGTTTCATTATTTGTAAAAATAGATCTATTATTTATCTCAATATCAATTATATTAACATTAGTTATTCATTTAATAGCAAATACTGGTGCATATTTACTTGGAATAAAAGACGTTTGGTACTAGTTTAAAAAAAGATTAAAAGATAAAAATCTTTTAATTTAAATATTTATTCATCATTACAGAAGTTCCAATAGCCGGTGCAACAACACATTCTTCATCAGTTAAAATATCACCCATAGATTTAACTTCCAAACCTAGAAGTTCTGCTGCTTTTTTATCCAGTATATCTTTTCCAAGACCTGTTGTAACAATAAGGTTTAAGTTTTGAGTTTCAACAACTTGTTTTAGCCCATCTGCGATTTGTTCAACTTGTTTTTTATGAATAAATTTAGACATTTCAACAATTTCACCCATAGACAACATTTCCAAATCAGCGCAAACAACACGTGCGATTCTTTTTGCACAATCTGTTTTTGATTTACCTTCACCATCAAAAGTATCGCAGACATAATCATCTTCAGCGATTAATTCTAGAACTGTATAAACATCCGCAGTTTGTGCAAATAATTCACTAGCTACACGATATTCATTCCCATTTAATTCAATTTTATCAAGAAAACTTGCAAGGTTTGTTCTTAAAGTGCCTGTGTACACCAATTCACCAGTAGCAGATCTATCAAAATCAGATTTACCAATAGCACATTCAGTTCCATCTTTAATTGGAATAATATCAGTTGTAGTACTTCCAGTATCAATAAAAATACAATTATCGGAAATTAATGTTGCAATTTGAGCTGTTGCAACCCAATTAGCAGCAGCTGCTTTTAGAGGAGCTTTTTCAATTTCTTCTTTTGATAACATTCCATCAATACCAACATATGCGATTGGACATTCAAATGTTCCTTCACACTTATTAACAACATCTAAAACTCCATCTTTTTTAGTATCATATGCATCAACAAGTTCTGCTGTCATTGAAATACCTACAGCATCAATTTCAGAAATTGGGCAAATTTTTTCGATTAATTCGATTAAAACTCTTGATAAATCGTCATTATTACTCCACATTGGAAGATATTCGAAATCAACTTCAATATTTTTAATTTCGTCGCCTTCGAAATCAATAATTGCCAAATCTGTGTTTGCACCACCAATATCAAAACCAGCCACCTTCATATCATACTCTCCTAATTTCTAATGAATTTTCAGATTTTTTAAATTCTATTCCACCATCTAAAGAAATATCCAACTCATCAATATCGACATTACCATCAACTAAATCAATGATTGTTTTACCTATGTTAAAATTAGCGATTTTACTTAATCCAACATAAGGTGTTGTGAATCTTGAGTTGATTTCAAGTAAATAAACTGAATAAATATCTTTTTCATCAGCATTAATCAATACATCAACACCAACAAAACCCTTTATTCCATCTATAGATTCAACTGCTTTAGTTGCAATTTCAAAAGCTTCATCCTTAAATTCGCTTTCATAAGGTAATCTACCACCAAGATATGTTCCTTTATCATTTTTTAATTCAACATATTGTTGGTTTAAGCTTATTGGAATAACTTTTTCACCATCAGAAATTAAACTAACACTAATATCTGTCCCTTCAACATACTCTTGGACAATAACACGTGACTCTGGTTTGAATATTTTATCTAAATCTAAACTTAAATCCTCAATTTTATCTATAATTACAATATCCTCACAGTCCACACCCATTAACGGTTTTATTATTAATTTAAGGGGAGTCAATGGATCTTCAGCTTGCCATTTTTCATGTAAATTTTCAATTGCTCTTTTCCAATAACCTTTTGAATCTATTTTAAATCTAAATGATCTTGGTTGAGGAATTGTATTCGGTAATGATTCATAAGTTTCATATTTATCAGACGATTTAAGGCAAGCCTCAGATGAAGAGTTGTATATTTTTACATTATGTTCTTCCAAAATTTTAGTAATATTGTAAAGATTGTTATTGTTTTCTGCGGAGATAAAAATAGCTTTATCAAAGTTTCCTGCATTCTCTTTAAGCCAAGAAACTACATCTTGATTAATTAAAATCGGATTAACATTATTATAATTTTTTACAACATCATTGTAAGATTCATTAATTATTAAGTCAACATTAAAATCTTTTAAATCGTCTAAAAGTGAAAATATCAATGCTTCAGCTTCAGAGATAATGCATTTATCTTCTTCACCAGAAGCAGTGAAATATTCAAATACTAGAATAGAATCATTCTCTTTTATCATAAGTAATCATCATACCTTTTAAATTTAATTCATCAGTTGGGAATTGCATATTTTCCCCATCAAAGACCATGTGGATAATTGCATTTTCTTTTATTTCAAATTCTTCAACAGAAATATCTTCAACTACATTTTTAATTTTTCTTTTAAATGAATTCATTATATCTTCAGGAGATTTAATATTCAATAATCCCCGATCATAATAATCTTCTATAGCATCAACAGTTAATTTTGCGGAATTCCCTTGACCATATGGGTTAATTGCACTTTTCATTTTATCTGCAAATTCTTTATCATCTAAGATTTTACGTGCATTTTTCACAATTGCATCTTTATTAGATCCAACAAGAATATTTCCTCCAGCAGTTACTGTTTCTGGCCTTTCAGTATTATATCTTAAAGTTAAAACAGGGACATTTAAAGTTATTGCCTCTTCCTGAAGGCCACCGGAATCCGTTAAAATTAAAGTTGAAGCAGAAGTTAACTGTAAGAAATCAAGATAACCCAACGGTTTTATAATGTGAACATGTTCCAAATTATTTAACTCATCAAATAAACCAAAATTTTCAAGCGTATTTTTAGTTCTTGGGTGAATTGGAAAAATAATATTCATATCATCCAATTCTTTTAATGATTCAATGATACTGACAACCCTTTCTTTAACATCAACATTTTCAGCCCTATGCATTGTTAAAGTTAAAATATTTTCCATTTTTCCAATATTTAACTCTCTAAGAGAATCCTCTTTAATACCTCTTTTTTGAGCAATATCCAAATGCCTAAAACAAGCATCAACAACAGTATTTCCAGTTATAAATAAATTTTTTCTTGAATATCCCTCAGCTAAAAGATTAATAGCTGATTCAGTAGTCGGTATAAAATACATTGAAGAACATACATCAGCAACCCTGCGATTTATTTCTTCAGGCATTGTCATATCAAAGGATCTGAGCCCCGCTTCCACATGACCTATTGCAATATGTAATTTAGATGCGACAAGGGCGCCTGCCAAAACTGCATTCGTATCTCCTTGAACTAAGACAATGTCCGGTTTTTCATCAAGAAGAACCTTTTCAATACGTTCCATCATTAAACCAGTTTGTTTTCCATGTGTTCCGGAACCTACATGAATATTATAATCCGGAGTCTGAATATCCAAATCTTTAAAGAATGCATCAGACATCTCCTCATCATAATGCTGACCAGTGTGTAAAATAATCTGATCAATATCCCTTCTTGAAATTTCATCAATGATAGGAGCCATTTTAATAATTTCAGGCCTAGTTCCTAAAATAGTAGCTATTTTCATAATATTATTATATTTATAAATTAATCATTAAAAATTCTTTCTGATTTTAATTGAATATGCAAATATTGGCAATCTAATATGTTATAAAACAAGATATAAAAAACTGATGTATAACTTGAACTAGAATTATATGAATTTCCATTAGTTATTGGGAAAAATCAAATGTAATAAAAAATAAAAGCTGCGGAATTATATTATTACAAGATAATGATGCATTTGGACTTAATGTAATCCAACTGCCTACAATACCAATCAATGAAAGATGAAATAAATTAAAAAAAAATGATTTTATCAGACTGTGAGATCTTCATCTTTACCAATTATGCAAATCTTGCAGGCTTTTTATCATAGATTCCCTAATTGCATATTTTTTTTGCAAATCAGATAAATAATCAACTAAATCACGCTTAAATCTCTCACAAGCATAATCATCATATCTGAATTTAATCCCATCATATTGAATGTCCATTAAAATTAAATATTCCGCTTCCATAACTTTAATATTCGCCCTTGGTTCATCCTCATCAGGATTGAGTAATCTGCCAACTTCTTCCAAATCCATTTTACCAATAGCCACATCAACAAAAACCCTCATCATTTTTCTTACCATGTTCCATAAGAAAGATTCACCGTAAATATCAACAAAAATCGGAGAAATCGTATCATGAAGATTAGGGAATTCCTTTTTATGATAATCCTCTAAATCAACTTTTGTAATTCTAATATCTTCAATAGTTCTAGTAGTAGTTTTTTGAAATCTTTTCGTAAAATTAGTAAAATTATGAGTTCCTTTGAATACTTCAGCACATTTTCTTAATTTATCCACATCCAAATCCTGAAATAAAATATATCTGTATTGCCTCATCTGAGCATATCTTGGTTTAAATGCATACCTTACTGGAGCACTTGCAAGAATTTGAATATCATCAGGAAGGGAATTATTAATTTCATTTATCCTAACATCTTTTTCAGACTGAAAACTAATTACATTACCCAAACTGTGAACACCTGCATCAGTCCTACCTGCTATTCTAAATCTAGACTTTTTTAAATCATCAATGTAATTTAATTTACGTAAATGATAAATTAATTCTTCTTCAACTGTTCGCAGGTCCGGTTGACGTTGAAAACCATGAAAATTAGTTCCGATATATCCAATTTTTAGTGCTGTTCGTTTCATCAATATATATTATTTACCATGATATTAAATAAAGTTTAAGTAAATAACTTAAAAACAAAAAATAGCTTTTTCACATCAAAAAAATAATACAAGAATAAATTTTAATTTAAATTTTTTTCCATGTGGGTTGTTTCATCAAAGTCTTCTTCAACAGTTACATTATACCCAACAGATTTCCAAAAAGGTACTGCTGCTTCAAGATACCTATGAGTATGCAAATATATTTGAGTATAACCTTTATTTCTTGCAAAATTTTCAATAGTATTTACAAGTTTGCGTGCAAGTCCCAGTCTCCTGTACTCTTTATCAACCATCAATCTCCAAATGCTGGCCGTATACTCTTTAGAATATATCCCCCTAAAAAATTCATAATCTTTATCATAAGCCCGAACCGCTGCAGTTGCAATAATTTTATCACCATCAAGTGCTACAAAAAATGCATTACCTTCTGGTAAAAGATAATATTTTTTAATTCCCTCAATATCATAATGAAATTCCATATTCGGGCCAATATTATATTCATTTTTAATTTGTTCATACAAAAAATCCTTTACAGCATTTATATCTAAAGAATCTTTAGTAATTTCTTTAATTGTAAACTCCATAATATCATCACATAAAATTTAAAAAAAAGACGAATAAGAGAAATCGAAGTTCCCTTATTCTTGTGCAGTTTCAGGATTCAGTAATTTTTCAACATTTTCCCCAATAAAATCAAATAATAATACTACTATTAATAATGACATACCAGGATAAAATGCTAACCACCAATATCCGGATGATAAATAATTCATTGATTCAGATAAAATTACTCCAATAGCAGGTTCATGAGGAGGTAAACCAAAACCAAGGAATGTTATTGCAGCTTCATGCATAATTGCATGAGGGAACATTAAAATAACACCGACAATTATTTGAGATATTACTAACGGCAAAATATGTTTTACTGCTATCCATATTTTTGATTTCCCTAGATTTTCAGCTAATGAGATATATTCTTTTGTTCTTATTTCTTTAACTTCAGATCTTAAAACCCTTGCAAGTGGTGTCCAGTGTGTTAAACCTACACCCATTACTACTCCCATTATCCCTCCACCAAACATCATAGAGACTAGAATAATTAAAAGAATATGGGGAATTGAACCAAATAAATCAATAATTCCTGCAACAAATTCATCTGTAAATTTATTAAAGCTTGAAAATAATCCGAGAATAATTGAGATAAAAGTACTGACAATTGATGCAATAAATCCCACCATCAAACTTAAACCAAGGCCTGCAATAGTCCTTTGAAACATGTCTCTGCCCATCCAATCAGTACCAAAGAGATGTTCAAAAGAGGGCATTTGATTTGCATTAATAAAACTAGTTGGAATATCATTTATAAAATAACCAGAAACAAAAATGCTTAGAATAACCAATGCTGAAAAAACAATAATTACAATGGTTTTTGTTCTAAGATTTGCAGGATATAAAAACCATTGCTTTTTACCATCATCCTTTTTCTTAATCATTGAACTCATTCTCCTTAATTCTTGGATCAATTAAATAATATGAAAGGTCCGCAAGCAAATTACCTACAAATACAAATATTGCACTGAATAATACAATACCTAAAAATAATGGCACATCATTTTGAAGACCTGCTGCAACAGCGGTTTGTCCTATACCAGGATATGAAAATACTTGTTCTACTAAAACAGCACCACCAAACAATTCACTGAATGATAAAAATTGTAATGTTATTGCAGGCAACAATATATTTCTTATCCCATGATTTTTTACTAAATCCCAACCTTTTTCACCTCTAGATTTTGCAAATAATACAAAATCAGAAGATAAAACATGAATTAATTCATTACGTGTATACATTGCAATTGGGGCAAGACCAACTAAACTTAATGTTAATGTAGGAAGCACCAATCTTGTTGCCCATTCCATGAATGTTGCATCTGTACTCCTAACACCTATTGGAACACCAAATCCTATTGGGAACCATCCTAAATAAACAGCAAATACCATCAAAATAAGCATTCCCACCCAAAAAGATGGAGCGGATTGAATAGCATAACAGTAAACTTTTACTACTTTATCAATCCAAGAACCCTTATTTTTTCCAGCTACAACACCTAATAAAAATCCAATAATACCACTCAATAACCATGAAATTGCCATCAATACAATAGAAGCTGAAGCTTTTTCAAAAATAATATCAATAACTGGAGCACGATATATTAAGGAAGTACCTAAATTACCTTGAAGTAAATTCAGTAACCAATGAAAAATTTTAGTTGTTAATGGAACATTTGTACCAAAATACTCTTGAAGTATTTGTCTTTGAGCTTCTGATACAGCAGCTTGATTTAAATAAGCATTAACTGGGTCAATAGGGGATAAATCTAATAATACAAAACTGAATATTGAAACTGCAATCATTAATATTACAAAACGTAGCAATTTATATCCAAAAAATTTTAACAATTTATTTTTATTCAAAATAAACCCCCGAATAAATTTTTAAAAAAATAAAAAAAAGGAAAAAGAATATTTTTATTATGCTGTTGAATTAGTTCTTGACCAATCACAGACATTAATTAAAATATCATTTCCTAAACCATCTGGTTGTTCACCTATATCAATACCATTTTTAATGAAATAATTATAATCATAGTTAGCAATCCATACCCATGGAGCATCACCAGCAGGACCCCAACCTCCACCATTAACAAGAGCAGATTGAGACCATAAAGAATCAGCTTGGTTTAAATCACTATTATGCATAGCATCATCCATTAACTTATCAGAATCAGAATTATTGTATAAGTTAGGATTCATATAGAATCCGTCCATTTCTTTACTGTGATATTGTTGGTAAATTGATTTATATGGATCTGGAGAGGTTTGTTGCATTAAAGCTGCGGAACTGTATAGATTTTGATAAATAGTATCCCAATCAGCACCTACAAGATTAACCTCAATTCCTAATTCTTTTGCTTGTTCAGCAAATACTGTAGACATAGATTGCCTGTCAAGATAATCAGGAGGATAATATAAATCAAATGATGCTTTTAAACCATTTTTTTCAACAATTCCATCACCATCAGTATCAGTCCAACCACCATCTTTCAATATTTGTTTTGCTTTTGATACATCTCCATCAGCTACTTTAGCATCAGGATTTGCATAAGTTCTTGTGTCAACACCAGTGAATTCTGGAGTAGCATGACCTGAAAAAATTTCATCACACATAGTTTGACGATTAATACCTACATTTAAAGCTTCTCTAATGGATTTATCAGCAGTTACATTGTTACCAACTTTCATAGTGCCATTATAAACAATTCCAGTATCATTGAGATAAGGTAAAGATACTCCTTGTGCCCTACCTGCAGATTTTTCAATGAATTGATATCCATCAACAGTTTGATTTAATGCAGAAGTTGCAACAGGAACTACATCAATTTCACCAGATTTAGCCAATTCCAACCAAGTAGCTTCTTCTGGGAATAATAAAGTAATTTGAGTAAAGTAAGGTTTATCATCATAATAATTATCATTGATTTTGAATATTGCTTGTTGACCTTTATCCCAATGATCCAATACATAAGGACCAGTACCAATAGGATTTTCACCATATGTTGAATTATCATAGGAATCAGATGGTACAATACCAACATATCTTAAATCATATATGAAAGTTGACCTAGGTTCAACTAAATTAAATTCAACACAAGTATCATTTATTGCTGTAGCATTTGCAATATTTGTTAAATCCAACTCAGATTCTGTTTCTTTTGCTGTATTAAATGTGAATTCAACATCTTTTGCATCAAAAGTAGAATTATCTGAGAATTTAACATCATTTCTAACATTTACAGTCCAAGTTTTACCATCACTACTTATTGAATAATCAGTAGCAAGATCAGGGACAATTGAACCATTTTTATCAGTTTTAAATAAACAACTTTGTACTAATGGATTATAATTCTGGTGTCCACATCCCCATCCAACGAGGGGATTAAAACCAGCTTTTGGTTCTTTAATATTACTGTGTGCCGCTACAGTTAAATGAGTTGGATCATTATCCTGAGATCCCCCCATAAATGCAAAAGCACCAATAATAACAACCAATACAACTACAATCGCACCAATTATTATTTTTTTATCCATAAATTTCACCATAATTAGCCAAATATTAAAATTAAAGTAATACTTTTTAGTCAAAAAATTACTATAAAGTAATACTTTATCAAATTATTTTAATATTATTACATTATATATTAATATCACATATATAAAAAAATATTTATTACTTTTAAGGTATACTTTAAAAATAAAAATCATTCATATAACTATTATTAAAAATATAATATATCCAATATTAAATCAAAAAAATACATCATAATACTAATAAAACAAATAAAAATTAAATAAATAAAAATATTAAAAATTTCAATCAAGTAATACAAAACTTAAATTTATATAATAAATTAAACGGAGATAAATCTATGAATTTATCTCTTGAATTAAAACAATATTTAATAAGCCAAGGCGCCCACGAAGTAGGTTTTGCAGACATAACCAATTTTACACCAAAAAAAAGTTTAAATAATGGTGTAGTTTTTTACATCCCTTATCCCAAGGAAATTATAAAACATATGCAAAATGCACCTACTAAAGAATATGTTAAAGAACTAGTAAGTTTAAATTCCAGATTAGATGAATTAGGTATGAAATGTGAAGAATTTTTAATTAATAAAGGATATCGTGCCTATGCACAAACAAAAGCACGCCTTGGACATGATTTTGGAGAATTTAATTCATTTGAATTGCCCCATAAAACTGTTGCAACACGTGCCGGAATTGGATGGATAGGAAAATCTGCATTATTAATTACAGAAAAATATGGCTGCGCTTTAAGATTATCTTCAGTTTTAACTGATGCTCCATTAGATATAGGACAACCCATACTCAAATCAAAATGTGGAAAATGTATGGAATGTAAAAATGCATGCTTCGGAGGAGCAATAAGTGGAAAAGAATGGAATTATAAAATTAATCGTAACGATTTTTATAATGATAAAAAATGTGAAAAATATGCATTAAAAATATCAGAAGAAAATTTAGGAAAATCAGATACAGTATGTGGAAAATGCATATATGCTTGCCCACACACACAAAAATACATTAAAAAATTATAATTTCACTGCATATTTATAATCAACAATATTATCAGTGATTTTTAACTCCTGAA
The DNA here is from genome assembly GCA_964345675.1 of uncultured Methanobrevibacter sp. GTDB lineage: Archaea > Methanobacteriota > Methanobacteria > Methanobacteriales > Methanobacteriaceae > Methanocatella. Next base: position 26,429 of record CAYFRZ010000010.1, read on the forward strand.
TCTTTTTATCCATATGAACTGTTTCTAAATCATCATTAGAATCTAATGCAACAACAAACCCCATTTTTGTCCAAAATTCAATAGCACCATGCAATGTTTTATGAGTGTGTAAATAGATATTGTCATAATTTGACATATTAGCAAAATTTTCCGCTATACTAAACATTTTAGAAGCTAAACCACAACGTCTAAATCGTCTATCTACAAATAACCTCCAAATACTTGAAGTAGCATCTATAGAATATAAATGTTTAAATTCTGGAAAATCTTTATCATATGCCCTAATACCAATTGTAGCTATTATTTCACCAGTTTTAGTATATGCAACAAAAAAATTGTTTCTTTTTGGATTAATATAATACTGTTCAAGATTTACAATATCCTGATGCCATTGAGGAACATAATCATACCCAAATTCTGATTTAATCATTTTAAATAAAAACTCTTGAACATTGGAAATTTCTTTTGAATTTTTACTTAATTCTTTAATTATAATATCCATGGTAATACTCCTTCCTTTAAAAAAAGTATTACAAATTTTAAATAATTTATTCAATTAGTAATACTTTTTTATAATTTTTGAATAAGTTTAATATTGATAAAGTACAAATTAGTATTTAAAATTTATCATTTGAAATAAAAAAGGGTGAATCAATGGAGAAATTATTAGATGTAGAAAATGTTTCAATTTCATTTATACAATATACTCAAGGTTTAAATCAAAGAGATTTAAAAGTTATCACCGATTTAACTTTAGACGTATCAGAAGGAGAAATACTAGCCATTCTAGGTTCAAGCGGATCTGGAAAAAGTTTACTCGCACATGCAATATTCGGAATATTACCAGAAAACGCAAAACTAAACGGAAAAATCAAATACAAAGGAAAAGAATTAACACAAAAAGACAAAGAAGAAAAACGAGGAAAAGAAATCGCACTAATCCCACAATCAGTAAACTTCCTAGACCCATTAATGAAAATCTCTGACCAAGCAATAGGGCACACAGAAACTGAAGAAGAAAAAAAAGAAAAGAAACGAAAACAAAGAGCAATTTTTGAACATTACAACCTTGGTCCTGAAGTAGATGACATGTACCCATTCCAGCTATCCGGAGGAATGGCAAGAAGAGCACTCGTATCAACAGCACTACTATCCAATCCAAAACTAGTAGTAGCAGACGAACCCACACCAGGACTAGATCAAAAAACAGTAAAAGAAACACTAAACCACTTCAAACACATGAAAGAAAAAGGCATAGGAGTACTACTAATTACACACGACATCCACGCAGCATTAGAAATAGCAGACAGAATAGGAATATTCTATTCAGGATACGTAATAGAAATTGCAGAAAACAAAGACTTCACAGGAGACGGAGAAAACCTCCTACACCCATACACAAAAGCACTATACAAAGCACTCCCATCAAATGGATTTAAATTGGTAAAAGGACATCAACCACTCCATGGCGAGATTCCTACCGGTTGCCCATATTATGACAGATGTGAATTGCGTATGGAAATATGCAAAGAACAAAGACCCGAATTAATTGACCTTGGAAATAAAAAAGTCAGATGCTTTAAATACAAAGGAGACCTAGAAGATGAAACTTAAAGGAAGCAACATCTCATACAAATATCCATCTTCCGACAAATACATATTAAAAGATATTGACATATGCATTGACAACACCAAAATCACCGCATTAGTCGGAGACAGCGGACATGGAAAATCAACATTGTGTAAAATACTTTCAGGATACATTCAAAACTTTGAAGGAAAAGTCACATTAAATGATAAAGAATTACCTAAAAAAGAATTTTGTCCAGTGCAATTAATTTTCCAACATCCCGAAAAAGTAATGAACCCAAAATGGAAAATGAAAAACATTCTAGAAGAATCCTGGATGCCCAATGATGAACTACTAAGCGAATTCGGAATTCAAAAAACATGGCTAACAAGATTCCCCCAAGAACTATCCGGAGGAGAACTACAAAGATTTTC
>CAYFRZ010000010.1:28532-30763 GCA_964345675.1 uncultured Methanobrevibacter sp.
CATGGCTAACAAGATTCCCCCAAGAACTATCCGGAGGAGAACTACAAAGATTTTCCGTACTAAGAGCATTAAACCCAAAAACAAAATTCATAATAGCAGACGAAATGACAACAATGCTCGACGCAATAACACAAGTACAAATCATAACATCAGTCATCAACATTGTAAAAAAAAGAAACATGGGAATGATACTTGTAAGCCACGACAAAGCACTAGTAGAAACCATCTGCGATAAAATAATATACCTAAAAGATATTAATGGGATTTAACCCATAATATCTATTACTTTTTTAATAAGATAATCTGCCCAAAGCATAGTAAGATTATTTGAAACAATTTCACCTAAAACAATACCCATCCAAGCACCCCATACACCATAACCTAAAACAATGGAAAATAATATTGCAAAGATTATTGTAAAACCTGTTTCTCTTATAATAGTTTGAAACATTGCAGTAATTCCTTTTCCAACACCTTGAAAAACATAAGTTGAAGCAACACCAACAGCCATTGTTGGATAATAAATTACAATCCATGAAAGGAAACTTGTTAGCTCTGGAGCAATTCTTATACTGCTTCCAGAAGATGTGAATACTGATGAAATATCTCCTGCAAACACATTTGTTAAAATAGCTACAATAATTGCAATAATAATTGATACTTTCATTGCATATCTATGAACAATTTGAATGTTTTTATAGTTTTTTGCACCATAATTTGCTGCAATTACACTAATTAATGCGGTTCCAATAGCAATTAACGGTGTTGTTCCAATAGTAACTATTCTCCAACCTGTTGAGTATACTGCAACAGAATCTGTTGAACCGACAAATGTTAAGAGTGCTGAGAAAACTGCTGCAAAAAATGCATTATTCAAAAGTTGAATGCTTGCAGGAACTCCAACTTTAATTATATCAATTGAAATATCTTTTTTAAAATCAAAATTGCTCAAATTAGGTTTTAAATATGTATCCCCTTTAATATAAAACCAGTATAATAATATTAAAATTACAAAAATTGATGAAATAATTGTTGCAATAGCTGCACCCTTAACACCTAAATTTAAATTATAAATAAAAATCGGATCCAAAATCATGTTTAAAATAGCCGATGCAATCATAGCATACATCGGACGGGTAGTATCCCCTTCACCTCTTGAAATACCATACAATGCATTTGAAAGTATAATAAATACAGATCCCAAAATGATAATCATACCATAATCAGTAGCATAACCAATAGTTTGACCTGCACCAATTGCATTTAATATCGGATTTAATAAAACTAATAATGCAAGAGTTACAATCAATGATACTATTAAATCAATGATAATTGAATGAATCGCTGCATTATCGGCTTTTTGTTTATTATTTTCACCCAGATATTTGGATAATGCAAAAGCTGCTCCAGAACCTAATCCATTTCCAAAACCTACTAAAATCATGAAAATTGGTGTAAAAAATCCAACACCCGCAAGTGCATCAGCACCAAGACCAGACACCCAAGCAGCATCAATTAAATTGTAAAAACTAGTAATAAGTAATGAAATAATCAATGGCATGGACATTTCAATTAATGCTTTTTTAGGGTTTTGAAGCATCAAATATGCACTGTTTACCGAATCATTACTTAACATGACTAAATATTAAAAGTTATTCAAATATAAACTTAGTTATTTAACAATTTTCTAGTTTTTTCTTCAAATTCATTATAATCAGATTTGCATGGATTATCCTAAATAGGGTTAAATTTATCAGATTCCTTAACCTAATCACGACAAACATCTCCCTTACACCCAAAAATTTGATAATCAACGAAGTTTAAAAATTTATCTAACTGATTATCCAATCATTCATTCTTATGGGGATTTCATGTGTTGCCCGAAGTTCTGTGAAATTAAGATATAATTCAACAAGTTTGTTTAACTCATCAAAGTTCATCTTCGGTTAAATGATATTTTACAATTTTAGTGTCAGATAATTGAATTTTACATTCCAAAGAATGTTTCCAAGATGTCAAACATGCATTATTTTTATAATTAATATGGAGTAGTCCTACCGAAATCTCATAATGAAGTTTATTTTGAATTTTTGCATGAAATTCTCTGTAATTTCAGTATTTTTATTATAATGACTTGTTACATACAACTCAATTAATTTTTCATAAAATCTCATGGCAAAATCTTTCTAAACCTTGAACCATTTATCAATGATTCATCATCTAAAACAACC
>CAYFRZ010000011.1:0-29168 GCA_964345675.1 uncultured Methanobrevibacter sp.
TATATAGTTAGTTATTTATTTTAAGCTATTTAAAATTAGTGAAAAAAATTATTTGACTCCTTTTAAAAATTGCATTAGATGAAAATCAGATATATTAATAATCTTAATTGTAATTATTTTTAATATTCAAAATTAAACCTATAGAAAGATAAATATTGTATTATTAATAGATTAAAAATTAATATGTAAGGTGAGCATTATGAAATTAAAATGTATTTTACTTGTTATAATATTTCTCATTATAATCCCAAATACATATTCAGTAGACACCAGTGATTGGGAAAAAGTTACTGTTAATAAAGTAGCTTTTAAAATTCCTGAAAAATTTTTAAATAGAACAATAAATAATGATAGTACATGCTATACTCATGGAGAGCCATTTGACTTTTTAATATTTTCATTGGTAAAAAATAAAGATTTAAAAAATATGTATGGGTCTTCTTGTAATAGCAACAATCTAAAGGATATTGAAGAAATGGAAATTGCAGGTCATCCTGCAGTTGTGTTATACCAATACAATAATTATTATAATCATGACTTTTTAGAGGTATTTTTTGCAACAGGTAAAAAAATTTTTAGAATTCAATATAATTCAGACAATGTTACTGATGAACTCAAAGAAATTATCAAAAGCACACCAAAATCAAAAATGTCTGAAGAAACATTTTTAAACAAATTAGATAATGCACAAAGAGAATATACCTCAGAAGAGTATCAGAAAACCCTTGAAATAGATTTAGAAGATTATTATCGTACTTATAATCATGATCATAGACATCAAAATTTTTATTATTGGGGAAGTAATGGATACGGTGTTGGTGGAAGTTATAGATGGTAAAATTGAAATTAAACTATTAGGTAATACAATGACTAAATTTTATGGCCTTACTGTTAGAGGCATAATTAAAAATAAGGATAATGAAATTTTAATAGTAAAAAGACATCCAAAATCTAAAACAGACCCTGAAATGTGGGAACTTCCGGGCGGAAAAGTAGAACAAGGTGAATATTTTACCAAAGCGTTAGTACGTGAGATTAAAGAAGAAACAAATCTTGAATGTGAAATAGGAGACTTTTGTGAAGCTGTTCAAAACGATTATTCAAATAAAAGAACCATACAGTTGGTAATGTATTTGAATAACATAAAAGGCTATGTTAAAATAAGTGAAGAGCACACTAATTTTATGTGGGCTTCCATAAATACAATGAAAACATTGAAAATATCTAGCTCGTTGAAAAAAATATTAGAAAAAAGGAATTGGGCTATCTAATGATAACCTTATAAAATTTCATCTAAAGCTTTTACAAACTCATCGATATCAGTTTTAGTAATTATTAATGGTGGTACGAATCTTAAAACATTTCCTGCAGTACAGTTGATTAAGAATCCTGCTTCTCTAAGTTTATCAACATATTCAGCACCTGGTTTGGTTAATTCCAAACCAACCATTAAACCTTTACCACGAACATCGGCAATAACATCTTTATTTAATTTTTTTAATTCAGAAATAAAGTATTCACCAATATCATTAACATTATCTAAGATATTTTTATCAATTATTTCATCCAAAACTGCATTAGCAGCAGCACATACAAGAGGTCCACCACCAAAAGTAGTTCCATGATCACCAGGTACAAATGCGCTAGCCACTTCTTCGGTTGCTAAAATTCCGCCCATTGGGACTCCCCCACCGATTCCCTTAGCCATGGTCATGATATCTGGTTTGACATCGAATAATTCGTGTGCAAACAATGTTCCACATCTACCAAATCCAGTTTGTACTTCATCTACAATAAATACAATACCTTTTTCTTTACAGATTGCTTCAATTCCTTTTAAATATTCAACATCAGGAACGTGAACTCCTCCTTCACCTTGGATAGGTTCAACGATAATGGCTGCAGTATTTTCATTAACTGCTTCTTTAATAGCTTCCAAATCATTATATGGGACATTGATGAATCCTTGTGGCATTACAGCTTTGAATGGTTCATGATATTCTTCATGACCTGTTGCTGCAAGTGTCATTATGGTTCTTCCATGGAATGAATCAACAGTAGATATTACTTCACTTTTTCCAGTGTATTTTACAGCTAATTTGATAGCTCCTTCATTTGCTTCAGCACCACTGTTTGCATAGAAGATTCTATCAAAGTTAGTTAAGTCAATTAATTTTTTAGCATATATTAAAGCAGGTTCATTATAATAAATACTTGAAATATGAATGAGTTTTGCTGCTTGGTCTTGTATAGCTTTTACCATTCTTGGGTTGTTGTGTCCTAATGCATTTACAGCAATACCTGCAAACATATCCAAATATTCATTTCCATCAATATCAGTAACTCTTACACCTTCACCATGATCAAGCACAACAGGTTGTCTGGTGAAAGTATTTATGAAATAATCATCTTCGATTTTAATTAATTCTTGAGTATTCATTTTAATCTTTCCATAAACTATTTAATCATTAATATTTATAATATTAATATTATTTAAAAATTAGGTGATAAAATGAAAGTCGCAACAATTGAAACCGATAAAGGGAATATTGAACTTGAATTATTCCCAAAAGAAGCACCAGGAACTGTAGCAAACTTTGAAAAATTAATCAAAGAAGGATTTTACGATGGATTAACTTTCCATAGAGTAATCCCAAATTTTGTAATTCAAGGTGGGTGCCCTAAAGGAAATGGTACTAGTGGACCTGGTTATACCATCAAATGTGAAACCGAAGGAAACCCACATAGACACGGAACTGGTGCATTATCTATGGCACACGCAGGAAAAGACACTGGTGGAAGCCAATTTTTTATTACTCACAGTCCACAACCACATTTAGACGGAGTACACACAGTATTCGGTCAAGTTATCAACGGTCAAGATGTCGTTAATGCAATTCGTCAGGGCGACAAAATGAACAAAGTGACCGTAGAAGAAAGATAATTATTATCTTTCAACTTTTTTTATTAATTTTTAACACTATTAGACCTAATCCCCACAAGTGAAGCAAAAACAGATGCAGCACATAAAACCATGCAAATTAAACAAGTTATTTGAGAACTTATAATTAAAAGAGGGAAAAATTTCTCAACCATTGGTACATTACCCATTACAAATGCAAATACCAATGTTAACATGCCCATACTCATTGTCTGACCAATTACACGCATTGTTGCAACGGATGCTGATGCAACAGGTGTGTCTTTTTGTGGAACAGAACCCATAATTGCATTGGTGTTCGGAGATGAAAATATTCCAAAACCTAACCCATGAGCAATCATTGCAATTATTAAAAACCATAATTGAGTTGAATCATTAAGCATTGCAAGCATTGCAAGTGAAATCGCACCGAAAAACATTCCAATAGCAGCTAGTTTTTGAGGATTTATTTTATCAGATAATCTTCCAGAAATTGGAGCCATGATTACTTGGATTAAAGGAGCAATTAAAAGTATCACACCTGCCATTTGAGAGTCATAACCCCTAATGTATTGTAAATGATAGTTTACAATTGTTGTAACCGCAAATGTTGCTAGATAAGCAGTTAATGCTGCGAAATTAGCAGACGCAAATTTAGAATTTTTAAAAAATTTAACATCGAATACAGGATATTTTTCTCTAATTTCAATAGCTACAAATAATCCTAAGACAATTAAGCCAATAATAGTTAAAGTAATACCAATACTCTCATCGAGACGTGTGAATCCATAAATAAATAATAATATTCCTAATGAATAAACAATAGAACCTTTCCAATCGATTGGAACTTCACCCATTGTAATCCATTCTTCTTTAATTTGAGCTATTAATAAAACTAAAATCAGTATTAAAAATGGAACTGAAGTTAAAAATATAGATTTCCATCCGAATTGAAAGTTTAAAAAACCACCAATTACAGGAGATGTTGATGTTGCAAGATAAACACCAGTCACATTAATTCCAATAGCCTTACCACGTTCCTGTGGAGAAAAAGCAGATACAACCATCGCCATTGAAGCAACATTTAAAAATGAAACACCAATACCCTGTACTAAACGGCAAATCAAAAACATTTCTGAGTTTATTGAAAAAATAGCTACAATAGAACTTATTATATAAACTGCCGATCCAAAAATCATTGATTTTTTAAGGCCAAATTTCCCAGATAACTGCCCCGCAGGAATTGTAAAAATAGCTACTGCTAAGAAAAATAGCATAGTAACCCAATTTTGGACAATATTGCTCATCCCAAATTCAGAAGCCAAGCTTGGAACTGCCACCATTACAGCAGATGATAAAAATACTGTAAAAAATGATGTTAATGTTGCTACAATTAAAACAATTTTTTCAAGTTTCATATTATCTATTATGTTGAACTAAAACAATATTGACCCCATTTGGATCAATACTCTTGCCATATAACCAACTTGTGTTTTAGTAGGCTTCATAGCAATATTAGCACCTTTTACTTCTAAATCTTCAATTTCTTTATTGATATCTTCAACATCCATTCCGATTGAATAAATACCAGTTTCAAAATTTGAACTTTCAATTAATTCGACCCCAGCAAAGCCCTCCCCATTTAAAAGAGTGATTTTACCTCCAGGAACATCGAAAATTTCATCAACAGTGAAATCTAGTGTTTCAGTATAGAATTTAACACTTTCCTCCATATCATTAACAATTATTGTAGCATATCTGATTTTCATGAAAAATATTATGTAATTACAATTATTTTAACTTAGCCATTAGACCGGATTTTCTTGCATAATGAAACATATATAATTGAACATAACCTGCATTATCCCCAAATTCTTCCATACCAAATTCTCTTACCTTCGGAACACTAATATCCTTACCATCAAAATACAAGTAAGATACAATACGTTTTATCCATACATCACTTGGAAATGCTTCCCTAAAGTTAAATCCATAAAGTAAAATACAATCAGCAACTTTTGGACCAACACCCGGAACTTTCAATATTGTTTCAAAAGCTTCATCATAACTCATTTTTGAAATTTCTGAAAGGTCCATTTCAAGTGTAAAAAGTTCAGATGCCTTTCTCATATATGGTGCCCTATATCCTACACCACATGATTTTAAATTGTTTTTACACTTGAAAATATCATCAGTATTTGTTAATTCAAATTCTTCTTCATCGTCCAAGAATAAATCTTTAAAAGTAGAAATTTCTGGAAAAGTGTAAAATCCATTATGATTATTACCCCATTTTTGTTTAATATCAGAAATTGATTTTGTCCATCTTTTAATAGAATTATTTGCAGAACAAATTGATGAAATAATACATTCAAACGGATTTGGTGCTAAAAATAGTCTTAAGCCGTTGCAAAATTTAGACATTTCAGCCAGTTCCCCATGACCGTCTAAATACTTATAAAATTTATCCAAATTAAAATCTAAATCAAAAATATAGTTTAAAGAAGATATAGCGTCTTTTTGAGATATATCCCCAACATAATTAAAATCTAAAAACTCACCAGCTTGTTTAACATCAAAGATAACAGGTTTGTTATTAACCATTACAACCTCCTTATAAGATTCATCAACATTCATCCATGGAGGTTGGGAGGTTTGACCTGAAATTTGTGTTAATTCTAAATCAATTAGAGATTCAATTATCATAACCGAACAGCTACATTATTTTCTTTTAAATATTCTTTTACTTCACCAATAGAATACTGGTTAAAGTGGAATATACTTGCTGCAAGAGCTGCACTAACATCTGTTTTTTCGAATACATCGAGAATATCTTTTGGTTCACCAACTCCACCACTAGCAATAACTGGAATATCAACAGCATCATTAATAGCTTTATTTAACTCAATATCATAACCATTTTGAGTTCCATCACCATCCATGCTAGTTAAAAGGATTTCTCCAGCACCTAACTCTTGACATTTTTGCGCCCACTGAATTGCATCGATATCTGTAAATTCACGTCCACCATATATACTTGAGTCAAACCAGCAAAATCCTTTATCAGTTTCAATAACAACTTTGTCTGGTGCATCATCAGGATGATCCACATATCTTCTTTTTGCATCAATTCCAATAACGACTGCTTGTGAACCAACAACTTTTGAAGCTTCAGTTAAAAGTTCAGGATTTTTAATTGCCGCCGTGTTTGTAGAACATTTATCAGCACCTGCTCTAAGCATTTTAATATAATCCTCAACTTTTCTTATTCCACCACCTACACAAATAGGCATGAATACATTTTCTGTTAATCTGTCAATAACATCTGCCATTGTAGCGCGTCTTTCATGTGATGCAGTGATATCTAAAACTACAATTTCATCTGCACCTTCTTCGTAGTATCTTGTTGCAAGATCAACTGGGTTTCCAGCGTATTTAATTTCTTTAAATTCTACGCCTTTTACAACCCTACCCTCTGGAACTTGTAAATCACAATCTAGACAAGGAATAATTCTTTTAGTCAACATAATATCAAATAAATAAAAAAAGTATTATTGTTTTAAAAAAAACAATAAATCTAAGCTGAGTACCTTAAAACAAAACATAAGATAGCTACAATGACGGTAGCAACAATAATGTGCTCAGGAGAAAGTTTTGGTCCGAGACTTTCTTCATCAAAATATCTTACTAAACCTGCACCTGTTTGAGGCATAGAAATTTTATTATCTTTTTTCGCCATAATAATCCTCGTAATAATTAATTAAATAAAAATAATGTATATAACTATTTTTTTCATAGTATATAAAGTTTAAATTTTTTCTTTCTTAATTACTTTAATGTCACTAATTCTAGTATCAGGATATTGTCCATTATCATCTTTTTCAACAGCTTTAACCATATCCCATACAGTGAGTAATGCTACACTTACACCAGTGATGGCTTCCATCTCAACACCAGTTTTGCCTAATGTATTTACAGCACATGTAGCTATGATTTCATTTGTCTTAACTTCAAAATCAAGTTCAATACCAGTTAATGCCAATGGATGACAAAGTGGGATTATTGAAGAAGTGTTTTTAACAGCTTGAATTCCTGCAACTTGTGCAGTTGTTAAAACATTACCTTTTTTAATTTCTTCATTTTGAATTAAGTCAATGGTATTTTTATCTAAAAAAATACTTCCACTTGCAATAGCTCTCCTTTTTTGATCTGGTTTTCCACCAACTTCAACCATGTGTACTCCTGTTTCTGTTAAATGTGTAAATTCTTCTGCCATATTATCTACTTCTCACTTACTTCTATTACATCCAATTGTTCACAAATAGCTTTAACGCCTAAAATCTCACTTACATTAGGATGACTTCTCCCTTCATCCCCAGAGATTAACTCCTTAATATACAATCCACCTTCAGTCTTTATACGCATACTAAAATGTTTATCATCGATTATTTCATAAGATAATTCTTTAACATGTTTAATACGAACTTTATCAGCACGTCTTCTTAATACTCTTAGTGGAGTTTGTTGATGAATTTCATTTAATTTTAATAATTCATCAAGTTTTGATTCATCAAAGCTTTCATCACATTCAACAATTGCATTATAAACCTTATACGTATCGGGAGAAGATTGTTTAATCTCTGCTTTTCTACTTCTTTTACATAAATGTAAATTATGATATGCAGTTTTACCTTCATTAATTTTATTTACTTCATCTTCCACATTAGATAAATCGAGGTTTCTCAGTTTTGGTTCTTTAATTTCAAGTACAAAAGGCCTTCCCGAACCTAACATTAAAACATCAATATCTTCACGACCAGCGCCATGGAATTTAGCTTCTTTACCATTAGTTAAGTTCAGTACATGCTCAGAAATTAATTCTTCAACTGATTCAGAGTATTGTTTACCTGTGAAGTTACATTCATCACAACCTCTTCCTTTACATTTTGTGCATGGCCATTTAGTTTGTGGAATTCCTCTTTTGAACTTATTATATTTTCCTTCAATATATAATGGATTAATCTGAATTCTAATTTTAGGATTATCAATTAAATCTATGTTAAATACAATGTCTTGATTTTCAAATTCTGCTTCTTTATCATAAATTTTCCAAAGTTCAAGACCAATTAACCTATTAATTTCTTTTTTAATAGTTTCAACAGTTAAATTGAATTTTTCAGATAAAGCTTCATCCCGTTCTTGAATATCTTTAGGAACTTTTGAACCTACTAAAAATGTGTCAAATTCAATGCCTAATCGATTAATTTTATCATCAATTTTTTTGTATAAATCATCATCAAGTTTATTGAAGATATTATTACATATTACACAATCAACATCATCTAGATTAATATTTAATTCAAGACAAAATTTATCCGCTCGTTCGATGTTGTTTGTTCCTTCAATTGTTTTAGATAATTTACGACCAAGACAATTCTTACAGATTTTTCCATCCGTTTCCTCTAAAATTTGTTTTGCTAATTCGTACATATTATCTATTCATGAATTGTCCCATCATACGATTCATCGCGCCGCCGCCTAAACGACCACCACGTTTTCCAATTCCTTTCATTGTTTTTTTAGTGTTGTTATAATATTTTAAAAGTTCTTTTACTTCACTTTCTTCAACACCAGATCCTCTTGCAATCCTTTGAATACGAGATTGTTTAATAACTTTAGGATTTAACATCTCTTCGCCGGTCATGGAAGACATCATAATTTTATATGACTCAATTTTATCTTCTGTCATTTTAGAAGCTTCTTTTGAGATTTTATTTCCCATACCAGGAATCATGTTTAAAACTTGTTGCATAGGACCCATTTTATTCATCATTTCAAATTGATTTTTCATATCCATTAATGTGAATTTACCTGAAAGCATATTATTCATTGTTTTTTCTGCAATATCCTCATCGATATTTTCCTCAGCCTTTTCAATGAGAGATTTTATATCCCCCATACCAAGTAATCTTGAAATAAATCTTTCAGGATCAAATAGTTCAAAGTCATCAATTCTTTCACCAGTCCCAATAAATTTAATTGGAGCACCAGTTTCAGCAACAGCAGACATTGCACCACCACCTTTTGCTGAACCATCTAATTTTGTAATAATAATCGATCCAATATCAGTGGCTTTTGAGAAAGCTTTTGCTTGTTCACCCGCTTGTTGACCAATTGTTCCATCAATAACCAAAATAGCTTCATTTGGATTAATAATATTATCCAGTTCATCCATTTCAGCAATCAAATCTTCTTCTTGTTTATGTCTACCCGCAGTATCAAAAATAATAACTTTTCTATTTTTAAACTCTTGCAAACCTTTTTCAGCTAAATCAAGAGCATCCTTATTATCAGGATCCCCATATAAAGGAACATCCATCTCTTCAGTCAATTGTTTTAATTGAATGTAAGCAGCCGGTCTCCATGTGTCGGTACATACAACAGCAGGATTGAAACCTTTTTTCTGTAAAAATCTACATAATTTACCAATAGTAGTTGTTTTACCACTACCTTGAAGACCTAAAAATAAAATTTTGTATGGTCTTTCATTAATATCCAAACCAGCAGTTTCACTACCTAAAAGATTTACCATTTCCTCATAAATAATTGTTATAACATGTTCTCTTGGCGTGATACCTTTTGGAGGTTCTTCTTCAAGAGATCTACTTTCAATTTTTTTTGATAAATCTAGGACTAACTTAATGTTAACATCAGATTGAATTAATGCACGTTGTATATCCTTTACAACTTCTTTAATAGTTTTTTTATCAATAACAGACATTCCTACTAATTTTTTCATCGTATTAGTAAGATTTTCCCCTAAATTTCCAAGCATATTAATCACTTATAATAATTCTAATTAGCAAACTTATATAATTATATTAGTTTATATTTATATTTAATAAAGTTTTAATAATTTGTGATATCATGTTAGAAGAAGTAAAAAAATCTTTGGAAGCATCCCCAATCGTTAAAAAAGGTAAATACAACTACTTTATAAATCCTATAAGTGATGGTGTTCCAGCAATGGACCCCAAGATGCTTAGAGAATTATCATTAGCTGTTTATAAACATGCCGACTTAGATGTTGATAAAATTGTAGCCGTTGAAGCAATGGGAATACACTTGGCTACTGCACTATCCCTTGCAACAGACATCCCCTTTGTTGTAATCCGTAAAAGACAATATGGCCTTGAAGGAGAAACAGAAGTTCATCAAAAAACTGGATACGGTTCATCAAACCTTTATATAAACGATTTACATACAGGTGAAAAAATATTACTAATTGATGATGTAGTGAGTACTGGAGGAACATTAATAGCTTTATTAAACACATTGAAAGAATTAGGATTGGAAATTAAATCTACAGTTGCCGTTATCGAAAAAGGTGAAGGTAAAAACATAGTAAAAAAAGAAACTGGCGTAGATGTAATATCCATCATTAAATTAGATGTCATCAACGGAAAAGTAGTTATTGAAAAAACAATTGAAGATTAAAATGTCAATGTATGAAATGGATTTAGATAAAGTAATCCGCAAAATAAATTCAATAGATGCACAAACTGTAGGCCTTCAGTTTCCGGAAGGTTTAAAAATGCAAGCTGTAAAAATAGCTAGAGAAATTGAAGAAGAAACTGAAGCAACAGTCATTATTTCTGGTGATCCTTGTTTTGGAGCTTGTGATGTCAGTGATTATAAAATGAAAGGTTCTGTTGATTTAATTGTTCATTATGGACACACTCCACTTCCATTAAAATATGAAGTCCCAACATTATTCATTGAAGCATTTTCAAATATAGATATTAAAAAAGATTTTGAGAAATCACTAGAATATTTAAAAGATTATTACAGAATAGGACTTGTAACAACAACACAACATTTACATCTCTTAAATGAAACAAAAGATTTCTTAGAAGATAATGGGAAAGAAGTTATTCTTGGTTCATCCCCATCAACACGAAAAGGTCAAGTTTTAGGATGTAATTTTTCATCTATAAAAGATTTAGATGTTGAAGTTATTCTATTCATAGGAAATGGAAATTTCCATGCATTAGGGATTAAATTATTTTCAAACAAACCAGTACTTGCATTAGACCCGTATAATGGTGAAATTAGAAGTATGGATGAATTTGCAGATAAAATTTTAAGAATAAGATTTGCAAGAATTACAAAAGCACGTAGTGCTAAAAAATGGGGAATTTTAGTATCTACAAAAGAAGGCCAATATAGAATGACATTAGCAAAAGAGATCAAAAAAATTTTAGAAGATACGAAAATGGAAGCATATATCATTCTAGTAGACAATGTCTCACCAGAAGTATTACTTCCTTACCTAGAATTGGATGCTTTTGTTGTAAGTGCTTGTCCAAGAATTGCCATAGATGATTCACAAATGTATAAAAAACCATTATTAACTCCTCAAGAACTAGAAATAGTTCTAAACAAGAGAGAATGGGAAAATTACCAATTAGACGAAATTTTATTCCACGAACGTTATAAATAATTTTAAATATGAATATAGATAAAATTATTATATTAAAGAAAGTTTTTATAAACTCTTTATTTTGGTGATTTTAATATGAAAATAGAAGAAGATAAAATTGTAATGCCTGGGGATAAGTTAGGAATAGTTGAACAATATCTTCCGGGAGATGGTACTTATGACGATGATGGAGATATTAAATCATCAGTACTTGGAAATGTTAAAATTAATCAAAAAATGAAGGTAATTTCTGTTGTGTCAGATACCAAACCTGCTCTTTTAAAAGTTGGAGACATAATCTACGGCCAAATAACCGATCTTAAGCCACAAAGAGCAAATGTTAAAATTGAATGTATTAAAGATAATGCAAGACCATTAGCACTGCCTTACATGGGCGCTATACACATCTCACAAGCTAAAAAAGATTATTTAGAGAAATTATCCGATGCTTTTAGAATAGGAGATATTATTCAGGCAAAAGTTGTTAAAATTACTGGAGATAATGTTGATTTAGGCAGTACAGATGACGATTGTGGTGTCCTAAAAGCTATGTGTACTAGATGTAGAGATTACATGCATACTACACAAAAAGCTGATGAACTTCAGTGTAATACTTGTAACAGAAAAGAAAAACGTAAAGTTTCTAAAAATTACATTAATGATTAATAGGTTGATAAAATGGAAAATTTTGAAATTATTGAAGATAAAACTTTAGAATTAACTTTTATTGTAAAAGATGAAAGTCACGGAGTTTGTAATGCATTAAGACACATTTTAATGCAAAATCCTGATGTTGAATATGCGGTTTACAATATTGATCACCCTCTTACTGGAAAACCAGAAATGACAATTAAAACAAAAAGAGGAAAAAGACCAAGGAACGCATTACAAAAAGCAGCAGAAGAACTCCAAAAAGAAAGTGCTGAATTAAAAAAACTTATTGATGAAGCTTTATAAGCTTCAATTATTCCTTTTTAAGTGGTTTAATGACTAAATACAAAAAACCATCTTTAACAACAGATATTTTTATTTTTGATGAAAATTTTAATTTTATTTTAATTAAAAGAAAAAATAATCCTTTTAAAAACTATTGGGCATTGCCTGGTGGATTTGTTGAATATGGTGAAACTGTAGAAGCTGCTGCAATAAGAGAAGCAAAAGAAGAGACCAGTATTGATATTGAACTTAAAGATTTAGTAAACGTTTATTCAGATCCTACCAGAGATTCGAGAGGGCATACTATAAGTATAACTTATACTGCAAAAGGAAACTTCGATGATAGGAAAGCTAGTGATGATGCAATCGACATCAATATATTTTCAGCAGAAAAATTAGGCGAAATCAATCTTGCCTTTGATCATGATAAAATAATAAAAGACTGCTTAAATAAAGTTAAAAATGAAAAATAATGATATATATTTAAATAACTTAAAAAAAAAATTATTGTAATATATAACTTATTAAATTTAATAGAGGAGGAGTTAAATGGAATTTTGTCCCAAATGTGGAGCAATGATGTTTCCAAGTAATGGTGTTTTAAAATGCAATAGTTGTGGGCACATTAAAGAAGAGGCCGATGAAAATACTAATTATAAAGTTTCAAAGAAAATTGAAGCTGAAGAAACTGTTAAAATGTTGGGTGAAGACATAGATGTTGGTCCACGAACAGAAGAAACATGTCCCGAATGTGGACATAACATAGCAACCTATAAATTATTACAAACTCGTAGTGCTGATGAAGCTCCTACTCGTATATTCACATGCGTAAAATGCAAACATACTTGGAGAGCTTACGACTGAGGGCTTTTTATGAAAGATTCTAAAGAAAAAGAACATAGAATTTCTAATTTAAAAGATTTAATTGATAATGTTAAAGAAGAAGAAGATTCTTCTGTTGATTCACAAGAAGATAATGAATTAATCAATTATCTCCATGAAGATACAATCAATTTTGATGAATTAGAAATTGATGATGAATTTATTTACCATCCAGATAATGATAAAGACTATGTTGTAAATTTAGAAGAAACCCCAATTAATGAAGATTTTATCATTAAAACTCCAAAAGAAGAAGATTTAGATGAATCAAATGATATTGGAGAACCTGAAGATATTATTAGTGATATGAGTGAAAATTTTGATCAATTTGTTAATGCAAAAATTGGTAAAACACCTATTTTAGCCATTATTAGTTCTGCATTAGGAATTATATTTATATTAATCTCAATAATCATTTTTGAATCTCGTAGTGATAGAGTAATAGATAATGTAGTTTCTGGTGAAACAAACTTTATTTCTGTCATAGTCCTTGGATTAGGAATTTTATTATTACTTTACGGAATTTACAAAGTATTTAATATTAAAAATCCACTAAATGGGATAACAGACAGCATTAACTCTATTGATGCTAAAGAAAAAGTAAATAATAATGTTTCTAAGGAAGATAAAACTGAAAATGTCATTCCTAAAAGCAACATTCCATTAGATAAAGACTCCTATAAAATAGGCGAATTTAACATTGGAGATATTAAAAATAAATTTAAAAAATCAACTAATTCTAAAAAACCACAACCGCACCAAACCGATATGAACGATATCCCCCTCGCTAAAGAAAAAGAGGAAAATAAAAAAGGATTAACTATTGAAGAAATCGAAGATATCGAATACAAACAAGCAAAACTGGATAATGAAACTATTGATGATATTTTTGCTGAAGTCGAAGATATTGATGAAATGCCAATTATTTCTATTGATTCTGAAGAAAAGAATGAATAGAAATATTTTTTATTATTGGGCCTATAGTCTAGTCAGGAATGACGCAGGACTTCGGATCCTGAGATCGAGGGTTCAAATCCCTCTAGGTCCGCTATTTAAACTCTAACAATAGCCTCTTTAAAGAAATCTGGAATTAAAGACCTATACATTGGACTTTTAAACAACATGTTAATATCACTATCAATAATATAAGTATAACAGGAATCATCTTCTGCCCTCATACCACGACCATATGCTTGCATTAAAGTCATTACTGTTTTATAAGCATACCATTTTTTATCGCGCTTCATCCTCATATTAACTTGTTTATCTCCAAGATAGGGGAAAGGCATTTTGTAAATAACCTGAAATCTACATTTATCATATGGTAAATCAACACCCTCACTCATAGATGGTGAAACTAAAACCAAAGGATTATTATCTTTTTCAAAGAAATCCAAAATTTGTTCTCTGTTTTTTGAAGTATGTGAAATTAATCTTGAATTATACAAATTATTTATAATATACTGTTGGCATTTATAGCTGTGAGTGTGAATTAAACCTTTATCTCCTTCATGTTTTTTTAAAATCTCTTGTAAAATAGGAATTGTTTTTGGAGCAGTTTTTTTAATCCTATTTGCAGACATTTTTCCAGCCAAATTAAGAATAATAGGTCGTTTTTCTTTTGTAAATGGACTATCAACTTTAATATGGTAAACTTCATTAGGATTTAATCCCAACCATTTAGCAAACATTTTATGAGATAAAATTGTTGCACTCATGAAAATAACTACATCCCCATACTTTAATAAATTATCTTTAGCATAATGATGAACTCTTAATGGTTTAAAAGTAACACCAGAATCATCAGTGTCAATTACCCAATTCTTAGGTTCTTTATCAAGATTATTTCTAAGTATTTTTAACCTCCCAATAGTTGATCTGATTCTATCAGCTTTATTTTTACTTACATCTTTTAAATCAATATCTTCATAGGAATCCCTAATTGCATCAATTTCCATCATCCAATCTTCAAGTTCACCATCTTTTAAAGTTTGAGGCGAGATTTGTTTGTTAATATCTTTTTCAAGTGTTCTATTATACAATGTAACTTCCATTGTAGACATTAATTTACTTTCAATATTATGAGCCTCATCCAAAATAAGTAAAGAACGGGTTCCAAAGTGTTTAACATAATTAAGCTCAACAATAGCATAATCATAATTCATTAATGTTATTGGTGAATTAACTGCATTAGCTTTTTGATTCCAATAATGACAATGCCCACTTGATTGATAAAATACAGTTCCGCCAAATGAATCTTCGAAAGCTAATTCCGCATCCAAAGTTGGATTTTTAGCAACACCATATGGGCAGAAAAATTTACTTGAAGTAGGGGAGGTCTTACAAGCACCCATATCACAAGTAGACTCTAAATTATCATGTAAACAAGCAAAATTACCCCTACCTTTAACTAATGGGAATTCAAATTCATCAGAATATTGTGTTTGCAATTGTTTAGTCATGGTTAGAATATATGCAGATTCATACATTTTAGATAATGTTGTAGCAATTGCAGATTTGCCAGTTCCAGTTCCTGCTTCTAAAACAATGTATTTATAACCTTTTTTAATTGCATCATCAATATCCTGAATAATCTCTAATTGACCAACCCTAGGTTCTTTAAATGGAAAATTTTCAATGATATCCTCATCAATATTTGGATACAACTCTTTTAGATAAGCAGAAGTTCCTTCATCTTGCTTGTGATCATCAATAGAATACACTTCAGGAATTTCATCATCCAATATAGATGAACTTCTAGATTTTGATTTAGAAAAACTAAATAAGTTTGTTGGACCTTTAGATTCCTTTTTAGAGTATTTTCCACAAGTACAATTACTTTTTAACATTCCACAATTTGGACAAAAAATTGAATTTGACATTAAAAATATATTAGGTAAAGATAATATAAATAAATTACAGAAAGAGCATTTGCAAAATAATACTTAAGATGAAAAATTATAAATTAAAGTGATTATATGGTAAAAAAAGGAAAATTGATTGGAATTGGTGTTGGGCCTGGAGATACTGAATTATTAACATTGAAAGCTGCTAAAATATTAGAAAAAGTCCCAGTTATTTTTTCACCGAAATCTGCAAAAGAAAAAGAAAGTATTGCATTATCAATTGTAAGACCCCTCCTTAAAGAAAGGAAAGATTACAAAAAAATAATGATTGTTGAACCTATTTTTCCAATGATTGAAGATAAAAAAGAACTCAAAAAAATATGGGACAGTGCATCCGAACTTGTTGCTCAATATCTTAACACTGGAAGAGATGTTGCATTTATTACCCTTGGAGACCCATCCATATTTAGTACTTATTCTTATTTACAAAAAAGATTAATTGATAGATATGAAGTAGAAACAATTCCTGGAATTACATCATTTACTGCATGTGCTGCTGCTAAAAACGAAGCATTAGTAGAGCAAAATGATATTTTAACCATTGTTCCAAAAATTGACAACAGAATAGAAAATATTATAGAATATAGTGATTCTATTGTTCTTATGAAAGCATCAAGAAATACAACAAAACTTGAATTAAAAATCAAAAATGATAAACGAGAAAAAGAAATTTATTCTGTACAAAACTGTACTCGTGAAAATGAAAAAATAATTGAAGGGTTTTCTCATGAAAAACCTTATCTTACAACATCAATTATAAAATTTAAAGACAATTAGTAAGTTTTTATACCTTGAGGTTCAACCTCAAATACACATTTTCCATCACCCATTGTATAACATTGTGTTTCAATAACACAAACAGGTAATTTAAAAAATTCCGTGAATAAACCTTCCATAATTCCAGTATCTAAGAAACAAGCCGGTTTTCCTGTTCTTGGAAGCAATTCACATTCAAAGCAATCATAAATTGTTATTTTAATTATTTGACCTATTTCAAAAGTTAATCTACCTAACCCTTTTTTCTCCCAAAATTTAGATAAATTATCCATAAAAATATCCAAATCTTCATCATACAATTTATAAAAGATAGACTTGCCTATCTGATTGCCAGTTGATTTTAAAATAGGATCAATATTAATTCCTTCTTGAATAAGCATTGCTTTTAAAGTGTGAAACAATAATGTTGAAAATTGTCCATCACCTTCAACAATGTTTTTTATTAAGTAATCAGATTGAGTTTCCTCAAGTTCTTTTGGCTCAGATATATTTACCGAACCAAGATATTTAGAATTTAAATAAAATATTTTTTTTCTATTATCTACAGGATGCATCCTATAAGAAATAATTCCATTCTCTCTTAAGTTTTTTAAATGGACTGAAATTGTAGATTTTGATTTACCTGTGTTATTAACTATTTCATCAAATTCCATGTCCCTATCTCTGAGCATTTCTAAAATAGTTAGTTTTACTGGACTTTTTACTACATTAACGCGCAATTTTGTTAAATCTGAAAATATTTGAATTGGTTTTTGTTCGCTCATTAATCTCCCCCATTATGTATAACTATATATGACAAGTATTAGTTAATAAATATATCTATTATCCAAAATTTAATCAAAATAATAAAAAAATTAATTAAAATTAGACAAAAAATAGACATAAAACGAAAATAAACATCGAACTGTTCGTAAAAGATAGAATAATCTGAGTTAAGTATAAATAATAGTTAATTCTAATTTATTATTAACATTCATAATTTGGTTATGGATTAAAATAGGAGATAAAAAAAATGAAAGCTAATGCACAAAAAATAGCTGATGGCGTATATTGGATTGGTGTACTCGACTGGGATTTAAGAACTTACCACGGTTACACCTTAGACGGAACCACTTACAATGCATACATTGTATTTGGAAAAGATGAAGTAGCAATTATTGATAATGCTTACCCTGGAAAAACCAAAGAGATGATGGCACGTATAGATGATGCTTTTGCACAAGAAGGCAGAGATGTTAAAGTTGACTACATCATCCAAAACCATGTTGAAAAAGATCACTCTGGAGTTTTAGTAGATTTACACAAAAGATTCCCAGAAGCACCTATTTACTGTACCGAAATCGCAGTTAAAGGTCTTTTAAAACACTACCCTGCACTCGAAGGTGCAGAATTCATTACTGTAGGAACTGGTGACTCCTTAGATGTTGGTGGAAGAACATTAGCATTCTTAGATGCTTTCTTATTACACTGGCCGGACAGTATGTTTACATTACTTGCTGATGAAACTGGTATTTTATTCCCTAATGATGCATTTGGTCAACACTTATGTTTCACCAAAAGATTCTCCGATGAAATCCCTGAAACTGTCTTAATGGACGCAGCACAAAAATTCTATGCAAACTTAATCACACCGCTTTCCAAATTAGTACTTAAAAAATTAAACGAAGTAGTTGAATTAGGTTTACTCGATTCTATCAAAATGATTGCACCATCCCATGGTCAAATTTGGACTGACCCAATGCAAGTAATTGGAGCTTACCAAAATTGGGCTACTGGTGTATGTGAAGATAAAATCACCATCATTTACGATACTATGCACTACTCAACCCAACAAATGGCTCACGAAATTGCTGAAGGTGCAATATCTGAAGGTTACGATGTAGAAATATTCTTCTTACATGAAGATGAAAGATCCGAAATCGTGAAAAGTATCTTAACCAGTAAAGGAGTTGCAATTGGTGATCCTACAATTAACGATGTACCATACCCAAGTATTGGGGATATCATGTACTACTTAAAAGGACTCTTATTCAACAGAACCGGTATTGAAAGAAAAGCAGTTACTTTCGGTTCAATGGGTGGTAGGGGAGGAGCTCCTGCAAAACTCGCTGAAGAATTAGGTAACTGTGGATTTGATATTGTAGATACACAAGAAATTTATTTCGTACCAACTGCTGAAGAAGAATCTGCAAGCTATGATTTAGGTGTGAAATTAGCTAAAGCATGTAAAGAATTATAGTAATTAAAGTAGTTAAATACGAACACAAAATAAAAATACAAAACAAATCGATCGAAAATTTGTTGGAGAAACCTTTAAGGTAAATCCAACAAAAATAAGCAGTGCCTAGATGAGAATCTAAACAAATGAAAGAATTTTTTTAATTCTTTCTATTTTTATTTTTTAAACACTACCAACCTAAAATATACTCATTTTATAAAAAACTAACAAAAATGCTAAATATAATTATTATTGCCATGACACCAGACAAGGCATTGACAAATTGATTTACTGATTCCTTTTTGAATTTATAATTTAATAATGTTTCAAGCATGTATCCACCATCTAATGGTTTAAGTGGAAGTAGATTAAACAATCCAATTCCAAGGTTTAAGATGAACATCCAATTAAATAATTCAATTAGCTCAAATAAAATCCATGGTATGTCACCTAAACTATCATTTAATAATATGTAATGTTTAGCTGCTTGAATTCCAAAAAATCCTACAGAATCATTATTTGGATTTTTACTTAATACTACCGAATAACTGCCCTGATCCGTTTGAACCGTTACATTATCTCCAGGTTTAAAAGAGTTTACAATATCAACATATGATGCTGAATCATTAATTTTATGATTATCAATAGCTTGTAAAATCATGCCTTCATTTAATATTCCATCAGAAGGAGAATCTGAAACAACTCTATCAATAGCTATACCATCTTCAGTAAAATAATATGGAATGCTTATAGATATTAAAGACACTAAAAGTAATACAATAATTGCTAAAGTAATATTAGCAATTGAACCTGCAGCATAAATTCTTAATTTTGATATTTTTTTAGAATTTTTTAAACTATCTTCATCAGGTTCAACAAATGCCCCCGGAAGAATGAAAAATAACAATAGACCGATTGAATTTATTGGAATTTTCTCACAAACTGATTGAATACCATGAGAAAATTCATGAATTATAACAACAGTTGCAAGACCAATCAAACCATAAATAAACGGAACATAAATCGGAGATCCTGGAATATCAACACCCGGAATTAAAATTGAAACAGAAGGTGTTTCAAAAACTGAGGGTATAGATGATATTATTGTCCATGTAACAAAAATCATAGCTCCAAAAGCTACTACAATACCAACATTCATGTACCATCTCCAAAATGTCGGCGAAAAATTGGAAAATTTGGATATTAATCCTCTAAGTTTTTGAGTTTTCCACATGATAACAGGAAAGTTCAACTCAACACCATGATTAGATAATTTCTCATGAAATATTGCGACCAATACCCAAATGATAACAAAAGCTACCAAATAATAATAAATACCATTCATTAAATACACCTTTGGATTACCAAAGCAATGAATCAAAGAAGATTACATCAACTATATCATCCTTTTGATATCCTTCATCATTTTCATCTATTATGATATAGCTGTTCGCCTCAACCATTGATCTAATAATGCCAGAACCTCTATTCAAAACATGTTTTGCATTTTCATCATCGGCAACTGCACGTATGAAATCAGTCCTACCAAGCTGAGAAGGTATTTTAAGTTCAGAAACCCTTTTTTGAATATGATAATCAAAAGACCTGCCTTGCATTTCAAATAAGTATTTTCTCACAACCATATCAAATTGACTCATAGATGCAACAGGTTGTCCAGAAAGAGTAAATATCATTTTACCATTAACAATACCTGCACCTACAGGCTTACCTGGCCTTACAGCCACACCATGGAACAATATTTTCCCAAGATCTTCAACTACATCTAGAACAACATCACCTTTACTGATTGCAGTTCCACCTGTAGTAATAATTACGTCATACTCCTCAGAAGCTTCCGAAATAGCTTCTCTTACTTCATCAAAAGTATCTCCAGCATGGGCAATATCCGCAATGGCACCTGAATCTTCAACCATTGCCTTTGTAGTATATTGATTTGAATTAATAATTTTAGCCTTATCAATTTCTTCTTTTGTAGGTTCAACTAATTCATTACCAGTTATAATAATCTTAACTCTAGGCTTTTTAAATACTTTAACAGTATCATAACCTGCTGAAGCTATTAATCCCATTTCCTGATATCTTATAAAAGTATTCTTATCCAATACTTTTTGTCCTTTTTCAATATCCTCGGCTTTTGGACTTATGTTTTCACCAGGAGTTACTTGAGAGTAAATTGTTAAATCATCTCCATCAGTAGTGGTGTATTCTTTCATTAAAACAGCATTAGCCCCTTCAGGAATAGGAGCACCAGTAGCTATTACAATAGCTTCATTTTCATCAACGATTTTAGATGAAAAATCTCCTGCACCAATTGCATCAACGATTGTAAATTTTTTAGGAGCGGATTGTGATGCTCCAAAAGTATCTTCAGCAATTAATGCAAATCCATCCATTGCAGATTTATCAAATGGTGGAGAATCGTGAAATGCCATGATATCCTCAGCTAAAATCCTTTTATGAGCTTCAGATATTGGTATTTCTTCAATTTCTGTGACTTTTTGATTATCTTTTACCATCTTTATAGCATTAGCTAATGAATCTAATTTAGATAAAAACATTCTGACTCCCCCAAAAAAATTATTTAAGCCATATATTGTTCAATAACACCATGATATGCATCATCTAAATCTTCAAATTTAAATTCATGACCATTAATGAATAATGAAGTACCTTTTACTTCACCAATAATTTTTGCTTCAACATCAATTTGTGATAAAATATCATCTACAGCATCAGCTTTTACAGTCAAAAGATATCTAGCATGACTTTCAGAGTAGAGTAATTTGATTTTATCCAACATATCATCTTTTAAAGTTACTTCACATCCGAGGCCCGATTTAATAACCATTTCAGACAAAGCTACTGCAAGTCCACCAGCAGATACATCGTGCACTGCAGTGATATTTTTATCTTTATCATTACTAATTAAATTTAAAACAGCTTTACCATTGGCAACTTCTTCTTCAATTCTTATTTTCGGAGCAATTCCCTTTTCAATATTGTGAACTGTTCTGTGATATTCAGAACCAGATACTTCATCATATGTTCTACCAATTAAGATGATTTTATCTCCTTCGTTTTTGAAGTCTAAAGTTCTAATGTTTTCAATATCTTCTACACCAATTACACCAACAGCAGGTGTGGGATTGATTTTAACCCCTTCAGTTTCATTATAGAAACTTACATTTCCACTAATTACCGGAGCATCAAATTTTTCAGCTACTAAACTCATTCCCTCTATAGCAGTTTTAAATTGCCATAATATTTCAGGATTTTCAGGATTTCCGAAGTTTAAACAATCTACAACAGCGTATGGAGTTGCACCCATTGAAATTACATTTCTAATAGCTTCTGCGACACAACCTGCAGCTCCATCAAATGGAGATAACTTAGTGTGAATTGTATTTGAATCAGTGGTGAGTGCAATTGCAGTATTATCATCAATTCTTAAAACAGCAGCATCATCACCAGGTTTTACAACGGTCCTAACTTGAACTTCATGGTCATATTGTCTATAAACCCATTCTTTTGAAGCTATGTTTGGACTAGACAATAATTTTGGGAATGATTCAAAAATTGGCGGGTCTTTAACATCAATTTCCCCAGCATATTCCGGAATTTCTGCAATAGGCCTGTCAATTGAAGGAGGATCCGCTAAAAGAATAGTTGGCAAATTAGCAATTTCATCACCATCATCTGAAATAATCATATTGCTTCCTTCTATCACTTCTCCAATAACAGAAGAAGAAATTTCGTGCTTATCACAGATTTGACATGCAAGTTCAACATCATCAGGATTAATGACAAACACCATTCTTTCTTGTGATTCGGAAAGCATAATTTCATATGGAGTCATGCCAGTTTCTCTTAATGGAATTGCACGTAAATCTACCAATGCTCCATTATTTGAAGAATCTACAAGTTCAGAAATACAACAAGTAAGACCTCCACCACCTAAATCTTTTACACCGCTAACATCTATTTTTTCTAAAATTTCTAATGATGCTTCCAAAACTCTTTTTTTAGTAAATGGATCAGCAACTTGTACAGCAGGCCTATCTTCAGTTTCAGAATCAGAAGTTAATTCTTCTGATGCAAAAGTTACTCCATGAATTCCGTCACGACCAGTTGTTCCACCCATTAAAAGGAACACATCACCAATATTCGGTGCTTGAGCACGAACAATTTTATCTTTTTCAACAAGTCCAACACACATTACATTTACAAGTGGATTTGTTCTAAATGATTCATCGAATTCAATTTCACCTGCAACAGTTGGAATTCCTACACGATTTCCATAATCAGAAATTCCTTTAACAACATGTTCAAATAAATATCTTGATTTATCATCTTCCAATGGACCAAATCTAAGTGAATCCAAAAGTGCAATTGGCATTGCTCCCATAGATATGATATCTCTTAAAATACCACCAATTCCAGTACCTGCACCCCCATAAGGTTCAATAGCAGAAGGATGGTTGTGAGATTCCATTCCTACAGCTAACGCATATTTATCAGTTACGGATACGAGGCCTGCATCATCCCCAGGGCCTAAAATAATATTTTTTCCTTCAGTTGGGAAAGCTCTTAAAAATGGTCTGCTACTTTTATAAGAACAATGTTCTGAAAACATTACGTCAAGCATTCCCTCTTCCAATTCATTCATTTCCCTACCCAGGATTCCTTTAATATATTTAATTTCAGAATCAGCTAAAGTCATGTTAAAACACCCTTAATTTTTAATTGAAATAATTAATTTTTCTCCTTCAATATCCCATTCTTTGGTATAATCCTTAGAATCTTTACTACATTCTTTACTAGTGCATATGATTAAGCTCTTAGCTCTAACTTCATGAGAAATAACTTCAGATTGAGGTACAATTAATTCTTTAAATTCTTCTGAAGTTTCAACGTCAACATTAATGTTAGCTTCAACATCCAAATCTAAATCTTTCCTCATGTCCTGAATTCTTCTTATTAATTCACGAGCCATAGCTTCTTGTTTAATTTCTAAAGTAACATTAGTATTTACAAATACATTTCCACCTTCAAATTCAGATGAAACAAAATCATCAGGAAGTTCTGAATCAAATAAAACATCATCAGGAGATAATTCATGACCTTCAACATTAATGCTTCCATTAGCTTCAAGATCTGCTTTTATTTGATTACCATTACCTTCTTTTAATGTTTTCATTACCTTACCCATGTCCCCTTTAAGTCTTGGACCTAAAGTTTTAAGATTAGGTTTAGCATTGAAAGATAATTTTTCGAATTCACTAGCACAGATTACCTCTTTTGTATTAGATTGATCTTTAATAATATCAGTTAACTCTTCAATAGCTTTTAAAACATTATTATCCTGAGATACAACAGTAATATCTGAAACAGGCCATCTTAGTTTGTATTGTGCGATATCACGAGCTCTGATAGATGCATCAATTACATTACGGACAACATCCATTTTAGCTTCAAGTTCTGTGTCAATTGCATCTTCATCATATCCCCAATCATTCATATGAATACTTTCAAGTGCATCAGGATTAACTCCTTTTACAAGGTTTTCATAAATCTCTTCAGATACATGAGGAGCAATTGGACATAATACAGATATTAATTTGACAAGTGCGATGTATAAACTATAGTAAGCACCTAATTTGTCAGGATCATCACTTTCAACCCATGTTCTTCCACGAATAAGTCTTACATACCAACGGCTTAAATCTTCTAAAATGAAGTTGTTGATTTTTCTTGTTGCTTTATGGAAGAATAATTTATCCAAATCTTCAGCTACTTCTTTAACTAATGTGTTTGCTTTAGATATAATCCATTTATCTTCAGATCTTAAAATCATATCTTTTTTAGTTAAACCAATTGGACTGAAGTTATCTAAGGACATATAAGTTGTTGAGAATACATAAACATTCCATAAAATGTTAAACATCTTGTTAATGTTTAAAAGTTCATCCCAAACGAATTTTAAATCATCCCATGGTTTTGAAGCCCATAATAAATAAAATCTTAAAACATCCGCCCCATATTTTTCAATTACCTCTTCAGGAGATACGACATTACCTAATGATTTAGACATTTTATTTCCGTGTTCATCCAATACAAATCCATGCATTAAAACTTTTTGATATGGGCTCTTACCCATTGATATTACTCCAGTACCTAATTGTGAGTAGAACCATCCCCTAGTTTGGTCATGCCCTTCAGTAATGAAGTCATAAGGATACCATTCATTAAATTTATCTTTTTCTTCAGGATAGTAAAGTGAAGCCCATCCAGCTACACCAGAATCAATCCAGACATCTAAAACATCAGGAATTCTTTTAATAGCTTTTCCACATTTCTCACATTTCACTTCTATATCATCAACATATGGTCTGTGGATAAGTTCTGCATCAGAAACATCGATTTTATTTAAAGATTCCTCTTTTAATTCATTGAGTGAACCGATTACTTTTAATTCACCACAATCTGGACATTCCCATATAGGAATTGGAATACCCCAGTATCTTTGTCTTGAAATTGTCCAGTCACGAGCATTATCAACCCAATCATGAAACCTTCCTTCTCCAGCCCATTTAGGTACCCATTCAACACGTTCAATTTCATCCAACATTTTTTGTTTAATTTCTGTTACTTTTAAGAACCATTGTTTAGTAGCACGATAGATAATAGGAGTTTTACATCTCCAACATACACCATATCTGTGTTCAATGGTTTCTGATCTGTACATTAAACCTTTATCTTCCAAATCTTTAATAATTTGTGAATTTTCATCTTTAGTAAATTTACCACTATATTTTCCAGCGTCTTCAGTAAAGCATCCATCTTCACCAACTGGGCAAAAAATAGGAATGCCATTAGCTTGACCTACTTCGAAATCATCTGGCCCATGTCCTGGTGCAGTATGAACTAATCCTGTACCTTCACCAAGTTCTACATGGTCTCCAGCTAAAACAGTATGAACAACTTCAATTTCATCAAATTCCATATGTTTTGGAACTTCATCAGTTAAGATATAATCATATCTCATTCCGATTAATTCTTCACCTTTAACTGTTTTAATGACTTCATACATGACTTCTTTTTCTTCAATTATTTGATCCTCATCTTCTTCAGATTCCGCAGGAATTTTAGTTCTGTGGATTTTAACTTGTTTACCCAATACTTCTTCCATTAAGTTTTCAGCTAAAATATAAGTTTCCCCATCTTTTGAAACATAAACATAATTGAATTCTGGATTTGCACAAATTGCCATGTTTGCCGGCAAAGTCCATGGAGTAGTTGTCCAAACAAGGAAATAAGAATTTTCTTCCCCCCTTATTGGAAATTTAATATAAATAGAAGGGTCCACTTTTTCTTCATATTCTATTTCAGCTGCTGCAAGTGCAGTTCCACAATGAGGACACCAACTAATTACTCTTTGATCGTTAACAAGTAAATCCTGTTCATTTGCTCTTTTAAGAGTCCACCAAGATGATTCCATATATTTCGGATCAAGAGTCATATAAGGATCATCCCAATCCATCCAAACACCTAATTGGTCAAATTCTTGTTCCATAGCTATTTTATTTTCAATAGCAAACTCCCTACATTTATCCACAAAAGTAGCTATTCCAATAGACTCTTCGATTTCTTGCTTACTTTGAATACCCATTAAATGTTCCACTTTATTTTCAATAGGAAGCCCATGCATATCCCATCCTGCCTGACGTCTTAAACTAAATCCATTCATTGATTTGAATCTAAGATAGGAATCTTTAATGACTTTGTTCCAAGCAGTACCTAAGTGGATTTTACCACTACAATAAGGTGGTCCATCTAAAAATGAGTATTTTGGACCTTGTTCTCTAAGTTCATTGACTTTATTAAAAGTACCTTCCCGTTTCCAGAATTTTTGTACTTTTTTTTCTATTTTATCATGATTGTATGATTTTTCTGCCTCTTGTATTGGCATTGTAACTCCTCAAAAATTAAAATTAATATGTGTATAATAAAAAAATAAATAATCCCATTAAAATGGATTAAAAAATTAAAGAAATTGACATGTGCCCGATAACATGAAATTAGTTAATATCTAGAAAGTTCTAGCTTTCCCTTCAATAACTAATTTAGTAATATCCCTAATATTATCTAAATTCTTATTAATTACATCTTTAATGTCATCTTCAACATCTTCTAATTTAAGACCATCTTCAAGGATGACTTGAATAGATGCAGTAGGTTCATTAATAGGTGAACCAATTTGAGTTAAAAGCATAATGTGCATTTGTTTAATACCTTCAACTTCATTAACAGCATCATTTGCCATTTTAGTTGCTAAAACATTGTAGATTTTACCAACGTGATTAACAGGATTCTTACCAGATGTTGCTTCCATGGACATTGGTCTGCATGGAGTAATTAAACCATTTGCTCTGTTTCCCCTTCCTACAGAACCATCATCCCCCATTTCAGCAGAGGTACCTGTTACAGTTAAGTAGTAACCAGATTTATCTTCTGTATCATCATTGTCCCCAGTGTTTACATCAATTTTAACCTTCCTTGATGTATATTTAGGTGCAAGTTCTTCAACAATAGCTTTTAAACTTTCACGAACTTCAATGTATTCTTCTCTGTTTTTAAGATATTTTGAAACCATCGCACAAGCAATAGTTAAAGTAATTTCATCACCTTCTCTTAATCCCATTACTTTAATATCTTGACCAACTGAAGGATGATCAACTTTAAATTCTTTAGAGTTCAATAATTCCTCAGTTGCTAAAACTAATTGTTCAACTTCAGATAAAGGAGCAAAACCTACACCAAAAGAAGTATCATTTGATTTAGGAATCGCTTCAGGAGTTCTGTCAAATACATTTACTAAGTCTCCAGAACCATGACCAATTTTACATTCAACAACTGTGTCAAGTTCAACATCCAAATTGATAATAGTTTCCTTTAAGAAGTCTTTAGCAGCTTTAATTGCTACCCTTTCAAGTGGGAATTTAATAATTTTCCCATCTTTTTCAAATTCAGAAACACCCCTACCAGTTAACAGAATATCAATAGGTTTTCTAATAATTCCACCTTCCCAATCAGGTTCAGAATCACCAGCAGTGATTTGAACTTCATCAGTATTGTGGTGTAAAATAAATCCTTCACCTAATTCTTTCTGATACATTTCACATAAAGCATTGGATACAGTTTGAGCAATTCCATCACTAATACTATCCGGATGGCCGATTCCTTTTCTTTCAACTATTTCAATTTCCAAATCTTCAATATATGTTTGGTTTAATTCTTTTACTACGATATTTCTCATATTATCAACACACATATCAATTAATTTATAATATATATCTTTTTGTTTTAGTTAATAAATAAAGGTTATGGAAATAACATTAAAAACAAAATTTAGAAAGAATTTTAGTTTTAATTCAACTGAAAAGGCAAAAAATTATTTTAATAATGCCATTCCCCAATTCAGTAATTAATTCTGATTATATTAGCAGAAGTAGCATGTATTTAAATTAAATCTAATTCAAATCAAATAGTAACTATAAAAAATTTGATATAAAACAACAATCAAAGTAAAAACATGGGATTTTATAGGAAATATAATACAATCATAAGAACTATAGATAATTTTATTAAATTATACAAAGTTGCTAAAAAAGATTCTAAAAAATTTAAAGATAATAAAAAATGATAATACAATACCTAAGTGACTTTAATTGTCCTTATTCCTACATTGGATTAAATCGTATTACAAATGCTTGTGATGATCTTAACTTAGATGTTGAATGGGAAATGAAATCTTTCGAACTTGAACCTAAATTAACCAATAATCCTACAAGCAGTATCGACAGATATGCAATAAGAAATAAAATATCTATTAACGATGCTGAAAGAGAGATAAAAGAAATAGAAAAAATCGCTCACGATGAAGGATTAAATATTAATTATAGGAATATACAACTTACAAGTTCAAAAAATGCCCATAGACTTGTTAAATTCACAGAAAGAAATTAT
>CAYFRZ010000012.1:0-27978 GCA_964345675.1 uncultured Methanobrevibacter sp.
ATTTTTTGCTCGCAACTTTAATTACAATTGTTTTTTTAGAAATTGAAGATTTAGTTAAACCATTTAAATAAATTCTTAAATATCCATTAGTTAAAAGTTTAGAGTTGCCTATTTTCAATGGTGAAAAATTTGTTATATAAAATTTATGATACTTTGAAGATGACTTAAACTGACCATCACCTTTAAATTTAACATGAATAGAATGTTTAGATCCTGATGATTTGATTTTATAAGAAATTCTGCCATTTTTATTTGATGTTTTAGTAACTGTTTTTCCTTTGTACTTTACAATCAATTTTTTACATGAGACTGGATTATAATGAGAATCAAATAAATAAAAATACAAATTATTTCCTTTAACTACAAAGTTTTTATAACAAGTGATTCTAGTTGATAATTTAGAGATGCGTAAATACATTATTTTATTAACAGCATTATAATTATCATCACCTTCAAAAGAAATAGTTAATTTATAAGTTTTAGCAACCAAGTTAATGTTTAAATTAGCAACACCTTTAGAATTAGTGTAAACCGAATATTTTTTATTATCAATGAAAACCATCAGCTTTTTAGATTTCAGTGGGCTTCCAGAAGCATTTTTGAAATTAAATACTAATTTATCTTTACTTTTTAAATATGTTGATTTAACAGTGATTTTAGGATTGGTTTTAATAATTTGAACCCTATCAACACTATTTGTATTATTTACTGTTTTCGAGTTGTTTGAAGTATCATCCGTGTCCGTGCTTAAGTTATCATTAACACTTAAATCTAGAACAGTATCATTTAATTGGGAAAAATCTGTAGAATTAACATCACTAGCAGATACAGCCACAATACTCAAAACAAAAATAATCAACAATGAAATAAAAAATTTAGATTTGAATTTCATAAATTCACCATCAAATAATACTATTATATATTTTAAGTCAATTAAATAGTTAATGCGAAAAATATAATGAGTCCAATATAAAAAAAAGTGGGAAAAAATTCCCATTAATAATTTAAGATTCCGCAGGTTTTCCTTTTTCAGCCCATTTTACAGTCATTTTTGTAAATGGTTGAGCAATTGCACTCCAAATTAAACTTAAAATCCAGTGAGAAACAATCATTATTAAAATATCAGTGACTGCGAATACACCAACGAATGTGAGACCGATAAATACGAAATTATCAATTAACTCACTGAATGCAAGAATTCCTAAGTTTTTAATAGATGAATATTCTTTACCTTCGTTTACTTTAGTTGTAATTCTTGCGTTTACGAAGTTACCGATTAGGTAACTAATGTAAGATGCAACAAGAATTCTTGGAGTTTGGGTAAATACAAATGCCCGGCTGGAATCTCCGGTATAGTATGCTGGAGACGGTAAGAATAATATTAAAGTTGTCATGAAAACAAATAAAATATCTACACAGAGACCTAGAATAATTGTTCTTTGTGCTACTTTTTCACCATAAACATCTGCAATCACATTTGTTAAAATATATACTAAAGGATAAATTAAAACTCCTGCAGGAGTTTCCATACCTAAAAATCCAATATTGATAACTTTAACAGTGATTAAATTTGCAATTGTGAAAGCCATACAGAAAAATGCAGTAATAATTACTCTTTTTTCAGTAAAGTCAAAATTCAAATTCATACAAAGTAATATTGATTTTAAAAGTATTTAAATTTAACAGAACAAAATTAGACTATTGTTTAATAAAAAATGACAATTACTATTAGATAAATAAAATTTTAAAAAATAAACCTAAAATTGTTGATGAAAACTGAATATTCAATACCGAAACTAGATTGAAACTCCAGAATACATCAAACTAAAATAATATGAGGTTAAATAACTCATTTAGGATTTAAGAGCTGTTTATATGAGAGTATAGCATTATCTTCTTGCTCTTCCAACTCTACGAGCAATTACCAACTCACCAACAGATATTAATCCTGCGAAGAATTTTTCCAAACCTCCAGTAGACCAAATAGCTTCTCCAAAAGTAGAATTCATAATATTTTCTTCATAGTCTTCAGGAGAAATTTTAACACCAGTGGTTTTTTGAGAAACCAATGCTGATGCGGCCATTAATTCTTCCCAGGTTACCCCCTTAAGTTGATTTTGCATTGCTTCATATAGTTTTGAAACTTTAATATCATATAACTCAGACAATAGTTCTACAATATCACAAGAACGAACCATACCGATAACCTGCTTATCATCATTCACAACTGGAACAGTTACAAACTTATTATTTGCAGTTAAAATCACTGCTTTTCTTGCAGGATCATTTTCATGAACAGTACCTATTTCTTCATAACCACTCATTATCTCTGAAATTTTTTCATTACCCTCTCTTAAGCCTTTAGTAATATCAAAGGAAGTTATCCATCCAATTAGTTGTTTATTATCATTTACAACAGGACAGGTAAAACGTCTAATTTCCTCCATTACTTTTGAAACTTCAACCACATCATCATTTGCATTTAAATATACAAAATTTTTATCCATTAACTCTTTAGCTCTCATAAACAGACCCCATTTATTCCAATACAACTCTTTTTAAAGCCATTACAGGACAATGACGAGTGCATTTAATACATCTAATACATTTATCATCATCTAAAACAACTTTACCATCAACTAACTCAATAGCTCCAGTAGGACAATTTTCTTCACATAAATAACAATTCACACACAAATCATGATTAACATCAATAAAACGACTGTGAATAATCGGCCCAATATAACAATCCAATTCTATTGCATTGTCATTAAGTGATATCTCAACACAAGCCCCACATCCAATACACATTTTTTCATTAACATATGGATATAACTCATCATCAATGAGTTCAATGCCTAAATCCATATCTAAATCATCAAAGAACTCTTTAAATTCAAGAGTAAATGCATTAGTTGGACATAATTTTGCACAATCATCCCAATTATTATCAACTGAATAATCAATTGAAATATCGTTCATACGAACTACCCTATGACGAGAACTAACATTAGATAATTTATATTCAATAACATCTTCTTCATTCTCACCATCATAAACGATTGAATTATTAATTAATTTAATTGCAGAAACTGGACATGATTGGACACAAATTTCGCATTTAACACATTTGTCGGTTATTTTAGCTATTCTAAAAATATTAGCTGGTTCAATTGCATTAACCGGACACTCACCAACACAGGTATTGCACCTTACACATCTAGGTGCAACTGCAATGATTTCATCATTTGCACAAAAATCATTTAGTTCAAATTTAAAATCATCACTATCATCATCTAATTCAACAGATTTTAAAAGAACTTCACGTTCCAAATCCTTCATCTGTTTTATAAAAGATACATTCATTTTAATACCAACTAATCAATTTTTTAATTTAATATTTCTATTATCATAATATAATAAATTCACTTAAAAGAAATCCTCTAAATCTTTAGCAGAAGGAAACTTATCCATTCCAAATCCTTCAATAGATTTGCTAGCGACCCAATTTCCTATTTTGCATGACTTTTCTAAATCATATCCTTTCAAGAAAGAATATAAAAATCCACTATTGAAACTATCCCCAGCACCTGTAGTGTCAACAATGTCACATTTGTAAGGTTCAACAAAACAATCTGTTGAATTATTCATTGCAAATACTCCTTTTGCACCTTGTTTTACAACAATAGTTCCAATTCCCAATTCAAGAAAACCGATAGATAACTCTTTTAAGGAAGCTTCATCATTATTACATAATAATCTTAATTCATGTTCATTAATGAGTAAGATATCAGTCCTATCAAGAATAGGCTTTAACTCATCAAATCCCTTTTGAACATATAACATCCCAGGATCGAAACTTAATACGGTATTTTCATTCAATAACTCCAATAATTCAATTTGAGTTTTAAAAGAATCCCCTACAAAAGATGTGTAATGCATTATTTTACATCTCATTATATTTAATGGATTTATTTCACCGAGCTTAATTTCATCATTAACCCCAGGATCAATGTAAAGACATCTCTCACCATCATCATCAACAAAACCTAAACATTTTCCAGTTGAACCTGTTTCGGAATAAATTAGATTATTCGAATAAACTCCATTAATAGCTAAATTGTATTCTATTAAATCACCATCATCATCTTCAGCTATTTTTCCAATTATTGATGTAGAACAACCCAATCTTGACAGCCCAACAATAGTATTTGCTGCAGAACCCCCGGGAGTATCGGTTTCACTTTTAATAAAACTTTCTTCATCCTTACCTGCGATATTTGCAACAGAATAAAGTTTATCAACATTTAGAGCTCCGAATCCCACTACTTCTGCATTAATATCATCATCTAGAATTTCCATTTTAAAACCTTACTTTAAAATATCTAATAAATTTATATTTTTATCCCCAAGTTTACCATCAAAATTACCTGCAGATATTCCAATTACATCTTCAAATTCTAAAGCAGCGTCAATACCTGCCTTAACTGCTTTATTCATGGATTTTTCATCCACTGCATTAATTACAATTTCCGGAATATAATTAACCCCTTCAGGAACTTTAGAAATATCTCCCAAAGATTCTTTTAGAGAAGGGCAGAAAAGATGATTTGTAGTCGGTCCAATTTCAGGATAGTTTGTTTCGGGTTTTGATGCAGCAGAACAAATATCAAATGGTGCAGTAGCTCCCTCAACATTCATTATTGCATCGATTATTGCTTCACCCGCTTCTATTACTGCATTTTGTGTGGAACATAAATACCAGAAATTTCCACCCATAATTCCATTGTTAATTTTGAATTTTTCTTCAATTTGGAAATCAGGAACTGCAATTGGAACATTAATCATTCTCCTGCCGTATTTCTCAATAATCCATTCATATCCATCACCACAATGCCCCACTATATCCATCATTTCGATATATTCATCACTGTCTGCTGTAGAATAATCAAAAATACGTGTAAATGGTTTTACTAAAATATCTTGTCGTAATCTGTAGGATAATTCAAAAGCGAATTTTTTAACATCATCGCCACCTAACCAGTACTGAACAACGGCACCGAATCTTCCATCAGGAGTTTGAGATTCATCTAGAAATCCTTCAACACCTCCTTCTACCCTTCCAATGACTGCACTTGGAGTTGAAGTTGAATCATAAGCTGCTTTTTTTACTATTTTTTCATTGGGTCCGGTAATTAAAGCTCTTACAAATTTTCCTTCAAAAGCTTCGAAGAATGTGTCTTTTACTTTTTCATAACTCATTTTAATGCACCTATTTTTAACCTAATCCACCTATATCTTGACCACGAATATTGTTTCTCATTTCTTTACTGCACTTTAAAATATAATCAAAATTATCTTCATCAATGATTTGAATCATTGGATAGTTTTTATTATTGAAAACCGCAAAGAATTTATCTTTTATTTCTTCATCAATATTGTAATCATTAAATAAACTTTCATAATCATCTAACTTATTATAATCCTCAATAAATTCAATTACTTTCCTTTTATCATTATTCACATAAATATTAGCTATTATTGCTGTTGCAATTGCATTTGGAGATATAATAGCTATTTCAGCAACTTTAAGAGGATATTCATTACCATTAAAGGATACACTTATGCCATTATTTCTATGAGCAAATTCAAGTGGTTCCACATCAGTGATACTATCCCCAATATAGAATATCTCATCTTTATTGATTCCATCTCTTTCAATAATTTCATCAATAGCTAATTTTTTCCCCTGTCCTCCAACAACTTCAATATCTTTAATATTATCATAAATACCCATTTTTGTAATTTGAGAAAAGAAAATATCATCAAATAATTCATAATTTTCAGGATTATCCAAAATTATTTGTTTAAATTCATTGATTTTATCAATTTCATCCCCAGTTAGTGCTAAGTTATCTAGATCTACCTTAGTATAAAATGTATTTTCAAAAGGCAAATCCATATAATTTGATATAGCTTCAATATATTGACCATAACTAGTACTAACTATGTATGTATTCATTGCATTTTTCAAATAATTTAAAAGGAATTTTGAATCTTCAACCGAATAAATATGTTTTTGTGAAAAATCAACAAAATCTCTATTTTTAAGATTTTCAACAACAAAAAATGGTAAAATCAACTTTAAAGTATTGCCCGCTTTATAATTTTCTTTTTTAACAATGTCAACTAAATAATCATCATACAAACTAAGGATTTTAAATAATTCCCCACCATTCTCAATGAAATTAGATGCTAATTCAAATGCATTATCATTTAAAGTTAATGGACCTTCACAATCAGTAATAAACGATTTTTCAAACATCACATCACCTAAAATTAACTATTCTAATTGCATCAAGTGGGCAAATTGCCTCACAATTTCTACAATAAATACATTTTTCAACATCAAAATCTATCCTATCATCACCCAATGTTAATGCGCCTGTTGGACAATTCTTTGTACAGATTGCACAAGCCTGACATTTAGGATCTGAAAGTGAAAAATCAGCAAACCTTTGACCATGCAAATAAGATCTAGCATAATACAAATCAGTATCTTTACTGTAGAAATAATCATCATAAGCACCTATCGCATCAAATCTGCATTGCTCAACACATTTTCCACAATAAATGCAATTATCCAAAATAGTAATTGGATTCGGACCATTTAATTGTATTGCGTCAACAGGACATACATTATAACAATCACCACAAGCAATACATTTGTTATTATAAACTTCAATATTCCTATCCATCAAATAAGATCCAAAGAGTTTTGTGAATTTTCCAACTTCAATATTTGAATTAAGACTAATGCTCAATTCCCTTTCCATTAAATCATTTACCTTGTACTCGATGAAATTTTCAAAGTTTTGATCATTGAATTCTAATGCTATTGACTTAGCAACTTTTTGTAGAACTTTATTTAAACTAATTAAATCTAACGACAATATTTTAATATCGTGATCAACGATTTCAGATACAATATCAAATGATTTAATCTCACTGTACATCTTGTAAGCTTTTTTACGTGATGAATATCTAATCGCACCTGAAGGACAAGAATGCATACATTCTTCACATCTTGCACAATAACCCGGATTAATATAAGGCAATTTATTAGTTCTGGCAACATTAAGAGCACCCATGGATGGACAAACCCTTGTACAAGTCATACAACCAATACATTTATCCTGGTTAACGACAATTGCCTTACCTCCTTTAACTGTTTTAGGAAGTAGTTGACCATACTTAATTGCATCAGTTGGACATACTCTAAAACAATATCCGCAACGTACACAAGTATCTTTATCAATTTCACTATGAGGTGGTTCCTTTCCATCTGAAACAATGTGAATTGAACCTTTTTTACATGCTTGAACACATGCTCCACAAGCTTTGCATAATTTTACATTAATGTTAGGAACATTTTCTTTTATAGGTGGATCCATATGTACATCAAGAGATATGGCATCATATGGACAAGCATTACGGCATAATACACAACCAAAGCAAGTACTTTTTATTTTTATAAGACCTTCATCATTATCCAGATAAATAGCTTCAATAGGACAAGAGTTAAGACAAGGTTTATCCTTACAATTCTTACATTTTGTTGAATCAATGAGATAATCCACATCAACATGTCTCAATGGTCTTGGTGTTTTTGTATAACTGTCAATCATAACACTCACTCCACAATATCTTCATTTAAATTAGATGCTTTAACTGTAACATGAATATTTTCTTCATCATCCAATGAAAATTTAGCCATGAAATATTTAATTACTGAAAATGGACAAGTTTGATAACAAATACTGCAGCGTAAACATCTATTTTTATCTCTAACAATTGTATCCTCAACTTCATCAAATGAAATACATCCAGTAGGACAATCAGAAATACATAATTGGCATTTTTCACATTTTGATTTATCCCAGTCAATTATTCTAATTTTAAGTCGGTTAACTGAATTAGTTATAATCTCTAAAGCAACTTCTTCATCAGGAATTATTTTTAATGCTTCATCAAAAATTTCAGAAATAGGAACATCATACTGTAGAAGACCATTTTGTTCTAATGATCTTAAATCTTCTTCTTTATTATTAATGAAATCCTCAAGATAATTTACACACAATAAAATTAATTCTTTTTGATCCTGCAAATTATCAACAAAGACTCCTTTCATTGCTCCATTAACCGGACAAACTTCCAAACATTCCCCACAAGAAATACATTTAAGTTGATCAACAACAATTTTACCGTCAACTTCGCTTATTGCATCAACAGGACATTTTTTCAAACATTTTTTACATTTAATGCATAAATAATCATCGACAATGAATTGTCTTTTCGAAGGAATAAGATTAAATTCAGGTAAAATCAAATGATTTAAACCACATTCTAATGTTTTTGGATCAGTTGGGCAAACTTCTGCACAAAAACCGCAACGAATGCATGCACCAGGGAAAATAACTGGATATGTTGAACCTTCACCAGTTTCATCATCCTTTTCCCTCACAATTTTAATCGCATGTGGAGATGGACATGAAACAGTACAAGCCCCACAGCCTATACAATATTCTTTATTTACTTTAGGAAAATCTCTAAATCTTTCTGGTTTTTCTGCAATTTCAGGATTAGTTTTTGCATTAGTAAATGCATCAGCCCATGCTTTTCTTGCAAAATCAAAAATATACCACATTAGAGATGACAATTATATCACCTCATAAATATTTTTAAATTCTGTTTTCCCATGTTCATTAGTAATAGCCACTCTTTCAGCACAAGCAACACAAGGATCACATGATGCATAAGTTGAAACAGCATCAGCAACCGTTGGAACATCACGAATCATATATTTTGCACAGGAATCCATATTTGCAATGCTCGGAGTTCTAATAGAAATATGTTTAATTAAATTACCATTAGTTTCAATCATGTATGTAACTTCACCCCGAGGCGCTTCATTTCTGTTCATGGCATATCCAGATTTTAAATCAGCAGGAGTACGAATTTCACCTTTAGGAATGTTTTCAATTGCTTGTCTAATTAAACTAATTGATTCTGGAATTTCATCAAACCTAGTTAATGTCCTTGCGTAGTTATCTCCTTCTTTTCTTCTAATTACATTAAAGTCAAAGTAATCATCATAAGTGTAATGACCAATCCTATAATCTTCTTTAATATCGGAAGCTCTTCCAATAGGACCAACAGCGCGTCCTTTAATAGCTTCTTTTTTACTCATGTGGCCAATTCCTTTACACCTTAATGCCAAAGCAGGACCTTCAGCAAATAATGCCCGTGTAGTATCAAAACCTTCTTCAATTTTTTTAAGGTTTTCCAATATTGGTTTGAAGTGACGTTCATCCGCATCCATTCGAACTCCCCCAACAACATTCCAACCCATATTAACTCTATTTCCTGTTAATAATTCAATCGAATCCATTGCATATTCTCTTAATTCTAAAACATGCATGAATAACGTTTCATGATCCATTGATTTGAAAAATGTTGAATTAGCAAGAAAATGACTTTGAATTCTATCTAATTCATTTGTAATTACTCTTAAGAATTGAGCCCTCACAGGAACATCAACATCGGAAATCTTTTCAATTGTTTCTGCGAATGTTTGAGTGTGTTCATATGAACAAATACCACATACTCTTTCAGAAAGATAAATTCCTTTCTGCCAAGTCTGACCTTCAATTATTTTTTCAATTCCTCTGTGAACATAACCATATTCAATTTCAGCTTTAACAACCCTTTCACCTTCAGTTTGAAGTTTAAGTCTTATAGGTTCTTTTAAAGCTGGATGAATAGGACCGATCGGTACAATCATTTATCTTCCCTCCCACGATCAGCAATAGCTTGTGGACCTACAGCTAAGATAGCTTCTAAAATTTCACTAGGCCTAGGTGGACATCCTGAAATAGCTGCATCAACTGGAATAAAATTAGATGCAGGAGCATATACTTTACCACCTTCTTGAGCAAATACATCTCCAGATTGAGGACAATTTCCAACAGCTACGACAATTTTTGGTTCTGGAGCTTTATCATAAACTCTTTTAAGATTATGAACCCATTGTTCAGTTACAGCACCAGTCAACAATAAGACATCAGCTTCACGAGGATTATTTTGAACATAAATACCATATTGCTCCAAATCATATCTAGGAGACAATAATGCAACAATTTCCACATCACAACCATTACATCCCCCACAATTTACGA
The DNA here is from genome assembly GCA_964345675.1 of uncultured Methanobrevibacter sp. GTDB lineage: Archaea > Methanobacteriota > Methanobacteria > Methanobacteriales > Methanobacteriaceae > Methanocatella. The sequence continues at coordinate 10,239 of CAYFRZ010000012.1, forward strand.
TACAGACATGAATTGAGCTTTTCCTCACAGCATCTTTAACAACGTCTAACATGTACTCCCTCTTTTATTTTATAAAATGAATAAATAAACATTAATATCTAGTTTCTTTTTTTAATAATTCAAATAATTGTAATTTTCCTTCCTTTAAGACATCATCGTAAGATTTGCCTTTTTTAACCTCTTCAATTAATTGCATTTTTAGCTTCTTACCTTCTTCTTGAGGTATTACTTCCAAAGTACCAATAAACCAGCACAGCCTCAAGTCTGCATGAAATTTTTGATACAAACAAATATCATTAGCAGATTCAAAGGTACCATGTAATGATTCAAGTGAATCCATATCCAATAAATTAAAGAATAATTCTTCCAATTCATCAGTAGTGCAATTAAATTCCTTAGAAAGTGGAACTATAATATCTCTTTGCCAGGCATAACTTTTAATTATTCTTTCCTGCATCACTTTTAATTTAGCATTTTCATCCATTTAAATCACAACATCCCACACTTTAATAAGAAATATAAAACAATTGCAACTATTAAACCAACAGCAGTTTCTCTTCTACCATACCCTGGCCTTCCCCCCATTACAAAACCAGCAAAGAGGAAACCAACAGCAGACAAAATTAAATTGCCAGATAAGAATCCTAAACACCAACCTACAATTGAAACAACAGCCAATAATGTATTGAACTTGGTGTCTACAACATAAGGTTCACCATGTAATTTGTAGCTGTAAAGTAAACCAAGAATGGAACCTAAAGCAAATACAAGAATATAAATCATATAATCTAACATAATATCTCCTACATTGGTTTATAAAGCAATATAAATGAACATATAATTGCAATTAATGTTATTATAAAACATATTTTCTCAATACTTTCAATTTTATGTGAAAAATTACCTCGAGCAAGCAATACAAAAATACTCAAGATAATTCCAATAATTACTATTGGAGCAACAATAGTTGAATGTAATACGCTTGTTAATAAACCTACAACAATTATACCAACAGCAACCATTGCTGTGAAATAAACTATTACATCTTCACTATTCATAACATCCCCCCACCAAATAACATGATTATTGTTCCAAAGAAGCAGATTATACCAATGGTAATTTGTGTCATGACTGAATGATTTGGAGAAAATATCGGAGTTGCAGCATTAATAAATCCTGTAATAAATGTAATTATAATCATTCCAATTACATATCCAATAGCATTTAATGGGCCGAAGAATATTGTTAAAAATACCCATAACATTACATACCATGCAATAGATTCCGAGAATAGCATGAATCCCCTTAAAAATCCAAAATGTTCTGTTTCAAAACCTGAAACTAACACCTTATCTTTTGTTATTGCGAATGGAGAATACGGTGATTTTGTGATAATCAACATGAAAAACATTAAAGCTGCAAGAGGAATAGCAAACACTAAAGGACCATGAATTGATTGATAAGCAATAATTTCACCAATATTCATTGAACCGGTTACCAAATAAACAAATACAATTGATGCAAATAATGGGAGTTCAGTTGCCGCAGACAATACTGCCCTTACACAACTTAATTTACCATATGGTGAACCAGAACTTGATCCGGAGTTATGTTCAACAATTTTATAAACCGCATAAACACCAAAAATAATCAACAAAGAATCATGAGCTACAGGACCTGCAATAACACCCACAATCCATATTAAAGCCAATATAAATACAATCCCTATATAAAATATTTTTGAAATAGTTTTTGGAAATGCAGTTTCTTTAAAGAAAAATTTCAAAGAATGCAACAAATGTTGAACTATAGGTGGTCCCGGACGTTTTTGGACACGAGCCATGATTTTTCTATGTAAACCAAGAAGTAAACTTCCTGCGATGAATGCAATAATAACTTGAATTAAAATATCTGCCATTAAATTCATAATACCACACTAATATCCAGTAAATGGTTCTTTCACCCTTTCTTCTGCATCTTCAGGTCTTGGTTTAGCCATAGTGAGTAAACCTAAAGATAACACCCAAACTGGTATACCAAAGATAGCTATAGTATAAACAATCCATGCTTCGAAGTTTATAACTAAACAAGCTAAAATAGCTATTGTTGATAATACCAATAAAATAATACATAAACTTTTTTGACTATCCATACTATCACTTACCATAATACCAATAATAAAATTTCAACTGCTCTTACAATAATAAATAATGAACTTAAGTGAATAATAACAATGAACGGAGAACCTGCAGTCCTAAACATTTCTGCTTTACTTGCAAAGAATGGTGCTACTCCACTTTCACCCAATATACCAATTAACATTAAAATTGCACCAAAGACAACCATTGGACTTGCAGGCATTTGAGATAATACTGCAAGTGATAAAGTTCCAGTTGATGCAAGAATAATAGATGCACCACCAAACAATGGTAAACTACACATCATAGCTATTAAACCATAATTAAATGCAGAGTTTAACACGCTTGTTTGTTTTACAGCTGATACAATACCAATATTTAACATTCCAACTAATGCCATGAATAATGTGAAGTTAAATAAATCTCCAGTAATCATTGCACCTGCAGATGCAATACCACAAAAGACAGATAAGAATCTTCTCTGTTTGAATTCTTTCGGTCCGACCTTAACTTCCGTATTATTCAAATAGTGCATTGTAGCTTCGATTTGAGTTTCAGGTTTACTTAATCCAATCATTACCGTGAATCCAAGTAAAACTGCAAATAAGAACAAATTAAACGGAGTTAAGTATAATACAATATCCCCAAGAGGGATTGTTCCAAGTAAATTTCCACCAAGTGTAACAAAATCCATACCCATCACTCACTCCTTGTCTATATCCTCTCTCATAAGCAGTCCAATTAAACCAACTTTTGAAGCTACTTTTAATAATAATCCACATGCTGCTAAGAATAAACTTAATAACCAATATTGAGGAGTTACAAAGAATAATAAAAATCCAATTATCCATAAACACCATGCAATTCCTGAAACTCCAGCAATGCCATCCAAAACAATGACTGGAAGTCCTCTTGCTTTTTTAGATAATGCGTATAATACAATTCCCCCACCAGCTACTGCACCCCCAGTAAATCCAGTTAAGAAAATACCATAAGCAATCAATACTAATGCAATGAAGTTAGGTGCAGTATTTAAAATCTCCATATTTAATGCAAATGGCTGTGGAAATATAGATGCTGATTTATTTAAGTTTTTTCTCGGATTATTCTCAATTATGCGCATTTCTCTTGTAATTAAAATTTCTGAAATAGCCAATGTTTCAGCAAGTTCCACCACCAATCCAGGTAAGATTAATGCCTCTGCCAAATCTGTTCCAACAGCAGATACAATAAATATCATAGCCAAACCTATAATATCAGTTAATATGAGGATATGAATTTCATCTCTTTTTAATGCTATTGCCATTGATCCAATAAATCCAACAATTAATCCTGCATAAATTGCAGGCAAGTACATATTTAAGAATGCAATAGGAACAAATTCTGGTATAACAACCATCAATTATCCCTCCTTAATTGTTTTGCTCTAGCTTTGGCATCACTAGCACCAACTTCATTAGCCACTTTTGTTGAGTCTTTAATAGCTTTTTTAACATCTTTTTTGATTTCAGATTCATCATTTTTCCTATTCATTGTATAGTTAATAGACAGCCATGAAGCAATTATGAAAGACATCATCAAGATTGAAGATTCCAATATAGTATCGAATCCTCTTGTATAATATAAAATTTCATCTATAAGTCCACCAGGAGATGAATAGATAGATGTTCCAAAGTACGGAGAAATTGAAGAGACCCATTGAGATATTGGTGACATATATCCAGTTATCATCCCAAGTTCTGCAGAATTATTTGGATATTGAGGATTAATTTGCCCAGGCTGAGTTAAAACTTCTCCACCCCTATCATAAGGTGCAATAGATAAACCATCATCAATTTGTTCCTGCGGAGCCGGTCTAACATATAATTGATCTGGATTTAAAGCCATTGGGACAATAAGACCTAAAATTAAAATTATGCCTAAACTAAATGCAAATAATCTAGGAATATTTTTAGGGTCAGCAAGTTTATTCCATAAAACTCCAATTCTCATAAATTCGCCCCCATTTCTTCTAAACGAATAATGGCTCTAAATAAAATTAAACTAATAATTACAGTGGTTGCAAGTAATGTTAATAATGCTAAAACATGATTATAACACAATAACACCAAACATACACCAATCGAAGCTACTTCAGTATTAAATGTCCTTATAATTGGGTCATTAACACCCGGACCCCACGCAGTAGCAATACTCCCCACAATTGCAAGGAAAATTCCAAAGTAAAAAAATAATGGAACACTAATCATCTGCATCACCACATATAAGTTTATTTTTTCTAATTTCATTTATTTTAACAATAGCTAAAATGAATACTAAAGTAGATAAAGGATCCGCCAATGCAGCAAACATTGCAACATCCAAATATTTGAATAAAACAATTACCAATACAAAACCTGCATCAAGTATTGAAAACATTAATACTTTGTCTAATGGTTTTTTCATGAAAATAATACCAAATGCACCAATGAGCATTAAAGCAATTGCAATAAGTGATACGAAAAACTCCATTTTATCCTACTCCAAAAGTATTTCATCATCTAACCTTTTTAAGGTATAAGCAATCGCATTAGCACTAATTGTAGAACAAATGAAGAATACTGCAGCAACAACAAGAGCAAATGGAGTGTTAATAACTAAAGCTATAATAGCAGATACTCCAAACCCTATGACATTTAAGTACAGTAGTCTTTCAGCTCTATTCCTTGTTACTAATGCTCTTAATGCAACAAATAGGATTATAACGCCAATAATTTCCACATACATATCTAATCACTCTCTAGCATGCCTATTGAATTTTTTTGCAATTTTACCTATAACAATGGAAGCTTTAGTCTGACTTATGCCCATAATAGTTAAAATTGCAATAACCATTCCAACAATGAACATTTCAGGCCTCATTCCTAAAAATGAACATGCAAAAATAATACAAGTTGCAGTTATACTTCCACAGGTTCCTGCATACCCCGGATCTGCACATAATCTATTTCCGATAAATACTAAAAATGCAGCAATTATTCCACCAGGTATTCCTAAAACTAAATATCCAATAGAAGCTAATAATGTACCAGCAGACGCATCCGGAGAACATAAAATATTTCCTTGGAAGAATCCGCCAGCAATGTCTCCCCCTCTTTTTTCGACATCTTGACCAATTATCCTAGCACCTCTAACACCAGGTTGCTCGGGAAGTCCGAAATATGTGTCAACAATGACAAAATTCAACCAACAAAGAACTGCGGCAATTATTATTCCAATTACCTCATTCATTAATCTCATCCCCACCATCTTCATTTAGAGGTTTTGGAAATACAAAATCAAATAAATATTTCACAAACAATGCAGATAAAATACCAATTATAACAGCTAAAACTAATCCATTATACATAAAAGTATAATTCAAAACTAAAAATACTGAAAAGATACCAATAGCAATAATCGGAGTTGGATATATCGCACTAACATCAAAAGAATACCTATAGGGTTTGCTTGGCAATACAGGAATTTTTAAAGCAACAGCCATTATCACTGAAACAACAATAGCTACAATATAAGCTAAAATAATATCGACTGGACTAATGGTCATATTATTAAGTCCAAACATATTGCCATAAGAAGCAAAAAACAAGGCATTATCTATTAAATTAAACATATTATTAAGACCCCTCTTAATTTATAAATATATTTATAAAAACTATATAAATATTGTTACTTGAAAATTAAATTTAAATTAATTTAAAGTAGTTAAATTAAAAAATAGAGCAATTCTAATAACTATTGACATATTTTAGAAAATTCAATATCTTATAAGAAAATAAATAGAAAAAAATAAATAAAATAATTAGTAGCAAAAATTCCACAATTTTGATTATGAAAATAATTAGAATATGAAAAAGTTCAAAATCATAAAATAGTTATTTAGATAATTTTACTTTTTCAACTTCATTGAAGAAATTTAAATGACCCATTCTTTTTATTGTAGTGGCTAAACGTTCTCTTTGTGGGTTTTGAGCAAATTTATTATAAACTTCAAATACTGCATCCAAAGTGTTATAAATTTCTTCTTCATTATCCACATACATTTCATGACCTAAAACAGTTTCCCGACCACCTTTTCCACCAATAGATAAGCAATACCCTTTATATTTAGTGTCTTTAGCATTATTCGGACATGCATGAATACACTTGCCACATGAAATACATAAGTCATAATTAGTTATTGCATTATAACCGGTAATTTCGATTGCATTGATTTTACAGACATCTTCACATCTTCCACAACCATTACAATTATCATTAGTTTGAGGTGTTTTAATTCCATAAACGCCAAAATCAGTTGTGGATACAAATAAACATTTATTCGGACAACCAGTAATCCCTATTTTGAATTTATAATTAGCCGGTTTATCTGCATATTTTTCTTCAATTTTTTCTGCAATTTCACCAGTATTAATTAACCCAAGGAGACATCTTTCTTTTCCAGGACATGACATTAATGATCTAACTAATGGACCTTCAGTTCCATTAACTAAGGGCAATTCTTCACAATCTTTGACAATGTCTTCAACATAATCTAATTTTATTCCCTGTATTTCAATTTCTTCACGAGATGTTAATTTAATGATTCCCCCATATTTTTTAGCAATTGCGGATATTTCCATTAATAAATCTGCATCATAATATCCTCCAATTGTAGTTCTGAAACGGAGGTATGCTTTACCTTTTTGACCCATTCCAACACCACCAAATCTCCAAAGATAATAGTAAGAATTTGTTTTTCCCGTCTCTTTCCTATGATTTATTTCATTTTGAAAACGTTTCTCTTTAAAGTTTCTCATAAAGTCTATTTCTTCAATATTGACATCAGTACTGAAATCAAAATAGTTTTTAATAATTTTTCCTTTTTCAGTTCTGATAACCACAGTAGAATACCCTTTCGGAGAACCTTTTTCTCCAAAACTAATATCTGCTAGTTCACTGTCAAAATCACGACACATAAGACACCCTGGAGAAGGATCAATATCACTTAATTTAATTTCATAATCCTGGTCATCTGTCGAAATTATGAAATTTGGACCTTTCACATCAAATTTCACCACATCATCAATGTTGATGCCTAAAATGTCGATTTTATCTAATATTTTTGAGTATTCAAATTTCTCAGTACAAAATAACCCTAAAATATATTCAATTTCTGGAATTTTAGCAGGCCTACCATCCCATCCACGTTCTGCTTCATGTTTTGCAATATATTGATAATATTGAATATTTCTCAATCCTGCAACCTGACATGGGAGTCCAACAACCGCTATTTTTTCAAATCCCATTTCTCCAGCATTTATTAACGCACTAAGTGAAGAAATTGAGTATTTACTTTTAGGTGTTGAATCTAAATCAAGGTTATGAACATTAAGTAAATCTTTAGAATTTGTAACAAGCATACTTGAAGGTTTCCAATGAGTACCCCCAATTACAACAGCACCATCAATTTTACCCTCATTTAATAAACATTCTAAAAATTTAGTTACAACACCACCTGATTGCCCTTTAATCTCAGAGTTACCATAATAATATTCTTCAAATGAATTTAAGCGTGACCTAATTTCATATGATCCTGCATTTATCCTAGGACATACTTCTTGACACATTCCATTTCCTTTACGATAACATTCATCTTGAATAAATGGTTTTTCTTCAAATTTAACAAGATGATTTGGACATACAATACTACAAGTGCCGCATTTAGCACATAAATCATTATCCACTATTGTATTCAAATACCAATCAAATTTAGAATTATTAGATTCATCCAAAATAGTTCCTAAATCCCCAATATTCATTACAATCTTTTTAATTTCTTCTTCAGTTAAATCAGTTTTATCTAAAGAGTTTATAAAATCCCAAATTCTTAATTTTAACTCTCCAACATTAATAGGAGCATCAATTTGACTAATATACTTATTAATCAGCATATCATAATATATTTCCAACATGTATAACGCCACAGTTTCATTAATTAAGTTTCTATTTGTGAAAACTCATTATTAAAGTTAAAATTAAAATGGGTGATAATGTTCCATGATTCAAAATAGTATTATATTCTAAAAATAGTAAAAATAGATAAAAAATATTAGAAAAACTATCAAACAATTTATTTAATAAAAATATCAGATAGTTTTAAGTAAAAAAAATTAAATAATTAGTGGAATCCACATCCACTACAAGTTTCACATTTTTCTTCTTCTATTGGATTATAAGTTTTATCTTCCTGAAGAGTGGCTGAGATAAAATATTGATCAGATTTCTCTTTATTTTCCAAAACAGGCGAAATACCTTTAAAATCACATTTGATATCCCCAGTACCACCAATATCAACTAAAATCGGTTCGCCTAATTTAAATCTTCTAAAATATGATTCAACTTCATCTTTTAGATTGCCAGGAACTCTGAAATTAAAAGATAAAATATTATTTTCCTTCATTTTTAAACCAACGTATTTTTGGTCTATTTCATAATTCAAACCTAATTGTTTTTTGAAAAGTACTTTAGTACCAATCTCATTAGATGACATTTTAATAATCTCCTTTCATCAATAAATTAAACTTGTTCATTTAAAGTATTTAAATACTATCTTTATAAACTGAAAATATCCAATCAACAAAATAAAAAAAATGTTCAATTAATTTATAATGAATTATCATGATTTTGAATAACCTTTATATAATAATAGAATCATAATTCTCATATGTTATATATTATATTATATAGCATTTATTAAAAAATCAATTATAAAAAAAACAGGTGTTTATTTTGAATGAATACAACAAAGATATTGGAAATAGAATTAGAGAATTAAGAGAATTGTCAGATATTACCATTAGTGAAATTGCATCTGACTTAACCATTAAAGAAGAAACATACATTCAATATGAAAATGGAGAAGTAGACATCCCAGCAAGCTTCTTGTATGAACTTGCACATATTTTTAAAGTTGATTTAGGATTATTATTAACAGGTGAAGAAAGCAGAATGAGCATTTTTGATGTGACACGTGCAAACAAAGGTGTTGCAGTAGATAGGAGAAAAGAATATTTACACGAAAATTTATGTTCAAAATTCATCCATAAAAAAGCTGAAACATTTCTTGTTGTTGTGGATCCTGAAAAAAACCCTGTTCCTTCACTCAATTCACACCCAGGACAAGAATTCAACTATGTCCTTGAAGGTTCTTTAAAAATATACATTCACAACAATGAAATAATACTTAACGAAGGAGACTCAATATTCTTTGACTCCGCACACAGACATGCTATGGTAGCACTTAACGACAAACCGGCTAAATTTTTAGCGGTGATCATATAATTACTAAGAGGTTATTTAATGACATCATTAATAGGAAATTTCGCGGAAAGAGTTGACTTTAACTCTTATGAAGACTTTATGAAAAATTTCAAGCTTAAATATGAACCAGACTACAACTTTGGATTTGATGTAGTGGACAAATACGCAGAAATAGATCCTGACAAAGTTGCTTTAATCTGGACTAATGACAATGACGAAAATCACACTTTCACATTTAAAGATATGAAAGATTACTCTAACAAAACTGTGAATTTACTCAAAAGATTAGGAATTAAAAAAGGCGATAAAGTAATGCTCACCTTAAAGAACAGATACGAATGGTGGTTCTGTATGGTTGCATTACACAAAATTGGTGCAATTGTAATTCCTGCAACTCACATGTTAAAACTTCATGATATTGATTTTAGATTAAAAAGAGCAGAAGTAAAAGCAGTTATTAGTGTTGAAGAAGATTCATTACTTCCAGATTTTGAAGAAGCAGAAAAAGGATTAGACTGGGATTTACAAAAACTTGTAATTGAAACTGACAGAGACGGATGGATTAACTTCAATGAAGCAATTGAAAAAGAAAGTCCTATTTACGAAAGACCAACTGATGATGAAAACCCAATGGCTGATGAAGTGTTCTTGATTTACTTTACATCAGGAACCAGTGGAAACCCAAAAATGGTTTCACATACACATACTTATGGTTTAGGACACATTCCAACTGCTAAATATTGGCATAATGTAATAGAAAATGGAGTTCATCACAGTGCAACAGATACTGGATGGGGGAAAGCTGTATGGGGAAACCTTTATGGACAATGGATAGCTGGAACTTCAGTATTTATATATGATTACGAAAGATTTGACGGAATAAAATTACTTGAAAAAATTATTGAAAATAAAGTAAATACCTTCTGTGCACCCCCAACTGTTTACAGATTCTTAATTAAAGAAAATATCGAAGGATATGATTTCTCAAATTTAACTTATGTAACAACTGCAGGAGAACCACTTCCTCCAGAAGTATCTGAAAAATTCTATGAAATTTCAGGTTTAAGAATTAAAGAAGGATTTGGACAAACCGAAACAACTTTATCAATTGCAACATTTATCTGGTTAGATGCAAAGGTCGGGTGTTTAGGTAAACCATCCCCACTGTACAATTTAAAATTATTAGATGAAAATAACAATAAAGTTGACATTGGTGAGAAAGGAGAACTCTGTTTTGACATATCCAACGGACCAACACCAGGATTATTCAAAGAATATTATAAAGATCCTGTAAAACAAAAAGAACAATGTCATGATGGTTATTACTACTGCGGAGATACTGCATGGGTGGATGAAGATGGATATGTCCACTTTGTTGGAAGAAACGATGACATTATTAAATCTTCAGGATATCGTATTGGACCATTCGAAGTAGAAAGCGCAGTTTTATCCCACGAAGCAGTTTTACATTGTGCAATTACTGCTTATCCTGATGAAGTAAGAGGTCAAATTGTTAAAGCAACAATTGTTCTACAACAAGGGTATGAACCATCAGATAAACTTACAAAAGACATTCAAAATCATGTTAAACATGTTACAGCCCCATATAAATATCCGAGAATGGTTGAATATGTAGATGAAATTCCTGAAACCATCAGTGGAAAAACTAGAAGAGTTGAAATCAGAGAAAAAGATCAACAAAAATTTAATTAGATGATATAATGATTGAAGAAGAGATATCTTACCCAGTTATTAATAAAGAGATTTGCAAAGGCTGTATGAGATGTATAGTTGGATGTCCTCAAAATGCAATTTTACTTAGTGAAGACATGAATAACGCAGGATATCAATTTGCTTATTATAGCGGTAATGGTTGTACTGGATGTAAAGATTGTTACTTTACTTGTCCAGAACCATTAGGATTAGAAGTACATCAAATAAAAAATATTGCTAATGATTCTATTGCAAAAATGATTAAAGCAAAAGTAGCTAGTAAAGGAGGGAATTGAATGAGCAATCAAATGGTAAAAGGAAATACCGCAGTTATTATTGGTGCAATGTATGCTGGTTGTGATTGTTTCTTTGGATACCCAATCACACCTGCAAGTGAAATTTTACACGAAGCATCAAAATACTTCCCAATGGTTGGAAGAAAGTTTGTTCAAGCTGAAAGTGAAGAAGCATCCATTAACATGGTTTATGGTGCATCCGGAACTGGTCACAGAGTTATGACTGCATCATCAGGACCGGGTGTTAGTTTAATGCAAGAAGGATTTACTTATCTTGCCGGTGCAGAATTGCCCGCAGTTATTGTAGATATTATGAGAGCGGGACCCGGACTTGGAAACATTGGACCCGAGCAAGGTGATTACAATCAAATTGTTAAAGGGGGAGGTCATGGAAATTATAAAAACATAGTTTTGGCTCCAAACAGTGTTCAGGAGATGTGTGATTTAACCATGAAAGCATTTGAACTTGCAGATAAATGGAGAAATCCTGTTGTTGTTTTAGCAGATGGTACTTTAGGACAAATGGCAGAACCATTAGAATTTCCAACTGAAGCCATTGAACCTGAAATTGATGAATCTTGGGCAGTTAGAGGAAATGAAAACACTAGGGAAAATCTCATTACTTCAATTTTCAATGATTTTGATGAATTAGAAGACTTCAACTACAAACTTCAAGAAAAATATTCAAAAATTGATTCTGAAGAAGTTATTATTGATGAATATCAAGTTGAAGATGCAGATATCGTTTTAGTTTCATATGGTATTAGCAGTAGAATCGCAAGATCTGCAGTTGATAAAAGCCGTGAACATGGCATAAAAGCTGGGCTTTTAAGACCGATCACATTATCTCCTTTCCCAACTGAAAGAATTAAGGAATTAGCAGATAACGATGTTGAATTTATCTCTGTTGAAATGAGTAATGGTCAATTATTAGCAGATGTTCAATTTGCAGCACTTAGAAGAGAAGGGACACACATTGTAAACAGAATGGGTGGAAACTTAATTGAATTAAAACAAATTCTTTCTAAAATTTATGAAATAGCTGGATTTGAAGATCCAAACATGGATTTATCTAAAAGAAGTGCTGAAAAAGCTAGTCCAAATATTATTGACTGAGGATGTGGGAAAATGATTGATAAAGAAATTAGTAAAGATTATGAATTAAAAGTACGTAGAAATCCACAATCCCTTTTAGAAGAATATCCTAGAAAAGGAAATAATATCCAATCAACTCATTATTGTGCCGGTTGTGGACATGGAATTATACATAAATTAATCGCAGAATGTATGGATGAACTTGGAATCCAAGATAGATGTGTAATGATTTCTCCTGTTGGATGTTCAGTATATGCATATTTCTACTTTAACTGTGGAAATTTCCAAACTGCTCATGGAAGAGCACCTGCAGTAGCTACTGGTATTTCAAGAGCAGAAGATGATTCAATTGTCATGAGCTATCAGGGAGATGGAGACCTTGCATCCATCGGTTTAAACGAAACATTACAAGCGGCTAATAGGGGAGAAAAAATTGCAGTATTCTTTGTAAACAATACAGTATATGGAATGACAGGTGGACAAATGGCTCCAACTACTTTAATCGGAGAAAAAACTGTTACTTGTCAAACTGGAAGAGACCCTAATTACACAGGACACCCTACCCATATGTGTGAGTTAATTAACACTTTAAAAGCTCCAGTATACATTGAAAGAGTTTCTCTCGCAAATCCATTAAAAATTAGGCTTGCAAAATATGCGATTAAACAAGCATTAACTGTTCAAAAAGAAGGAAAAGGATATTCGTTTGTTGAAATTTTATCCCCTTGTCCAACCAACTTAAAACAAGATGTTAAAGGAGCTCAAAAATTCATCGAAGAACAAATGGAAAAAGAATTCCCTGTTAAAAACTTCAGAAATGATTTATACAAAAGAGAACCTATTCAAAGACCGATTAGTGACTTCTCAACTGAAACACTAGACAAAATATTTAACGTTAATAGAGATGGAAATTCCGGTTATGTTGATGATGCAAGCATTACTCCAACAAGCATTAAAATTTCCGGATTTGGAGGTCAAGGAGTACTGAGTGCAGGACTTACTATTGCTCATGCTGCTTGTGATGAAGGAAAACATGTTTCATGGTACCCTAGTTACGGACCTGAACAAAGAGGGGGAAAATCCAATTGTTCCGTTGCAATTTCCAATAAGACTATAGGAACACCAGTAGTAGACGAAATTGATATTCTTATTGCTTTGAATAAACCTTCATTGGAACAATTCTCACAAGATGTGAAATCTGGAGGAACAATACTTTATGATTCAAAAATTGGTGAATTTGAAACAGATAAAAATGTTAATGTAATTTCAATGCCTTGTGTAGACATTGCAGAAGAACATGGAAATGCAAGAACTGCAAACACTGCATTACTTGGTGCATTAACTGAATTAACTGATGCTTTAAAAGTTGAATCATATGAGAATGCTATTCGTGACATGTTTGCATCTAAACCAAAAGTAATTGATGTAAACATTGATGTTTTAAAAGCAGGAGCAGAATGGTTAAAAAACAATTCATAGTGTGATTTAATGACTTACAAAGAAAATGCTGAGAAATTTATTGAAACCTATGGTTTAAGTATAGGAGATAAAATCCAAGTTACCAAGGAAGATATCGACTATACTGGTATCTTAATCGACAGACCAGAGGATGCTGATGATGGATATTTAGTTTTAAAATTATCCAGCGGATATAATATCGGAGTTGCTATTGAAAATGCTACTGCTGATTTAATTGAAAAAGGTGAAAAACCTGAAATCGGATTTGGAGAAAGCGAAATTCCAACAGATCCAAATAAACAGAATATTTCAATTGTTTCAACTGGAGGTACGGTATCATCTGTTATTGATTACAGAACTGGAGCAGTGCACCCTGCTTTTACTGCATCTGACCTTGTAAAAGCAAATCCTGAATTATTAGATTATGCAAATTACAATGTCAAAGCATTATATAATATATTAAGTGAAGATATGAAACCTGAATATTGGGTAAAAGCAGCTCGTGAAATAGCTAATGATATTTCAAATGGAACTGACGGTGTTGTAATTGCCCATGGTACTGATACAATGCATTATACTGCAGCTGCATTAAGTTTTATGTTAAAAACCCCCGTACCAATTGTTTTAACTGGTGCTCAAAGAAGTTCAGATAGGCCTTCAAGTGATGCTAACATGAACTTAATCGATTCTGTTGTTGCTGCAAAATCTAATATTGCAGAAGTTTGTGTATGTATGCACGGCAGCTTAAATGATAACTACACTTACTTACACAAAGGAACCAAGGTTAGAAAAATGCATACTTCAAGAAGAGACACTTTTAGAAGCATAAATGCACAGCCAATAGCTAAAATTGAAAATAAAAATATTAACATTAACCCTAATTACGCATACACCAAACGTGGAACTAATGAATTAGAAGTAAACACGGATATTGAAGATAAAGTTGGTTTCATTAAAAGTTTCCCTGGAATCTCTTCTGATTACATTGAATATCACATTGATAATGGATATAAAGGGATTGTTATTGAAGGAACTGGTCTTGGACATGTTCCAAATGACTTAATTGATTCATTTAAAAGAGCAAGAGATGAAAATATTCCAGTTATTATGACATCACAATGTTTATACGGAAGAGTAAATATGAATGTTTACTCAACAGGGCGTAACATTATTGATGCAGGTGTAATTTCCAGTATTGACATGACTCCTGAAACAACTTACGTAAAATTATGTTGGGCATTAGGTCAAAGTGACAATTATAGTGAAGTTAAAGAGATTATGCATAAAAATATTGCAGGTGAATTTAGTGAAAAATCTTCTATCAAAGATTTCTTAAACTAGGTGATTAGGATGGATTATGAAAAATTAGGATTAAAAATGGGACTTGAAATTCACCAACAATTAAACAGTGCACATAAACTATTCTGTCCTTGTAAAACAGAACTTGTTGATGATGATTTTGATGAAATAGTTCAAAGAAAATTAAGACCAACCCAATCAGAACTTGGAGAAATCGATAGAGCAGCACTCCAAGAATCTTTAAGAGGTTTAAACTTCAAATACGAAAACTTCTCAAAACACACCTGTCTTGTTGAAAATGATGATGAACCGCCTCACAGCTTGAACGAAGAAGCACTTGATATTTGTATCACAATTGCTTGTTTAATGAACATGCACATTGTTGATGAATTTCATACTATGAGAAAACAAGTTATTGATGGAAGTAATACTGGTGGTTTCCAGAGAACAGGTATGGTTGCAACTGATGGATACTTAGAAACACCATATGGAAAAGTTATTGTCGAAAGTCTTGGTCTTGAAGAAGATGCAGCAAGAAGAATTGAAACCAAAGACGGATTTACCGAATTCAGACTAGATAGGTTAGGTATACCACTTGCAGAAGTAACTACTGACCCTTCAATGCACCATCCTGATCAAGTGCGTGAAGTAGCATACATGCTCGGCCAAATATTACGAAGCACAAATGTTAAAAGAGGTATTGGAACAATAAGACAAGATTTAAACATTTCTATTGCTGAAGGTGCACGTGTAGAGATTAAAGGTGTGCAAGACTTAGATTTAATGGTTGAAATTGTAAACCGTGAAATTCAAAGACAATTAGTTTTAATTGACATTAAAAAAGAGCTTGCTTCTAGAAACGCAGAAGTATTGGATGAAATTCATGATTTAGATGAATTATTTAAAGATACTGAATCTAAAATTTTAAAATCAGCAGAAACAATTAAAGCAGTAGTTTTAAAAGGTTATGATGGCCTAATTGGTCGTGAAGTACAACCTGGAAGAAGATTTGGTACTGAAATTGCAAGTTATGCTAAAAAACGTGGAGTATCTGGAATTTTCCACTCAGATGAGTTACCAGCATACGGAATTAACCAAAAAGAAGTAGATAAAGTAATTGAATACTTAAACATTGATGATGAGGATGCATTTATTATTGTAGCTCACGATGAAGACATTGCAATATCTGCCCTCGAAGAAGTAAAAAGAAGAGCGGCATTCGGCCTAAACGGAGTTGTTGAAGAAACTCGTAAAGCATTAGACGACGGAAATACTGAATACATGAGACCACTTCCAACTGCAAACAGAATGTATCTTGAAACTGATATTCCATTATTCAAAATTACTTCTGACAGAGTTGAATCCATTGCAAAAAACTTACCAGAATTACCTGATGTAAAACAAGCAAGGATTATTGAAGAGTACAAATTAAGTGAAGATTTGGCAGTGCAGCTTGTTAGAAGACAAGAAGCAGATATTTTTGAAGCCATTATTGCTGATGTTGATGTAGATGCAACTCCTGTAGCATCACTTCTTGCATATGATTTACGTGAAATCAAAAGAGAAGGCCATGACATTAGCGTTTTAGGTCTTAATCACTTTAAAGGAATATTCAATTTACTCTCAGAAGGTAAAATAGCTAAAGACAGTGTACGTAAGCTTACCGTTGAAACTATTAAAGCTCCTGAAAGTGATGTAGCTGAAATTGCAGAGAAAAGCAACTTAACCATGCTTAGTGAAGAAGATGTTGTAAAAATTATTTCAGAAATCGTTGCTAAAAATGAAGAAATGATAAAAGAACGTCAAATGGGAGCTATGGGTCCTTTAATGGGAATGTGTATGAAACAACTTAAAGGAAAAGCTGATGGAGGCATGGTTAACAAAGCAGTGCGTTCAGAGATTCAAAAATTAATTTAGGAACAATTCCTAAATTCTCTTTTTTTAAAAATTTTAAAATTTTAGGTTAACCTAAAAAAATGCATACATTTATATACTATGACGACAAAGTAATTAATAGAGATGAAATTTAGGAATACCTAAAAATATTCTCTTATATTATTAGTCAACTAATAATACAATCTCCATATTTAAAAATCGTGTTGAATTAGATTTTACACAATTTCTCTAATTTGACAAGTCGATGGAAAATTAAAAAAAATCTGCCAAATATATAATTTTCCCAAAAAAAACACGAGGTGTTTAATGTATTGGTTAAGCACCTATTATCTCTCTTTTTATAAAATTTTTATTAAATTAAACTAAATATTAAAAAGATCAATAGTATTTTTAAATAAATATTTTTATTCAATGTTTTTAGTTAAAAATGAAACAATAATGACAAGTTTAAAAAAAAGAATAGGATAAAATTTTATCCCTACAATGTCTAAATTTTTAATATAT
>CAYFRZ010000013.1:0-22054 GCA_964345675.1 uncultured Methanobrevibacter sp.
TGGGATGAGGATAATGCGATTTACTAAAAATCACTTAAGTTCTTGAAAGTGCCTGATTCCTCTTAATTAAAATATATATTGTTTAACTCTAATATATTTGTATATTTAAGGTGATTATAATTAATGTTTTACATATTGGAATAGATGATACTGACTCTCCTGACGGGATGTGTACTACTTATTTGGCAAGTCAAATTATTAATAAATTTGAAGAAAATGGGATTAAACTAGTTGATTATCCGAGATTAATAAGATTAAATCCTTTTGCTCGTTTTAAAACTCGTGGAAATGGGGGCGTTAGTTTAAAGATTTCTAATGAGGATAATGTGGAATTAGCTAAAAAAATTGTTTTAGAAGAGGTTGAAAAACTATCCATGTTTGACTGTGATAATACAAATCCTGGTGTAATTTTTTATGATGGGAAAATTACAAAAGAAATGGAGAATTATGCATTCAGAGCAATTTATGAATTTATTACAATTGAAGAAGCTGAAGAGTTTGGTCAATCTGTTGGATGTGAAATTTATAAATTTAAAAAAGGAAGGGGAATTATCGGATCAATTGCAGCTATTAGCTTGCCTTTGGAAGATTATACTTATGAATTATTAACATATCGTGATTCTGAAAATTATGGAACTAAAAGACAAATTGATTATCAATCTGTTTATAGGATGGATAAAGAGACATTCCCAGAAACTTTTGAAAATATTGACTATTCTGAAGATTATGTTGCAATTGAACCTAAAACACCATGTCCAGTATTATATGGTATCAGATCAAATACTGTTGAATCACTTAAAAAGGCAAAAAATATTGTTCAAGTGTCAGAACCGATTGTGGATTGGCGCATTTTTAAAACAAATCAACATACTGACATGCACATTCAAAAAGCTATTGATATTTCGTCTATGAAACAATTTGGATGTTATGTGGTTACTGGGGAAGTTAAAAATAAACCTATTATCATTGATGGCGGACACATGTTCTTTCATATATTCGATGAATCTGGTGAGATTGAATGTGGTGCATATGAACCAACAAAAAATTTTAGAAATGTTGTTTCTCATTTGCGCCCTGGAGATGTTATAAAAGTTTTTGGAGGAATTGGAGAACAAAATACATTCAATATTGAGAAATTTCAAGTTATTAAATTAAATGATGTTGAATATAAAAATCCAATTTGTAAATGTGGTAAAAGAATGACTTCTGCAGGTAAAAATAAAGGATTTAAATGTAAAAAATGTGGAAATAAAATTTCATCTAATGAAAAAGTTCCTATTAAGGTAACTCGTTTTTTAAAAAATACTCAATTTTATGAAACACCAGTTTCTGCAAGAAGACATCTGTCAAAACCTCTTTGTAGGATGTATTTGGATTAAATACAATTAATTAAATGGATTATACTTAATATAACTAATTATAACTTATTTTATTAAGTTCACTTTTGGTGTAATAATTAACTATTTTTCATTATTTTTATTCTATTTTTTAGAACTTTTAAGAACTGTTTCCTATCAATTTATATAGGATAATTTTTAGAGTATATTTTATATTAAATTTTATTTTTATGCTTTTAAGGGGTTGGCAATAATATCAAAGAAAAATAGTGGTACGGAAGATATTCGGCATATTTATAGGGATAAAACTGATAGGCGTATTTTAAAAAAGAATCCCTGGAAGGATTATGGATTGCATATTAGTGTACTTTTTTTGGTTGTAATTGCAGAGCTTATTGGTCCAATGAAAATTCAGGTATCAAATAGTGTGTCAATTTCAATAATGCCTTTATTATATACGATGGTTTTAGGTTTAATCTTTTATTTGGTGAAACCTATTTTCTGGATTCAAAGAAAACAATCTAGGGTTGCTGAAGGGGCGATGATGCTATTTATTGGAGTTTTAATTGCAAAATTAGCTGTTTCTAGTGGCCAATCTATCCATTTAATTTTTGAAATGGGTCCTGCTTTGATGTTGCAAGAATTGGGACATTTGGCTACAATTTTAATTGCACTTCCTATAGCATTATTGCTAGGATTTAAACGTGAATCTATTGGTATGACTTCATCTATTGGTCGTGAACCGGAAGTTGCAGTTGTTGTTGATAAATATGGTTTTAATTCACCTGAATCAAGAGGAATTTTTGCTTTATTTATTGTTGGAACAATTATTGGAACTGTATTCATTAGTTTTTTAACTAGTATTTGTGTTTCAATACTGCCTTTACATCCATATGCATTTGCTATGGCATGTGGGGTTGGGAGTGCAAGTATGAACGCTGCTTCACTAGCTCCGACTATTGCGGCATTTCCACAATTAGCAACTCAAATTGAGGCGTTTGCAGGTTTTAGTAATTTGCTTTCATTCTCTGTTGGTATTTATATTGTAATATTTATTGCTATTCCTTTAACAGAAAAATTATATTCAATTTTAGAACCTATGATTGGAAAAGAACCTATTGTAGAAACGGAGGATGACTAAATGGTTGATATTATTGATGAATCCGAGAATATTTCCGTTCATGGTATTTTAAATTGGGTTTTACTTTTAGCCATATTTTCAGTCATTACTGTCATTGGAAATTATATTGGTTACAAACACCCTATTGGTGTTTCGTTAATTGGTATGTTTATTTTGTCATTAATTACTCTTGCAGGTGTTTGGATGGAGAGATATTTGCCATTAGATATCTCCTCAATTATTTATATCAGTATAATTGGTATTGTCCTCGCATTTCCTGGAATGCCTACCTCTGAAACTTTACTTTATTATGTTTCTCATGTTGAATTAATATCTATTGTCACTGTATTTTTAGCATATGTGGGTATTGGTATGGGTAAAAGTTGGGATGAATTTAAAGTATTGGGTCCAAAAGCCGTTATTATTACAATCCTTGTTATTGCCTCTACTTATTTAGGTTCTGCACTTGTTGCACATGTCATATTAGTTTTCACCGGTGTTCAAATATAACTTTTTTTTATCTATTAAGTGATTTTAATGAAAAAGACGTTTATAACTAAAATACCTAATAAGCCAGGTTCATTTTTAAAGCCAACTAAAATTATATCGAACTTAGGTTTAAATATTACTCGTGTAAGCTATAATAATTCTATTGATACTAATATCTTGTTTATTGATGTTGATGGAGTAGAATCTAAGATTAATGAAGCATATGAACTTTTAAAAAATGATGGTCTTTTGTTTAAACAGGATAATTCTAATGTTATGCTAATGGAATTTAAATTATTGGATAAACCTAATTATTTACTTCCAATTCTCGAATTAATAAGTGAATTTAATTTCAATATTTCTTATATTAGCTCACAAGAAAATAATACGGATTATCAGGATTTTCAAATGGCTTTATTTATAGATGATCCGATTAAAGTTGATGAATTTCTAAAAGAAGCTACTAAAATTTGCAATGTCAGAATCATTAATTATGATAAAACGGAGAAAAACTTAGATAATACAGTTTTTTATATCTCATTTGCTAATGAATTAGCCAGTAAATTGGATCTTGATAATGATAGTATATATGATTTAATTGAAAATTCTAATTTATTAATGCAATTACTCGCTGAGAATGATTCAAGTCCTCACAAAACTTTTAACTATATAGCTAGATTTGGTAATTTATTAAATAAATACAGGGGATTTAATTTCAAACCAAGAGTCAATTCTAAGGAATATGATGAGTATATAATTTATTCAATTGAACCGCCCTGCGGATCTAATGTTTATATTATTAAAAAGAATGAAACATTAATTTTCATTGATTCAGGTTTTAGAACATATATTCAAGAAATGAGAAATTTGCTGGAGTTTTTAATCCCTGATTTTGATAATTATAAAAAATATTCAATTATTACTCATCCTGATATTGATCATTGTGGTATGGTTGAGTTATTTGAAAAAATATATGTGTCAAAATTAGCTTATGAAAACTTTAAATTTGAAAATGAGGGCATGCTTAACTTCAGAGAACAATATCAACATCATGAGTCATATGTTAAAATAAGTAAGATTTTATCTAATTATATTCCACCTAAAATGGAACAATTGGTAATAATTGATAATGGGAATACAGGACTTTTTGACTGTATTGGCAGGGTAGAAATTGAAGGATTAACATTTAAACTTTATAATGGCAATGGGGGGGCACTCTAAAGGGGAAGTTATTATAACATTGGATGATATTATTTTTTCAGGCGATATTTTAGTAAACCCTAAAGGATATACTAAAGAACAAAGAGAATTTAATGAATTGGCACCTTATTTAATGACTAGTGTAAATATGGATTCTCAACTTGCTCGTGAAGAGAGAATAGAATTATCCAAATTTTTGGATGATAAAGATGTTTTGGTAGGTCATGGATTGCCTAAATGGTAATCTATTTTTTCATGTTAAAATCATAACTTATCTATTTTAATACTACTTTTTACATATATTTATGATAGATGTTTTATGTTTTTACAAAATATTTCTAAATTTATATCGAACTATCGCTATGAACAGGCAACTGTGGAATCACTAACCACTGTAAAAGCTGCTTTTTTAGATTTTTTTGGAGTAACCTATAGGGGAATGGGTGAGGAAGCACCTACCATTGCTTTAAATACAATTGGAGAGATATTTTCAGCAAAATTTGATTCAAATTTAAGTGCATCTATTATTGGTCAGAATATAAAAACGGATATTTTAAGCGCTGCTTTTGTAAATGGTGTTGCAGCTCATGTTTTGGAGTTGGATGATGGTCATAGGGGAGCTCATCTCCATCTAGGTTCTGTGATATTTCCAACAGCACTTGCAATTTCAGAAGCTTATGATTTAACTGGTAGGGAGTTTTTAGAAGGTGTTATTGTAGGTTATGAAGTTGGAATTTTAATGGGTCAGATTGTAAATCCGAAACATAGAAATAAAGGATTTCATACAACAGGGACAATCGGAACATTTATTGCAGGCGCTGTTGCTTCTAAATTATTAAAACTTGATGAAAAACAAATTTTAAATGCATTAGGTTTATGTGGAACTCAGGCGGCAGGTCTTTTGGAATCTGATCATGGGGGATCCATGGGTAAAGTATTGCATGTTGGTAAGGCAGCGCATGCAGGGGTTTTATCAGCATTCCTTGCAAGAAATGGTTTTACTGGTAGTGGAACTATACTTGAAGGGGATGAAGGATTCTTAAAAACAATGGTTTTGGATAATACTGATCAGGATATGGGTGAGTTTTCTTTTGAAAATGCTCTAAAGGACATTGGGAAAGTAAGAATTAGGGATATTTATTTTAAAAAGTATCCATTCTGTAGACACTTGCATTCATCAATAGACACTGCATTAAAGCTTAAAGCAAGCATAGGTGATGAATATGATCATATTCAAAATGTTGCAGTTAAAACTTATGAAGTTGCAGCAGAACACAATAACTTCCATCCTAAAAATATGGAAGAGTTAAAACAAAGTCTACCATATGCTGTTGCTATTTCACTTGTTGTTGGCGAAGTTAGTGTTGATAAAATTAATCAATTAATTGAATTTGGCCTTTTGGAAAATTATTCGACTGTTGATGATGTAAATGCTATTAAAAACATAGTAAATGGAATGATAATTTTATCTGATGACAAATTAAATGAGTTATATCCGGATAAAAGGCCTTCAAATGTTATAATTAAATTAGATGATGTTTTTAGAAATGGAATTTTTCAAAATATCACATTCCTTCCAAAAGGAGATTTTGAAAATCCTCTACAATTAAGAGAATTAATTGATAAATTCAAGGGTTTAAATCCTCATTATGATATTAAAAAGTTAACTGTCATTGATTCTCTTGAAGAGTATAACATGAAATATGTTGTTCGTAAATTGAATGAGTAGATAATATGGAAAATACAAAAAAATTCCTTAAAAAGATAGGTATAAACGAAACTTCTGATGATTTCAAATCTGACAAATACTTTGGAGATGGTGGGCAATATCGTTTTGAAGTTCCGGGAATTCAATCTCCAAAAACAATGGAATCACTTCTAACTGAATCAATTAAACAAGACATTTTTATTCACAGAGTTACTCAAACAAAAGGAATAATGATGTTGACTGATGAAGAGATTAAAAAGATGGTTGATTTTGCTATTGGTTATGAATGTGAATTATTCTTAGCAGTAGGTCCAAGAGCAACTTATGATACTTCAGCAACAGTCCATACAAAAGAAGGAAGTAGGATTGGCTATCGTCTTAGAGGCTATGATAATTTAGTTTATGCAATTGAAGATGTAAAAAGAGCTTGTAGATTAGGAGTTCGTGGAATATTATTGTATGATGAAGGATTACTTTGGGTATTGAATCAAATGAGGGCTGATGGTGTAATTCCAAGTACTGTTCATTTTAAATTATCAGCTCATGCAGGTCATTCTAATCCGGCTTCTGCAAAATTACTTGAAGCTCAAGGACTTAATTCACTTAATCCTGTAAGAGATTTGCAAATTCCAATGATTGCAGCTATTAGGGATGCTTGCGATATGTCAATTGATTTACATACTGAAAATCCAAAGTCAACTGGTGGTTTTATAAGGCATTATGAAGTTCCAAAATTCATTAAAGTTGCGTCTCCCGTTTATTTAAAAACAGGCGGTTCAATTGCAGTAAATCATAATTGGGACACAACAGAAAAAGAAGCAATAGCTCGTATAAAACAAGTGGCACTCGTAAAAAGGATAATTGACGAATATTGTCCTGATTCAATTGTATCTCCTTCAAAATCCAATGATTTATCCATTCCAGAGTGATTATATGAGCCTTTTAGATGATATTTCAAAAGCAATCATTGATGCATCAACCACTCTTTCCCAAGATAAATACAATGCATTAAAAAAAGCTATTAAATCTGAAGATAATGAAAATGCTAAATGGGCATTTGAGCAAATTTTAGAAAATTACAAAGTGGCACAGGATATTAAATTCCCACTATGTGATGATACGGGTATTCCTCATGTAATTATTGAAATTGGTGAAAATAGAGAAATTTCAGGGGAATTAATAAATAAAATTCATGAAGGGATAAGATTAGGTTTAAACAATCTTCCAGCAAGACCTATGGCAGTTAAAGGTGATGATGTTCAAAGAATTGAACAAAGCGAAGGGTTATTTGAAAAACCCGGCATGCTTTACCCGGCATCCATATTAATTGATAATGTAAATGACGAATCAACATATAAAAGGAATATCTCTTCTGATACATTAAATATTCATTTTTTGCTTGAAGGGGGAGGTCCAGAAATTAGAGCGAAAACACTTAGTGTGTATCATAAAAGATCTTTTGATAATGTGATTAACACAGCGTGTTTGTGGCTTGAAAAGTCTCTAAGAATGTTAGGATGTACTCCATCAATTCCATCAATTGGTATAGGTAGAACACACTATGAAGCAACTTCTCTTCTTTTAAAATCAATTACTTATGGTAATTTAGATAATCAGAGTGAACATGAGCGGAAAATAACTCAAAGATTAAATGAAACTGGTATTGGGCCTATGGGATTGGGTGGTAAAACTACTGTCTTAGGCACTTACTTAAATATTGGAAATCAAAGGGCAAGTGGTGTTAGAATAGTATCAATCAGACCTTCTTGTTTTGTGGAGCCAAGAGTAGCAACATTAAAATTGTAAATATTTATATATAATTATAAGATTACTTTTAATATAATTGATAGAATGGGTAGCGTAAAATGCAAGAAAATAATTTTAAAATTAATAGGCATTCTTTAAAAACAGCGATTTCACGTGTTGAAACAGATAAAATCGTCACAAGAGGATATAATCAAAGAGATTTGATTGAAAAAATACGATATGGGGACATGGTTTTTTTACTTTTAAGAGGAAGATTGCCTTCTATTAGAGAAGGAAAAATATTCAATCATGTTTTGGTTTCTTTTTGTGACCATGGTGTAACTCCACCAAGCACTCAAACAGCACGTATCGTCACTTCTTCAGGT
Organism: uncultured Methanobrevibacter sp.; assembly: GCA_964345675.1. Taxonomy (GTDB): domain Archaea; phylum Methanobacteriota; class Methanobacteria; order Methanobacteriales; family Methanobacteriaceae; genus Methanocatella. The sequence continues at coordinate 7,987 of CAYFRZ010000013.1, forward strand.
TCGCCAGTTAATTCTGCAGTGGCAGGGGCATTATTGTCATTTGGACACAAACATGCAGGAGCTATAGAAAAGGCAATGGATTTATATCAATCAAAAATTAACTCATTATATTTGACTGATGATTCTGATATTAACAACAAACAAATTGCTAGTTTAGCTATTGAAATTTATCAAGATTATGTCCTTAAAGATAAAAAAGTCCCCGGATTTGGCCATAGGTATCATAATGCTGATCCAAGAGCGGATAAATTAATGGAAATTGTTATAAAAGAAGGTTTTATTGGACCTCATATAAAATTAGCATTGGCTCTTGAAGATTTGATATATGAAAAAAAACAGATTAGACTTAATGTGGATGGTGCAAATGCAGCTATTTTATCAGATTTAGGTTTCACTCCAGATTTGGGATTGGGAATATTCATAATTGGAAGGATTCCTGGCATTATTGCACATATTCATGAAGAAAAAATGGATGAAGATGAATTTAGAAGATTTTGTGATCTTGATGATGTAATATATCAACAAAAAGGTAGATAACAATGGAATTTATAGATGTAATTAACGAAAGATACAGTGTAAGAGGATACTTAGATAAAGAAGTGGAGCAAGAAAAACTTGAATATGTTTTAAATGCAGCAACAATAGCCCCTACTGGGGTTAACAAACAACCATTCAAAGTTTATGTAATTGATACTAAAAAATATGGTAAAGAATTATCTGATATATACTCTGCAAGATGGTTCATATAAGCACCCTATGTATTATGTGTTGTAGCTATTAGAAATGAAGCTTGGGTAAGACCATGGGATTCTAAAAACATTGCAGATATTGATGCTACTATCGTGATGGATTATATGATTCTAGCCGCCACTGATGTGGGTCTTGGAACTTGTTATGTTGGAGCATTTAAGAAAAATAAGGCTCATAAATTTTTAGGTTTAGAAGAAAATGAAGAACCGGTATTATTCACTCCACTTGGATATGGTAATGCTGAACCTCGTGAAACTCCAAGAAAGTTGTTGGATGAGTTTGTAGTATATAAAGATTAAAATGAAACTTTTTATTTTACCTTCGGATAATTATAATGATATGGAGAAAATATCTAAGGAGCTTTCTTTAAAAAAATTTAAAGTCACTAAAAAAGATAATAATTACATTTTAATGCATAAAAAGAGATATGGTAACATTTTAATTCATGTAATCTGTTTAATTATTGCCTTTTTATATGTCGGACCAGTCTTATTAATAAATGTATTATATTTTACCTATTCCTATCTATGGGCTTCTCCAAATGTATTGATTACTACTGAAAATGTCGATGATGAAGGTAATCCGTTAGAATTTAGTGATATGGATGAAATATTAAAAAAAGCTACATCTATTCTATAATTTCATCTACATTATATTCTTCTATTTTTCTTATAACTAATGGATTTTTAGCATTAACATATTCAGATTCTTCACCTATTTTCGCATCAATAAATACTTTATCAACACTTGGTTCTGTGAATAATGAAATAATGTCTGAGATAAAAACATCATAATCTTTTTGAATATTTTCATCACTAAAACATAATCTCGGAAGTTCTGATGTCCAAAGGTCTTTTCCAGGTGAAAATTTTTTATCAACTATTTTTTCATCTTTTATTTCACTGTCTAATGTTAGTGAAAAGTTATTGTTTAAAATTATCCAAACTGCTCTTTCCATGTATACTAATTTATATGAAATGATATAAATATTATGAAACTAAAATAAAAAGTAGTGTTATTATGGCAAATGTTAAAATGTTTAAATTACTTGGTGTATTAGCGTCTCTATTGTTAATCATATGGGGAATTCTTCCGTTCTTAAGGCATCAACCAATAACTTCTGATGTCATTGCTACTGCAATTATATTAATTATGATAGCGGTTGCTTATATGATTATTATGTTTAACCCAAGTTGGACAAAAGCTATTTTCTTTTTTGAAGGTATTATTGTTGTCGTTGCGGGATATATGTTACTTGCATTCCCATATAATTTGGAGTTTGTTGTTGTGGGTGCAATTATAATTATAATTGCTATTCTTGCTTATTTGGAGAAATTACCTAATAAAATTTTAAAATGGTTTTATAGATAATTAATTTATATTTTATTTTTTTTACCACTTTTTTATACATGAATTTATCAATTTGAATACTTTTTTTTCTTTTATTTTCAATTTTAACTATTTTTTTAAATATTGAATAGTAAAAGATATATATATTGCACAACAAAGATAAGTTCACCATGGTGATTAATTATGGCAGAGATATCAGACGCAATCGCAATGATAAAAAAAGCAGAATCTGATGCTGAAAAACTTATTGAGGATTCACAAGCGCAATCAAAAGATTTGATTGCTGATGCTAATTTAAAAGCTGGGGAATCCGTTTCAGAAGTTAAAATTGCAGCAGAAGAGGAAGCTCAAAAAACTGTTTTTGATGCAGAAGATAAAGCTAAAAAAGAAGCACAATCTATCGCTGAACAGTCCCAAGTTGAAGTTAAAGCTTTAAAAGATAAAGCTATGGGTAATGTTGATGAAGCTGCTTCTATTATTGTCAAAAATATATTGTAGTGTGAGTTTATATGTTCAAGACAGCTAGGATGCGTAAAATTAGAATTGTTACACTAGATAAGTATGTAGCCCCTACAGTGGATGCTCTCCACGAGTCAGGACTTATACAAGTCAGTGATATTTCTGAAAGCATTCAGCAAGATCCTGAATTAGCAGAATTAGTAACTCCTTCAAAAGCTACACCTTACACAGGTAAGTTATCTTCACTTCTAATGAAAACAAATGGTATATCTGAACTATTAGGAAATTCTATATCAGAAGGCCATGGGTTAAAAGACACTTTAATGTCTTTTATTAGTCCTGATATGCCAGTTCAAAAAGAAGTAGATAAATTGGATACTCCTGATTTCATTGAAAAAGCTAAAGAAACATTAGCTAAGGTGGAAAGTAAAACAAGTGTTATTGAAGGCAAACTTGCTGCACTCGACTCAGAAACAAGTGAACTAAAGTCTAATAAAAGTTTGGCTAAACGTTTATCTAATTTTGACATGGATTTGGCGCTTTTAAAAGATTCAAAGTACACTTCTACTACTGTTGGAAGGATTGATGCTGAATCTACTTCAGAAATCAAAAATGAATTAAGTAACTTGACTGATGAATTAGAAATATTTACTGTTTCTATGGATGATGATGACGGTGAAATTATCGCTGTAGTGACATTAAAAGAATTTAGTGATGATGTTTATTCAACACTTCGTAAATTCGACTTTGAGAAAATTGAATTAGGCAATGTTGAAGGTACTCCTCAACATGTTATTTCAAGTGCTGATTCCCGTTTATTAACTATTGAATCAGAACGTGCTGCTGTTAAAACTGAATTAAGAGCAGTCGCTGAGCAATGGGATGATGAAATATTGGCTCTCAAAGAACAATTAGAAAATGAAAAAGATAAGAACGAAATACTTTCATCTTTTGTTCAAACTAAAGATGCTTATGTTCTTGAAGCATGGGTACCTATAAAAGATACTGAAAAAGTTGAACAATTAGTTGAAAAAAGTTCTGAGGGACATTGTGCCTTTGAAACTATTGAAATTGAAGGTACTGATGATGAAGATGTTCCTATTTTACAACAAAATGGATGGTATGCAAAACCTTTCGAATTCCTTGTAGATATGTACTCTCCAGTACGTTACAATGAAATTGATCCAACAATATTTGTTGCAATTACATTCCCATTCTTCTTCGGTTTCTGTTTAACTGATGCAATTTATGGATTTGCTGTATCTGCAATTGGTATTGTGCTAATTAGAGGTTTAGGTAAAATTAAAGACTCTATGCGTTCCTTTGGTTGGATTTTAGTATGGTCTGGTCTATGGGCAGTTATTCTAGGTCTGATAACTAATGGTTTTATTGGGGATTTCCCAGAGAGACTTGCAGGATTCCGTTTACCGACCGTATTTGCTCCTGTTGAAGCATTCAAACACCCTGATACTATTTTATTAATAGCTATTGGAGTTGGTCTTCTTTATACCAACATTGGTTTCATTATTGGTGCTATTGACAACTTAAGATACGGTAATGTGAAAGAAGCTATCGGATCTCAAATTTGTTGGTTTGTTTTCGAAGCTGGTATTATTTTCCTCGCTTTAGGTTTCATGATGCCTGCAATCGGTATGATTGGTATGGCTTTAGGTGGAATTTTAATTATTGCAACTATTGGAATGTTAGTGTGGGCTAATGGTGCATATGGTGTAATGGATATTTTCGGTTACATGGGAGATATTTTATCTTACGCACGTCTTTTAGCATTATGTTTGGCTACTGGTGGTATTGCTATGACAGTAAACATCTTAGCACAAATGTTAAATAACATGGTTCCGTCTGTTGGTATTGTACTTGCAATATTAATATTTATATTTGGACATATTGCAAACTTCGCTTTCCAGGTATTAGGTGCATTTATTAATGCTTTACGTCTTAATTATGTAGAGTTCTTCTCACAATTCTTCATGAGTGGTAAAGGAAAATTCGAAGCTTTCAAAGTAAATAGGACATTTACAAAACTTAAATAAATTAAAAATTTTTCATTTATAATCTTAAATTAAATTATAAAATCAATATTATTTCAAAGGTGAATTAAATATGGTAGAAATTGCTTTAGGTACTGCTTTAGCAGCTATTGGTGCTGGAGTAGCAATTGGATTTGCCGGTTTAGGTTCCGGTTTAGGGCAAGGTATGGCAGCTGCTGGTTCTGTGGGAGCAGTAGCAGAAGACAATGACATGTTTGCAAGAGGTATTATTTTCTCTGCATTACCAGAAACTCAGGCTATTTACGGGTTCTTGGTTGCAATTTTATTATTAGTATTCTCAGGATTATTAGGTGGAGGTCAAGGATTACCAACTGAAGCAGGTATTGTAGCTATCGGTGTAGGTGTATCTATTGGTTTCGCTGGTTTAGGTTCTGGTATGGGACAAGGTATGGCAGCAGCATCTTCTGTTGGTGCTATTGTTGAAGACAATGATATGTTTGCTCGTGGTATTATTTTCTCTGCATTACCAGAGACACAAGCTATTTACGGTTTCTTGATTGCTATTTTACTTATGGTATTCGGTGGAATCTTAGGTTAAGGGGGCAATTTATATGAGCTCAGGCACAGATAAAATTGTTTCAAGCATTATGTCTGAAGCCCAAGAGAAAGCTGATGTGATCATTCAAGAGGTTAATGCAGAAGTTTCAGCTATTCAAGCAAAAGCTGATAAAACTGCTGAAGTTGAAAAAACAAGAATCTTAGAAAATGGTAAAAAGCAATCTGATATGAGATATCAGCAAATTATCTCTGAAGCTAAGATGAATGCTCGTAGAGCAAAATTAGGCGCTAAAGAAGAAGTAATCGAAGCTGCTTTCAGTCAAGCTATTGGTGAATTAAAAGAAAAAGCTTCTTCAAAAAGTGCAGATTACGAAGATTCATTAATTAAAATGATTAAAGAAGCTGCTGATGAAATTGGTAGTGATGATTTAATTATTCAATTAAATGAAGCTGACACAAATCAATTTAAAAGTGAAATATCTTCAGATAATACTTTCGAAGTTGAAGGAATCAAATTCGAATTAGGTGAACCTATCAATACTATTGGTGGAGCAATCTTAAAAACTAGTAATGGAGATATTGAAGTAAATAACACTATTGAAGCAAGATTAGAAAGATTTAAAAGTATCTTACGTAGTGAAGTTGCTAATGTATTATTTAAATAAATTAGGGGGATAAATTATGGCAGATCAAATTGCTACTTTAATAAGTTCTGTTGGACTTACACAAGAAACATTCTTAGTATTTTGTGTAATCTCATTACTTGTTGTTGGTGCAGTAGTAGTAATCATTACATCTAGACCAATTTTGGACATTTATCCTTATCTTAATCCCAGTGCAAGAGTAAGAGCTAGAAAAGGAAGATTATTTGATGAAAAACAAATTTCTGAAATTGTTGAAACTAACAATGTTGAAGAAGTTGAAAATTATCTCAAAGGTTTTCCTGAATATGCTGATGTTTTAGATGAATATCCACTTGACAAAGCATTAGACGTTGAACGTGCTAATACTTACGAGTTCATTGCAAGATTAGCTCCTAAAGATATCAAAGCTCCTTTCGCAGTAATGTCTAAAAAAGCAGACATTGACAATATTAAAAGTATTTTAACTGCAAAAGAAGTTGGCTATGGCGCTGATGAAACCAAAGAATTATTAATTCCTTGTGGTGCTTTATACAGTGATTTAGAATCTTTAGCTGATGTTGAAAATGTAACTGATGTTGTTACAAGTTTGGATAACACTGAATATGCTACAGTTTTAGAGGATGCTCTTCCACAATATGAAAATACTAACATGATTCTTCCATTAGAATCTGCTTTAGATAAATATTACTTGGGCAAATTATTACGTTCTACTGATGTTCCTTCCGATGAAAATAAACAAATTTTATATGCATATGTTGGAACTCAAGTGGATGTAGCTAATCTTAAACTAATTATAAGGGCTAAAGAAGATGGCCTTGATTATGATGCAATCTCTCCTTATATATTAGATGAAGGATACCAATTACGTGAATGGAAACTTAAAGATTTAATGGAATCTCCTGATGTTACAAATGTAGTATCTGGATTAGAAGGTACCAAATATTCTAGTGCATTAACTGATGTGATGCCAGTTTACAATGAAACTGGATCAGTTGCAGTATTCGAAAAAGCATTAGATGTTTACGCTTCTGAATATTCAAAATCTTTATCATCTAAAAAACCATTAGGTATTGGTCCAATTATTGGTTATTTAAGTCAAAAAGAAAACGAAATTAAAAATTTAAAAATTATTGCAAGAGCAAAAAGAGAAACAGACTTCCCTAATGCTAAAATCATGGAGATGTTAATATGAGTTCAGTAGCAGTTATTGGTGATATTGACACCGTTTCTGGTTTTAGACTTGGTGGTGTCAAACAAGCAGTTGTTGTAAAAACTTCTGAAGAAGCTATTGCAGCTTTTGATAAATTTTTAGAAGACGAAATTTCAATTATTATCATTACTCAATTAATGGCAAATGAAATAAGAGAACATATTAATAGGAAAATTGGTTCAAGTGTTTTACCAATGATAATTGAAATACCTGATAAAGAGGGGTCCTCTGAAGGATCATCTGATCAAATAAATGACCTTATTAGAAGAGTTATCGGGGTAGAGATGGTTAAATGATTATTGAAGGAAATATTATTAAGATTGCTGGGCCTGTTATTGTCGCAGATGGTATGAGAGGGGCTCAGATGCTTGAGATGGTTAGGGTCGGTAACGAAAAGCTCATTGGAGAAATTATTGAGCTTGAAGGTGACACCGCAACTATCCAAGTATATGAAGAAACAGCAGGTATCCAACCTGGTGAAGTAGTTGAATGTACTGGTGGAGCATTATCCGTAGAACTCGGTCCTGGTGTAATGAGTTCCATTTTTGATGGTATTCAAAGACCTTTAAGAATCATCAGAGAAGCTTCTGGTGATTTCATTGCTAGAGGTATTGATGTAGATTCCATTAACAAAGAGAAAAAATGGGAATTCAAACCTGTTGCTAAAGTAGGAGATGTTTTAAAAGCTGGAGATGTGCTTGGTGAAGTTCAAGAAACATCTGCAGTATTACACAAAATTATGGTTCCTCCTGCACTTGAAGGAGAAGTTACTGAAATTGCAGCTGAAGGAGAATACACTATTTTAGAAGATATTGCTGAAGTTGGCGGTCAAAAAGTGCAAATGCTCCAAAAATGGCCTGTTAAAAAAAGCCGTCCTTATGTAAGGAAATTGGATCCAGATGTACCTTTAGTAACTGGTCAAAGAGCACAAGATACTTTCTTCTCTGTAGCTAAAGGTGGGGCAGCTGCTATTCCTGGTCCTTTCGGATCTGGTAAAACTGTTACACAACAACAACTAGCTAAATGGGCAGATGCAGACATCGTTGTATACATTGGATGTGGAGAACGTGGTAATGAAATGACTGAAGTACTTACTGAATTCCCATTCCTTGAAGACCCTAAAACTGGTAACCCATTAATGGACAGAACTGTTCTTATTGCAAACACTTCTAACATGCCAGTAGCAGCTCGTGAAGCATGTGTATATACTGGTATTACTATTGCTGAATATTACCGTGATCAAGGTTACGATGTAGCACTTATGGCTGATTCAACATCTAGATGGGCTGAAGCTATGAGGGAAATTTCTGGAAGATTAGAAGAAATGCCTGGTGAAGAAGGTTACCCTGCATACTTAGCATCTAGATTAGCTCAATTCTATGAAAGAGCAGGAAGAGTAGAAACTATTGGTTCAGAACCTCATGTAGCATCTATTTCTGTAGTTGGTGCTGTATCTCCTCCTGGTGGGGACTTATCCGAACCTGTTACTCAAAACACCTTACGTATCTGTAAAGTGTTCTGGGCATTAGATGCATCTCTTGCAGATAAACGTCACTTCCCTTCAATTGACTGGTTACAAAGTTATTCATTATATGTAGACAGTATTGAAGGCTGGTGGGCTGAAAACGTAGCTGCAGATTGGAGAGCAACTCGTGACCAAGCTATGAGTTTATTACAAAAAGAATCTGAGTTACAAGAAATTGTACAATTGGTTGGTCCTGATGCTTTACCTGAAACTGACCAAGCTACTTTAGAAACTACTCGTATGTTAAGAGAAGACTTCTTACAACAAAATGCATTTGACGATGTAGACACTTACTGTGCTCCTACTAAACAATACCAAATGTTAAAAACTATTCTCTTATTCTACAAAGAATCTCTTGCAGCTGTTAACAGAGGAGCTCCAATTGCAACTATTGCAGCTTTACCTGTTAAAGAAGAAATTGGTAAAATGAAATATATACCACAAGATGAATTTGATGCAAAAATTGCAGATATTCAAGCTGCAGTTGTAAAACAATGCAGTGAGGCTTAAACATGAATACAAATATTAAAACTAGAGAATATACTACTGTATCCGAAGTCTCAGGTCCTTTAATGATTGTTGAAGGGGTAGAAGGCGTTGGTTACAATGAAATTGTAGATATTGAAACACCTACTGGTGAAAAAAGAAGTGGACAAGTTCTTGAAGTAACTAAAGATGTTGCTGTTATCCAAGTATTCGAAGGAACTACTGACTTAAACACTAAAGATACTAAAACTAGATTCACTGGTCAAACCGCAAAAATCGGTGTATCCAGAGACATGATGGGTCGTATCTTCAACGGTATTGGTAAACCTATTGACGGTGGACCAGAAATTATTCCTGATGAAGAATTAGATATCAATGGGGCTCCTATGAACCCTGCTTCTCGTGAATTCCCTGAAGAATTTATTCAAACTGGTATCTCTACCATTGACGGAATGAACACATTAGTGAGAGGACAAAAACTTCCTATCTTTTCAGGATCTGGTTTACCTCACAATGACTTAGCTGTACAAATCGCTAGACAAGCTAAAGTATTAGGGGCTGACGATGAATTTGCTGTAATTTTCGCAGCTATGGGTATTACCAACGAAGAAGCAAACTTCTTCATGAGAGACTTTGAACGTACTGGAGCTTTAGAAAAACTAACAGTATTCATGAACTTGGCAGATGACCCAGCTATTGAAAGGATCTTAACTCCAAAAATGGCTTTAACTACTGCTGAATACTATGCATTTACCTTAGGTATGCAAGTATTAGTTATCTTAACTGATATGACTAACTACTGTGAAGCTTTAAGGGAAATTTCTGCAGCAAGAGAAGAAGTGCCTGGAAGAAGAGGATACCCTGGTTACATGTACACTGACCTTGCAGGTATCTATGAAAGAGCAGGACGTATTGATGGTAAAGAAGGTTCCATTACTCAAATGCCTATCTTAGTTATGCCTCAAGACGATATTACTCACCCAATTCCTGATTTAACCGGTTATATTACTGAAGGACAAATTGTATTAAGTAGGGAACTATCAAGGAAAGGTATTTACCCTCCTGTAGATGTACTCCCTTCACTTTCTCGTTTGATGAGTGGGGGTATTGGTGGAGAGAAAACTAGGGATGATCACAGTGGTGTATCTGACCAACTTTATTCTGCATATGCAGAAGGTCGTGAATTAAGAGATTTAGTTGCGGTTGTAGGGGAAGAAGCACTTACTGAAAGAGATCAAAAATTCTTAGAATTTGCTCAAGCATTTGAAGACCAATTCATTACCCAAAGTAAAGATGAAGATAGATCTATCTTTGAATCTTTAGATCTTGGTTGGAATTTACTCAAAATCTTACCTAAATCCGAGCTCAAAAGGGTTAAAGAAGAATTTATTGAACAATACCTTCCTAAAGATGAATAATCTCATTACAGTAATGTAGGTGATTAAATGGCACAAGATATTATAGATGGAATTAATCCAACTCGTATGGAATTATTATCTCTTAAAAATAGAACTAAACTTGCTGTTAAAGGGCATGGTTTACTCAAAGAAAAAAGGGATGCTTTAATTAAAGAGTTTTTTGATATCTTGGATCGTGTCAAAGGTATTCGTGAAAATGCAGAAAAAAGTCTTAAAGAAGCAAATGATGCTTTACTTGAAGCTCAAATTGCTATGGGGGACTTGTCTGTTAGAAAAGCTGCTTTATCCGTTAAAGAATCTATTGATGTTGAAATCACATCAAGGAGTGTTATGGGTGTTGCTGTACCTGTAACTAATGTTAAAATGGAAGAAAGATCCATTATTGACAGAGGTTATGGTTTTGCTGATACTACCATCCAATTGGATGAAGCTGCTAAAAAATTCGAGGAATCATTAAAGTTTTTAATTGAACTTGGTGAAGTGGAAAAAACTATTTTTTTACTTGCTGAGGAAATTGAAGCTACTAAACGTAGAGTAAATGCTTTAGAACACATTATGATTCCTAGATTCCAAAATACTGAAAAGTATATTGATATGAGACTCCAAGAAATGGAAAGGGAAAACTTCGTAAGATTGAAAATGATTAGATCCACTATTGAGAAAAATGAAAAAGCTGCTGCTGAAGCAGCTGCTGCAGAAAATGCAGAATAATTTTTCTTATTCTTTTCATTTTCTTCTATTTTTATTATTTTTTTAATTAAAGTTCAAAATATTGTTTATTTTTAAGATAAGTTACTATAATTTAGTTACTGTAAAAAATTTTTTTACTAGAAATTTTTTTAAAACGGTGTAAATATGAAAAGAAATCCAATTGATCAATTTATGAAAGATCCTGACAATAAAGCTAAAGTATTTATCTGGATGACTCGTGCAATGATTATAACTACGTTTATGATTACAATTGGAGTTATATTATTTATTTTATATCTTGTTGGTGTAATTTAGCGTTGTTATTAATTATTTGACTTGTTAATTCTACTTTTTCGTATAATTTTTTAAAATCCTCATCACTATCTATGATTGTAAGCAGTGGCTCTGATTTTTCAGTTATTGATCCTATGTGTGGTAAGTCATAAATATTATCTAAATCTATTTTTTCGTATTTCGTCATTGTAGGCGAATATATAATTTTTTTATAGGAATAACGTTTTGGTTCAGGAATATCAATAAGTTCGCCTTGGCATGCTTTAATGTGTGTATCAAGCATATTTATTCCAAGAGTTTTTTCTACACATTCAAATGTGCCTTGGATTCTTGGGTTAATCTCAATGACATGTAATCCATTTTCATTAATGATATAGTCAACACCGTTAGAACCAAGGAGATTAAATTTAAGTGCTAAATTCTCTGAAGTTTCATTCATCTCTTTAATTATATCATCTATTCCATTAATATCTGCCATCATTGATTCATTTGTCAAAGGCAGAATGTTTCCAACATATATGAAACTATCTTTTTTTCCAAAATCTTCCATTGTAAGTAATCTTGAGTTTATTATTGTTTTTGCATTATCATCGTTTGATAATATTGATGAACTTACATTTATTCCCTCAACATATTCTTGCAAGATGAATTCACTTTCATTAAATTGTAAATCACTTGCATTATCTAAAAGATTTATGTTGTATCCGCCACTTCCTTTGATGGGTTTTAAAATAAATTGATTATCGGGATAACTTTCATTGATTTCAAATGCTTCGTCCACATCAGATAATCTAAAAGTCATAGGGGTTAAGAATTCTTTTTTAATTTTTTTGAAAAATTTAAATTTATTTTCAATATCACAAACATTATTTGTTCCTAAGATTTTATTTCTGTGTTTTTTAGAAAAATCACTTGGTGACACGCCAGAAATAGGAATAATATAATCAACTTCATCAAGATAATCTTTTGAGAATTCTAAAATGTTAATATTGTTAAATTGATTTTCAAAAACACCACAACTTTCGCCATTTTGCTCTTTTAAAATAATTTTTTGATTTTTAATAGTTGGTGTATCTGAAGTTGAAAAATAACTAGTGGAAAATAGTTCAAAATCAAGTTGGAGTGCACTATTAATCATACTTCTTGTATTAATTCCAATAAGCAATAGTTTATCCATAAAATATCAAGTAAAAAAAGTTATTAAAAGTAATAGTCCCGAGCGGAGTCGAACCGCCGTCTCCGGGTCCAAAGCCTAGAAGGATTACCACTACCCTACGGGACTATACATGTTGTAACATATACAACAATTAATATATATTTATCATGTACTATTTATATGTATCGGTTTTTTTTACATTTCTTGAAACTTAAAAGTTTTTTTTTCTTTTTATGGCTTTGTAGAAATGATATTTGATTTTTGTAAAAAATTTTGAATGAATCTTTTTTTCTTTATTTTCATTAAAAAGATTTAAAAAGTTCATAATTTATTTTTACAGTTGAAATTGCGCATTGATTTAAAAAAATAAGTTATATATAGGCATATATAATAAAATGAAGAATAAATATTTATATGAATCTTAAAAATAACCATTTTCAAGTTGTATTTTGTTTTCAAAGCAATTAAATCTTTTCTGATTTTGGTTTTGAAAAACCAGTACTCAAAAAAATTAAAGAAATAAACAATGATATAAAGCCAAATAAACTGTTAAAATTCATTAAATTTACATTTAAATATTCAAAAATCGTGCTAAATAAAAGATTAAAAAGTAAAAACACATTCAAACAAAAAATATATTCCAAAAGAAATAACGTGGAATCAATATTTGGCGTAATTAAAAGAATATTTAACGGAACCAACAGAAGCAGAAGTTTAAAACTATCAAATAAAGAAACAAAACTTAAAAACACAATTTACAACATCTACAGATCAACAAAAATTCAAGAAAAATAAGGATTTCTACAAAGCCATTATATGTGTATATTATCGATTGTATTAGACAATTGCATTAATATTAGTAATGTTGTCGATTGTATTAGACAATTGTATTAAAATTATTATTTTGTCAATTATGCTGGACAAAAAAATCAAATAGAATTTCTACAAAGCCCTTTTTATTATGCATATTTATCAAATAATTGTGTTTACCTAGTTCAACAATTTGAATTTTAGTCACTTTCAAAAACTTGTGTGATAACTAATTTTTTGATTAATCTATTCATTTAAATTTTTCAGAATAATGGATTAATTAGCTTTAAATTATAAAAATAACTCCAAATATTAAAAAAATGTTTTTAATAAAAAACTTGCAGATATTTAAATCACACAAGTTTTTGAAAGAGCCGAATTTTAATTATCAATAATTATTAAATGGTTTAAAATATAATATTCTTATTTAAGTAAATTATTTTCATCTGCATGTTATATGATTACTTAAAATAGTAACTTTATTTTTCAATTTTTTGATAAAATAAACATTTTTCATGCCACATACATTTAAAGCAAATTTTAGATACACTTTCTTTTGTATTAAAAATAGTGTCAATTTTTTCAAATAATTCAACTGAATTGTATTCTTTTGTCGGATTTAATTTTTTCAATACTTGATTATCCATGAAAACAATTCTCTCATTTTGAGTTTCATTCTCACAAATATTGTTTTTTAAATTTGGACAGG
>CAYFRZ010000014.1:0-21271 GCA_964345675.1 uncultured Methanobrevibacter sp.
ACAACATTTACAGATCAACACAAATTCAAGAAAAATAAGGATTTCTACAAAGCCACTATTTTAAAAAGAATTCATGATTTTGAAACTAAAATTAATTTTACATTAAAATTAGATGTATCTTGGGCAAATTTTGTTAATAAACTAATTTTAAAACAAAAATACTCTACTGCAAGAATCCTTTTGAAAAATATGGATAAAATTAGGTCTTCAACAATGATTAGAAAAATGAATAGACGAAAATAATGTCTAATACAAATTCAATATCTTTCAGAATATTTTAAGTATATTAAAAAATTAGAAAATAAAAGATTTAAAATAATACATATTCATTTACATTAATAGATAAAAATTTGATGACTTAGTTATAATAAATGAATATAAATAATTAATATTTACCAAAATCAACTTCAATCAAATCATGAGGAACTTGATTCTCTTTAGGAGGTAAAGTCATATAATCTCCAAAAATTTGACCTACAGTAGCATCTTGATTATTTGGAATTTTCACATAAATATCTTCAAATTTAACTAATTTTGCAGGTTTAAAATCCTCCAGTTTAAAATAAGGTTGTTCATTCATTGTTAAATCCGCCCAATAATCACAATCTTTATCTTCATACTTTCTAAATAATTTTAACAATTTTTTTTGAAAATAACTTGGTTTTAAACCTAATATATTAAAAATAGTATGTAAAACATTTACAATAATTTTTTGAAATACAGACCCCTCATCAAGTTTTATCGCAGAAATAACATGTAATTTACATAATATTAAACATGTGCGCATATATAAAAATCTTTTAATTTTATTATTCGGCACTTTATCTAAAATAAATATATCTAAATGCATACCCATTTTAAATGGAACTTGATTGTCCCAAAATTCAGCCCAATATGTGCCATTTAAAGACATTCTACCAAATTGAAAGAAATATTCTTCATTATATCTGGAATCAAAAATAGTATATTTTTCACTTCCAATATATTCCATTACTTTTAAGAATTTTTCATAATCCTCTCTAAACATGATTACATCAATATCATCATCCCATGGAATAAAACCTTTATGTCTAATAGCTCCGATTTCTGATCCAAAAAATAAATAATAATCAAGATTATTTTTGTCACAAATATCAATAAAATCTTTTAAAATTAACATTTCAACATCTTTAATATGTTGAAGAGTTTCATCATTACTCATTTTTTATCACAGTTTAGTTAATATTTATTAATGATATTTAAATCATTATTTTCAAAGTCTTCCATTATTTTACAAATTGCTTTTGATACATTAAAGCTAACATATGCATTATTTTTACCCAGCTCAACAGATTTTACAAATGCTACAAGTTCATATCTTATCCCTTCACCGTCTAATTGGTAGAAATATTTTTTAGTTTCTTCTAAGTTTTCATATCTTAATTCAAAGTAATCTGTTTTCCACCAAGGTGCAGGAACATAAGCATAACCTTTTGAACCGGAAATAATTAATTCCCCTTCAGATTTCACACTATTTGCAACTTTGATTGATGCAACTGCAGTATCATATTGGAAATCGATTTTTGTAAATAAATCAAAATTATTTTTATTTTCCAACATTAATGAATTAATAGTTTTATTTTTATAATCCACCCCTAAAATCTGAAATATTGGTAAAAGTGCAGTTGGACCCCAGAATGTAATACTATTCCATGAATTATCATTTAATTCTCTTAAACTAGTACAAGTAGCATCTATAGAATATACATCCCCAATGTTACCTCCTTTTAGTAAAAGTAACAACCTATAATATGCGGTAGAATAAGCAGTTTTAATTGAATCCATTAAAATTAGATTTTTATCAATAGCTAATTGTTCAAGTTCACCACATTCATCTTCACGAAGTGCAAATGGTGACTCACATAAAACATGTTTTCCTTGATTTAATGCTTTTTTAATGTGTCTATAATGTTTTGAAGGGTGTGAAGCAATAAATACTGCATCCACAACATTTAATAGTTCATCATAACTTTCTGTTAACATCAAAGTTTCATTTTGGTAAAAAACTTTTTCATCATGATTATTAATAAGCACTGCATTAACATCAATACCATTTACCAATTTTGATTCATTATAACATTTCTTTAAGATATTCCCCCCACCAACAAGACCTAAACTAATACTTTGATTTTTAGATCTAATTTCAGTACTGGAAACTCCTTTAGTTCTTTCTAAATAAACAACATCACAATAATCTTTAAGATAATCAAAATGACCCACCCAGTCCGAGCCTACTGTAAATATATCAATATCATATCTTCTGATATCATCAATTTTTTGACCTTCATATTCCTCAATGATAATTTCATCGGCAAGACCAGTTGCTCTAACGGATTCAATTCTCTCCATCAAAGATTGTTTAACATTGATCTTTCCTCTTTGTTTGTCAAAATCATCAGCAGTAACACCCACAATTAAATAATCACCAAGTTCTTTTGCTCGCTCCAGTAATTTTTGGTGTCCAAAATGGAATAAATCATATGTTCCATAGGTAATAACTTTAATCATTTTAAAATTCCCCTTTTAGCAAGGTCATGCAACGCATTGATTAGGACATCATTGTCTTTGAGTGTTATATTTCCAATATGCCCTACTCTAAACATTTTTTCACCAATTTTTCCACCATTGGGATTAACCCAAATTCCATAATCAGTTTTTAAAGCATTGACAACATCGTCCGCTTTTGAACCAATGCAAAATACTCCTGTAACCGAATTTCCCAAGTATTTTGGATGTATTTCCAAAGGCAAATCTTCAATTCTATTTCGAAAATCATTAGCCAGCATGGAAACTTTTTCAATTTCAGCTTCCACACCACCCTGTTTTTTAATTTCCTTTAATCTTGCATTAATTTGTAATAAAATTGATACCGCAGGAGTGAATGGAGTTTGACCCCTTTCTCCATTGTTTAATATGTTTTTTAAGTCGAAATACATTGATTTGCAAGTATTATTTCCAACTCTTTTTATTGCATTTTTACCTAAGATAATTATAGATATTCCTGGAGGGCAAGCTAGAGCTTTTTGGGAACCTGTTATGATTACATCAATGTTTTTTTCAACCATATTTAATGGATTTGCTAAAAAAGAGCTAATTGCATCAACAACTAAAAATATATTGTTATTATTGCAGAATTCAGAGATTAAATCTAAATTGTAATAAACACAAGAACTTGTTTCACAAATATTAACCAAGAAACCAGTATAATTTTCGCCATCATAATTATCCAATATTTCAGAAGTAATATTTTGACCAAAATCAAGTTTTATTTCATCATATGGAATTTTATGAATTCTGCATAACTCAACAAAACGTTGACCAAATCCTCCACCATTAACAATTAAAACTTTATCTTCAGAAGTGAAAACATTCATAACAGTAGCTTCCATAGCTGCGGTACCTGAACCTGTAATAAAGGCAACTCTTGAATCATCACTTGCATATACAAATTCTTTCATTAACTCTTCATTTTCAAACATGATTTTTGAAAATTCATCATTTCTAAAATAAGGAGTCTGTTTACCTCCAATTTTTAGAACCGAATCACTACTCATTACCGGTCCCACAGTAAAGTTTAACATTAAAATAACATCCCCCAATAATAATAAAAAAAATTTATTAACAATCCTATATAAAAGTTTATAATAAGAAATATTTAAAAATTTCCAAAATGACTTATAATTACTAAAAATTAAATAAAAAGGAAAATAATATGTTTAAATCTAACAGATATGATGATGAAACATTAAAACATTTACAGCAAGTTCAAATGAAAATTTTCAAGTATTTTCTTGAAATTTGTGAGGAACATGACTTAACTTATTTTATGTATGCCGGAAGTTTACTTGGAACTGTAAGACATGAAGGTTTTATTCCATGGGACGATGATATTGATGTAATCATGTTTAGAGATGATTTTGAAAAGTTAGATAATATTTTAGAACATGATATTGATAAAAAATATAGGTTTTTTAATGTTTTAAATGAGGAAACATACCATTATTCTTGGGGAAGGATAACTCTAAAAGATACGTTATTTAAAGAATGGTGGGGTGATCAAGTAGATTATACACCAAATATATTCTTAGATATTTTTATTTTAGATAATATTCCAAATAACAAATACAAATGGTTTATTCAAAAATGGAAAAGTTTTATTCTTAACCAATTAACAATATATTCAATTATCAAATATCAGAATGAATCCAAACTAAAAGAAATCATACAAAAATCAGTTCATTATTTATTAAAAATACTTCCTATTTCATCTAGAACAATTAAAAAATTATGTGTTAGATCATTTTCCAAATATAAAAATGAAGATTGTGATAGAGTATGTGATTTTCCTTCAGAATTTTTTATGCCAGTTTCATATAAAAGCGATTGGTTACCTGTAAGAACAGCTAAATTTGAAGAGTTGGAAGTTAATATTCCAAATAATTATGATAAAATTTTAACTATGGATTTTAATAATTATATGGAATTACCACCTGAAAATGCTAGATTCAATCCAGCTCCTGAGGAAATTGATTTTGGAGAATATTAAACATTATTGATTACTATGAAAACTAAAAAAGAGAGAATATTCTATTATGATTTTTTAAGAGCATTTGCAATTATTGCTGTCATTATTTGTCATGTAGACTATTTCTTTGGCCCATTAACCACTACAACTCAAATTGTTGCTCAAATGACATTTCACGATATTGGAAGAATTGGTGTGCCAATATTTTTAATGATAAGTGGTGCGCTTATATTAAACAGAGAATATCCTAGTTTAAAATTTTTCTTAAAAAAAAGATTTGTACGAATTATCTATCCGTTTATATTTTGGATAATCCTTATTTTAGCACAAATTGCATACCATGGAGGAAACCATGCTTATCTTTGGAAGGTATTTATCGGAGACCCCTCAATTACTTGGTATTTTTGGACATTAATTGGAATTTACTTATTCCTACCCATTCTTAATTCATTTATAAGGGAATATGGTGAGGAAGCTTTAAAATACTTTTTAACCATTTGGTTTGCACTTATTATCTTGCAAACATTCAATATTCAGTTATGGAGCAACCTTGATTTAAGTTACTTTGCAGGTTATGTTGGATATCCTATTTTAGGTTATTATTTAGCAAATAAAGAATTTAAAATGAGCAATGCTAAAATTTGTATTTCAGGATTTATTATCCTTATAAGTTCATTAGCTTGTTTTGTATATCTAAACTACATTGGAAGTTCAGCTATTGATTCTATTTATCAAAATGTACCAATTGTATTTATGGGAATTGGTTTATTCTTATTTATCCAATATGCAGATAAATTAAACAAATTTAAATCAATTAAAAATAATTTCATTGGAAAAACAATTGTATCACTAAGCGTATGTAGTTACGGAATGTACTTCTCACATGTTATTGTAACTAAATTCTTATCTTATCACAATCCACACTCCAATATAATGTTTCCAGGAATGTTTTTGCTTATTGTTTTCTTATCTTGGGCATTACCATATATTTTAAGTAAAATACCATATTTAAAAACATTTAGTGGAGCATGACCATCATATTTTTTTATGGGTAAATCTCCTATACCCATTTTTAATCGTTTTATTATTATATAATCTGGAATAAATCTCAGAAACGATTATTGCTAATGTGAAATGTTTTTTTAAGATTAAACTATTTAAAAAGACAAGTTCAGGCCTATCAAAAACTACTTGTTGATTTAAAGACTTTTCAAAATCATAAATTTTTAAAACAGCTTCATTTTTATCATTTCTACTTAAATTCGAGAACATCAACAGCAAACTTCCAATATTACTGATTAAAATTCTTTCTTTTGAATAGGAAATATCTTTAAGCAAATCTCTTACTTTAATTAAACCATTTAAAAATAGATTAAATTTATGTAAATCATGAGTATGAATAACAGAATCCTGACTTTCAATTACATTATAGACATATAACTGGAAATTTGGCAAATAAGTGACTCTTTTTGAGTTAATTAAAGTTTTAAAGTAAAAATAAGTATCTTCTGCCAATGTATCCTCTGGAAAATTAATATCATTTTCCAATATTATTTTTTTATTGTAAATTTTACCCCATGGAGCAACATGATTATAACTAAGGCGAATAAAATTCTTTTCATTTAATAAAGGAGTGAAATTAAGTACATCCGATTCATCTTCACAGTCATGACGAATATTTACTCCCATCATCACACCATCCAAATTCCAAAAGTGAGAACTCATTACAAAATCAGATTTTTCACGAACAATAGTATCATAATAAATTTCACATGCATTTGGCACATATTCATCATCCGAGTCTAAAAACATCAAATATGGTGCAGATGCATATTTAATTCCAGTAGATCTTGGTTTTCCCGGAAGTCCTGAATTTTCACTTAAAAATACACCAACAACATTTTCATATTTATTAACATATTTTTGTATAATCTCTTGAGACCCATCATCTGACTTATCATCAACTAAAATTAATTCAAGATTCTCAAAACCAATTGATTGCTTGATAATTGAATTTATTGCTGAATCTAATGAGTCACGAGCATTATAAACAGGTACAACAATACTAATTTTATAATCCATAGTTACACTATCCTTTAAACATCGATTCTGCAAGCATAATATCAAAAGGACGAGTTATTTTAAAATTAGCTTGATCTCCTTCGAATAATTTAACCTCAGCATCCCGTAGATAAAAAAGAACCATAGCTTCATCTAATTTATCTATTTCACCATCAGATAAATCTTCATAAATTTCTATAAATCTATCAATATTAAATGATTGGGGAGTTTGCGCATGACATAAATATTTTCTTAATGGAACATCCGTTAATCTTCCATCTTCTCTTGATTCAAATATAACATCAGTTGCAGGTATTACTGCACTAGATGCTCCTACCTCAATTGCATATTTAATACTGTCCTCAATTAATTTTTCAGATACGAATATCCTTGATGCATCATGAGTTACAAGAATGGAGTCATCTTCACAATTTTGATTTTTCATATAATTAATAGAATTCAAAATAGTGTCATTACGGGTTTCACCACCTTCAATAACAACAATTTTATCATGTTCAGGAAAATATTCTTCCATTAATCTCTCTGTTTCACCAATACACTCTTTTGGAGAAGAAACAATGATTTTATCCAAATCATCAACATTCAAGAATGTTTCAACAGAATGAACCAAAATTGGTTTATCATTAATATTGACAAATTGTTTAGGTTTTCCTTGTTTTAATCTAGATCCTATCCCTCCCGCCAACATTGCTGCACATATCATGAAAAACACCACTATAATTTATCCCAAAAAGTTTTAAAAGCTTCTTCAGGATTAATTCTATCAATAATTACATCATAAGTAAAATCAACTGTCGCACAGTCAATATTATATTCACTACATAATTCTTTCATTATTACAATTGTATTTTTTCCTTCAAAAAGAATTCCTGATGCTTTCTCATCAACAATAATTTTTTGACCGTATAACACTCCTAAAGTGTGATTTCTACTTACAGTCAATGTTGAAGCAGTAATAATATCTCCAAAGCCACAATAATCATCAACAGTATTTCGTTTACCACCAAATTTTTCTATCAAATCTTTTGTTTCATTATATGTTTTTGTAAATACTGAAAAGCGTGCATTTTCATTTATTTTCATCCCCTGACAAATTCCTTGTGATATTGCAATTACATTTTTAATTACACCACAATATTCAACACCAATAACATCATCACTTGCAGAAACTTTGAATTTAGGAGTTTCAATAGCTTTTTTGACTTTTTTAAGGTATTGTTCATTATTACATGCAATTGATGCTGAAGAAAATGTTCTTTCAACCATTTCAGCAGCAATATTAGGCCCAGATAATACACAAGCAGGCCTCCCCGTCTCTTCTGCAATAACTTCACTCATTCTTTTTTGAGTTTCTTTTTCAAGACCTTTAGCAGTACTTACTAGAACACAATCCGGAGAAATAATATCTTTTAAATTTCGAACAATACTCCTTATTGTTGAAGAAGGTAGTGTTAAAAAGATAATTTCAGCATCTTTTAAGTCATTTAAATCATTAATGGCCACAATATTATCTTCTAAACGAATATTTGAAAAATACTCCTTATTAAAACGAGTTTTATTTATTGAATTTGCTACTTCTTCCCGCCTAGCATATAATAAAACTTTTTGCGTATTTTCACAAATAGTCTGAGAAATCGCAGTTCCCATAGCACCTGCACCAACAACACCAATATTTGAAAACATGATTTAATATTTAACTTATATAATATAAAAAATTAATACTCACCAAAATCAAGAATATCTGGAGCCGCATTATACCTTTTTTCCACAGGAGGAATTTCCATATAATCCCCATAGATTTGAGTTAAAAGTTTATCATAATTTTTAGGAATTCTAACTTTAAAATCTTCAAATTTTACATGAATAGCAGGTTCAAAATCATCTTTTTCGTATGCCATGTATCCTGCAAGGTTAAAACAATCCACAACTCTTTTAGTCTCATTATTATTAAATGATTTCATTACTTTTGTTAATAATCTCTTCCAGAATTTCTTATTAATTGGAATAGAATTTAAAAAGTGATATGTAGCATGGTGTAATTTAGTTCTAAATGGAGTGTACATATCCATTTTAATACATGAATTAATAACAAATTGATAAAAAAAGACATACACAAAATGATGCAATTTACCTATAAAATCACTATTTGGAATATTATCAAGAACAAATAAATCTATATTAATTCCTAAATCATATTCAACATAATCTGTGTACCAACGACTAAAAGTAGTATTTTTAAGTGATATTTTTGCAAAAGAACCAAAACAATCTTCAACATAATCCATATGAATAAGATCATATTTATCGGATAATTCGTTTTTCAATATAGGTAATGCTTTATCAAAGTCATTTCTAAATAAAATAATATCTATATCATCATCCCAAGGAATAAAACCTTTATGCCTTATAGTTCCTATAAGAGAGCCACCATACATATAATATTTTAAGTTATGTTTGTCTAAAACTTCAACAACATCTTTGAGAATCATTAATTCTACTTTTTGCAAATGTTTAATTTCATCGTCACCATACTTTCTAAATTCGCCTGCAACCATACATTTAATCTATTTAAAATTGTATATAAATAATAGACTAAATAAAAAAAGAATGAATATTTTTATTCTTCAATCCATTCTTTTGCATTTGAAACATTACCAGTAAAGCGAATTCCTTTTGTAAAATTAAGTTCAGGATAGCAAGCTTTTAAATCATTTACACACTTGTCAACCCCAGATCCGCCAGAAGTGCAAAATATTTTAATTTTTTTACCGGTTAAATCAACACTTTCAATGAATGTGTTAATTATTGTAGGTGCAGTATACCACCATACTGGAAAACCAATTACAACAGTATCATATTCACTTACATCATATGATTCGGCAATTGGGGGTCTGAATGATTTATCATTCATTTCAATAGTGGATCTGGATTGCTTGTTGGTCCAATCAAGGTCTTCAGGAGTATAGATTTCTTTTGGAACAATTTCAAATATATCATAATTATTATCATTGGCTATTTTTTCAGCAAGATTTTTGGTAACACCACTAGCTGAGAAATATGCAATTAAAACATTTGTCATTTTATCACCTTTTGATTAATATATATTTACAACCATATAATTGTTTACATTCACAACAATATTATGAAAAAGCATATTTAATTAGGTAATTTCAAGATACAATTTAGACCCCCTTAGACCATCTAATTCATAGAATGTTAAATTTAAACATTCAAAAATAGTGCCAATTATGCTCCAAAAGCCTTAAATTAATTTAAAGATACATAAACATCAAACATGAGTTTACAAAAATATGAAACCCCTTAGTAAATCAAAGCAGATATACGAACTAAATTCAATTTTAATTAAACTAATCTTTAACAAACATTATAAACCAATAAAAACAAAATATAAAACATTATAAATTGATGAAGGTAATATAAATGTCGAAACCCATTGTTGCAATAACAAGACCGAAGGATAGAGCAAAAAAGGCTTGTGAAATTGTAGAAAAATTAGGTGGAGAACCTTTTTTAGCCCCAACACTTGATTTGGAACCTGTAAACAGTGAATCTTTAAAAGAGTTAGTAAAAAGAAAAGATGAACTTGATTGGATTATTTTTACTTCTCCAACAACCATTACTTCCCTAAATAAATTTTATCCTGATTTTTTAGGAAGTTTAACTTGCAAATTAGCCGTTATTGGAAATAAAACAGGGACACTTGCTGAAGAAAACGGGCTTAAAGTTGATTTAATTCCTGATGATTTTACAGCAGAAGGTTTGATTGAAGAATTTAAAGAAAGGAAAATAACAAACCAAGTTATTGGAATTCCTAGAACTTTATCTGCAAGACCCATCTTACCGGAAGAGTTGGAAAAAATGGGAAATACAGTGATTCTAGCAGAAGCATATAAATCATTATCCCCTATGGATAAAAAAGCTGTAAAAAACTTAATTTCTAAAATCGAAAATAATGAAATAGATGCAATTACATTTACAAGTCCATTAACTGTTGAAAACTTCTTTAAAATAACAGAAGATGAAGAGAAAATCGCAGAATTATTATCTGATAATTTACTTACCGTTTGTATTGGCCCCATTACTGCAAAAGTTTTAAAAAAATATAATATTAATTACATTTACCCTAATACTTACACAGTCCCAGATATGATGGAATTATTATTTAAAAAATGGAGAGAGTTAAATGGATGATAAAATAAGTATTATTTTACCAATTTTTAATGTTGGCGACCATCTTAGAGGTGGAATTGACTCACTTATTAATCAAACAATAGGAACTGAAAATCTAGAAATCATCATGGTTAACGATTGTTCAACTGATGGATCTGACAAAATTATAGATGAATATGCAGAAAAATATGATTGTTGTATTGCAATTCATCATGAAAAAAACAGTGGTGCGGCATATACTCCACGTAATACTGGTATTGAAGCTTGTACTGGAGATTATATAATGTTTTTAGATCCTGATGACAGATACACATCAGAAGCGTGCGAAACATTATACCATGCAGTTAAAAAGAACAATGGTGACATTGCTTTTGGTCGATTTAGAAGAATATTTGAATATGGAAATAAAGTTCAAAAATCATTCTCCCCATATACAGATACCCTAGAAAATAGTTACCCGGATGAAACTTTTGATACTGCAAACTTTTTAGATATTCCAGATTTCATTTGGGACAACTTTGTTGAAAGATTCCTTTATGGTAAAACCTTAGAAGTAACTTATCCAAGAGATGCTCCAATTGATACAATTCATGTTGATAATAT
This sequence comes from uncultured Methanobrevibacter sp., assembly GCA_964345675.1. GTDB lineage: Archaea > Methanobacteriota > Methanobacteria > Methanobacteriales > Methanobacteriaceae > Methanocatella. Next base: position 11,441 of record CAYFRZ010000014.1, read on the forward strand.
TGAGCAGGAACCTGATTTATTAAAAATGGCGCCTGCTGTTTGGAGTAAAATCTATAAAAGGGAATTAATCATGGACAATGATTTGCGATTCCAACCATTCGTTTCAGGTGATGACATGGCATTCTCACTTGAAGCTCTCTTAAAAGCAAAAGGAATTATATTTTTAAACAATTTCATTTGTTATGATTATTACATTAGAGATTTGCCTGACGACAAATCTATTACCAATACCGTTAATGTTAGATTGCTTAATGAATTAATGGAATCATACATCTATTGCAGACAATGCACTGAAGGATTTTCCAAAGAAGTTCAAACAGTCTCTATAAATCCGCATTTACTTCACTGGACTAATTCTTGGAAAAACTCACCATTTACCAAGGAAGAAAACAAATTATTACTCAGTAAAGTAAATAAGCTTAAAAGTATCCATAATACTGATTTAAAAACTAAAATGTTGTTAAGTTCAATTTCAACAGCAATTGAATCTAAAATTCAAATTCAAAAGGAGTAAAAAATAATGGTTGATTATAAATACGTAATCGTAGGTGCTGGACTTTCTGGTTTAACAATAGCTGAACGGATTGCAAATGAATTAGATGAAAAAGTATTAATCATAGAAAAACGTGACCACATAGGAGGTAATGTTTATGATTTCTACCAAGAAGGCGTCCTAATTCAAAAATACGGACCTCACATTTACCATACAAATGATAAAAAAGTTCACGATTATTTATCCAAATTTACTGAATGGACAGAATATGTGCATAAAGTTTTAAGTTATGTTGATGGCAAACTCGTCCCAATGCCAATTTGTATAGACACATTGAACAAATTATATGAATTAGACTTAAATGAAAATTCTATGAAAGAATGGATTGACAAGCACAAAGAAGATATTGATGAGATAAAATCATCCGAAGATGTTGTATTGAAAAATGCTGGTCGTGATATTTACAATAAATTATTTAAAAACTATACTGAAAAACAATGGGGGACATCAGCAGCTAATTTAAGCCCAGCAGTTATTTCAAGAATTCCATTTAGATTTAATCATGACGACAGATATTTTAGTGATAATTATCAAGGAATGCCGAAAGAAGGATTTACAAAAATGTGTGAAAATATGGTAAAATCCGATAATATTCACATTGGACTTAATTCTGACTATAAAGATTACATCGGTAAAATCAATTACGAAAAATTAATCTACACTGGTCCGATTGATTACTTTTACAATTATAAGTATGGAGAATTATTATACAGATGCTTGAACTTTGTATATGAAGTTTTAGATGAAGATTCATATCAAGAAGTTGGTGTTGTTAACTATCCAAATGACCCGTATTTTACAAGAATAACTGAATTTAAAAAATTAACTCAACAAAAAGTTGATGGAAAAACTGCAATTATGAAAGAATATCCTGGATTTAATGGAGAAAAATGTTATCCATATCCAACTCAGAAATATTTAGATAAGTTCAAGTTATATGAAGCAGAAATGGAAAAAGAAGAAAATGTAATCTTTGCTGGAAGACTTGCCAAATACAAATATTACAATATGGATCTAGTAGTTAAAGATGCATTAGAAATTTTTGAAAATGAAATTAGATAGGTGTTAAATTATGATTATTATTTGGCCGCAATATTTAAATAAAAACTTATCCCTTAGCGAAGGGCGTAAGATTTCACAAGATGATTCTGTAAAAGACCCAACTATAAACGACATAGAAAGAGCATTAAAAAGGCTCGGACTTAAATATGAACTTGAAAAAGATAAATCATACCCTGGAAAATGGTATGAAAAATCCGGAAGAGTCCTCGTTGAATGGAATAAAACTAAATTAGAATTAATAAAAGAAATTAGCTTAAAAATTAAAGAAATGAGAAACTGATTGCCATGCAAATACCACAATTAATGCACGAACAATACCAACAAGCAAAAGAACTTATCGAAAATTCTGAAGACATTAAAGTTTATTCTCATATCGATTGCGATGGAATCTGTTCAGGTGCAATTTTATCAACCATACTAGATAGACAAAACAAAGAACATGAAATAGAATTTGTTAATTTAGATGTCTTAGATGACATTGAACTTACCCATGAACTTACAATTTTTTCAGATTTGGGTTCAGGGCAAAAAATTGATACGAAAGCTCAAAAGAATCAGAAAATACTCATTTTAGACCACCATCCCCCATTAAGGGATTTGAATTATAAAAACAATAAAGAATATACTTATCTGGAAATTAATCCCAATCACCATGGTATTGATGGATCATATTATGTTTGTGGTGGAGGATTATGTTATTTCCTTGCAAAAGAATTCGGATATACTGACTTAAGTTGGATTGGAGTATTATCCGCAATTGGAGATATGCAAAACACTAAAACAGGTCATTTCGAAGGTTTAAATGAAATCATTCAGCAAGATGCAATTAATGGAGGATACCTCGAATTAGTAAAAAGTGATATTAACATTTATGGAAGAAACACACGTCCATTATTTGTTGCCCTTTCATATTTTAGTGATGTTAACCTTCCAATCACCAATAATACCAATGAAACTATGGCCATTTTAGAAGAGTTAGGTATTGATGAAAAACATAATAGAAAAACTTTAAACGAATTAACAACAGAAGAAAAAGGTAAACTTTTCCAACGACTTATGTCGATGCTTACACAGGCAGTTCCACCAAAATACATCCAATATTTACCTCAATTAATCTTAGGGGATTCATATACTTTCTTAAAAGAAGAAGAACATAGTTTTTTAAGAGACGGTTCTGAATTTTCAACAGCAATGAATGCGTGTGGAAGAAATCATGAAGAGCAAATAGCTATGGAAGTTTTAAAAGGAGATAGGTTTGTTGCACTGGATGAACTTGAAGTTGTAAGTAAAATTCATAGAACCAATCTTGCAAAAGGGATTAGCATTATTGCGGAAAATGATGAAAGAAAAATTATAGAACTTGAAAACCTACAATACTTCGATGGAACTGGAATCGCACCAGAAATTGTTGGAACAATAACTGGAATGATTCTAGGATATTGTAATTGGAAAAAACCAATTATAGGATTTACACAAATAGAAGAAGGTAATGGCCTTAAAGTATCACTTAGATGTTCTAGATTACTTTCATATGATGGAATTCACTTTGGAAATATCATTCGTGAAGTTGCAAGTAATGTTGGAGGATCAGGTGGAGGTCATGCAATGGCATGTGGAGCATATATTCCAATTGATAAAAAAGATGAATTTTTAGAAGAGTTTAATCATATATTAAACGGGAAATTAACAAAATAAATAAAAAAAAAGATGATTCATTAATCATCTTAAATCATTTATGATAAATACCGCAATTGCATCACCACCATTTCCAATTACTCAAAAAAACATGAACATGTTTATTTAGTGGAAAATTTTAATTTTAAAGTTTATCCATGTCGTAATTACATGTTAACCGGATTTAAATAATTTATTGATATCATTATAAAACTAATTAAATATTAATATTATAGTAAACTTCAAGAATCCTTCCAATTACGCGCCCAATAAATGCAAGTAAAGAATCACTTATTTGAATAAATATTTAAAATTAATACAATTATTTCAACAAATATCATTAAAAAAAGATAATATATATAATATAAAATTAAATATATCAATTAATCAATTATAATTGAGGAATGAATTATGATGAAAGCATTTAAAAAAAGAGGTGCATTAACTCATTTTCAGATTTTAAGTGAAATCTCAAAACAAGACCCTCACCTCAAACAAAAAGATTTGGCTAATAAATTAGGGATTACAATCCAAGCAGTTTCTGAAAACATAAAAACATTAATTGAACTAGGTTACATCAGTTCTAAAGATGGCAGATCACCTTATAAAATAACTCAAAAGGGTATAGAAAAAGTTAAAAAAGATGCAATTAGTCTCAGAAAATATTCCGATGCAGTTTTGGAAACTATGAACCATTATAAAACCATATGGCCGGCGATTGCTCGTGAAAATCTTAAAAAAGATGATTTAGTAGGATTATTCATGGATAATGGAGTATTATATGCTCATAAAAAAGAAGAAAACGCAACAGGTATTGTTATGGAAGACACTGATGAAGGAATGGATGTAGCATTATCAAACCTTACAGGAACTATTGATGTGAGTATCGGAGAGGTAACTATCATTAATGTTCCGACTATAAAAGATGGGGGATCTAGAGCTTCCGATTTAGAATTAATTAAAAAAGTTTATGAGAATGGAACAAATAGTGGTGAACCAATTGATAAAATTGCATGTGCAGGTACTGTTTCTCGTGCAATTATTAATAAATTAGATTTACCTCTTGATATTGAATATGCAGCTCCGAATGCAACCGCAAATGCTACCCGTAAAGGACTAAATGTACTTGCAATTTGTGTTGGAGACATGAGCAAAGCATTTACCCGTGAGCTTGAAGCTGAAAAAATAAAATATAATGTTATTGATGGTAAAAAGTAATCAATTTTCTCTTACCATCTTCAATAATCCCGCAGCTAATTGCTGTGAGGTTATTTTTTTATTCAAATTATCATTAATTGAATCAATATAACAATCTTCCAATTCTCCACGTTCAATAATATTTATAACTTTATCCAAAATTAGCTTATTTTTAATATTTTCAACTTCCTTATAAGAAGGAATCTTTTTTTCCATGATTTTAGTGCGGTTTACTTTTTTAATAGCTGAAAATCTTCTATTTTCATCCCTGCAAACTAAAGTGAAAGCATAACCAAGTTTACCTGCTCTTGCAGTTCTTCCAATTCTGTGAATATAGTTTTCAGGGTTTTGAGGAACATCATAATTAATTATAACATCCAAATTATCAACATCCAACCCACGTGCTGCCACATCGGTTGCAACTAAAATGTCAATATTTCCATTTCTAAATTTGTTCATTACTTTATCTCTCATTTTTTGAGTCATGTCCCCATGAAGACTATCAACAGAATATCCTCTTTTTCTTAAGTGTTTTGCAACATAATCAACACCTTTTTTAGTATTGCAGAATATTAAAGCAAGTTCAACATCATACACATCAATCAATCTTGTCATGTCACCAAATTTGTATTTGGCATTGCATTTGAAAGAATATTGTGTAATTTTTGGAGTGTTTTTCTTGTTTGCTTTAACTTTGATGAAGATAGGGTCTTTTTGATATCTTTTAGCTATTTTTTTAATTTCAGCAGGCATTGTAGCTGAAAATAATAGGGTTTGTCTACTTTTAGGAGTGTTTTTTAAGATAAATTCCATATCCTCTCTAAAACCCATATTTAGCATTTCATCAGCTTCATCTAAAACAACACTTTCAATACCGTTTAAATCAAGATTGCCCCTATTAATATGGTCAATTACACGACCTGGAGTTCCAACAACAATGTGAACACCTTTTTTAAGTACCCTTGTTTGTTTTCCAATTGGTTGCCCACCATAAACAGATAAAATTTTAAGTTTTTTAATGTTTGATGCAACTTTTGAAATTTCATCTGCTACTTGCATACATAATTCTCTTGTTGGACATAGTACAATAGCTTGAGGGGAAGTATCATCAATGAAAATTTTTTCTATAATGGGAATTGCAAATGCAACAGTTTTACCGGATCCTGTTTGTGCTTGGCCCATTACATCTTTTCCGTTAAGTGTTATGGGAATTGATTGTTCTTGTATGGGGGTTGCTTTTGTAAACCCCATTTCTTTTAGTCCTTTTTTAATATTAGTTGAAATATTTAATTCATTAAAATTCATTATATTAATATTTAACAAAATAACTATATAAGTATTTAGATTAATTTAGATTGAACTGATTTCTGAGGAAAATAAGAAATATACTCAAATATTTCATCATGTTTGTTTAAAATCCCATGTTTATTTGTTTTTTCATAGAAAATAGACATTAATTGTTTATTATTCGGACTTGGAATTGAATAGTCATTTCCAAATTCATTAATATATTTATCTTTAAGACCTGGAAAATATTCATCTAATTTTTTATAATAATACTCCCTATCCCCTTCTCTTAATGTCATTCCCATTTCAAAACAGATTATCCCTTTAACTCCAACATCAATGCAATAATCCAAAAGAGAGTTAATATTTTCAATATTATCATTGATATAAAGTAAAATTGGAGTTAACCAAACAACTGTTGGAATGTCATGCTTTTGGAGTGTTTTTAAAACTTTCACCCTTCTTGCAGTATCGCATACATGAGGCTCTAATATTCTGCACAAATCATCATCAGATGTTGTTAAGGTCATTTGAACAACAACTTTTGATTTTTCATTGATTTTTTTAAGTATTTTTAAGTCCCTTAAAATAAGATCAGATTTTGTAATACAAGTAAAACCAAAGCCATATCTATAAATTAAGTCTAAAGATTTTTTAAGATACTTCAAGTGTTTTTCAAGAGGAATGTATGGATCAGTCATAGCTCCAGTTCCAATCATGGCTTTTGGTCTTTTAAGAAGTTCTTTTTTGAGTAGTTCTAAAGCATTTTGTTTAACTTCAACATCCTCGAATTTATGATTCATATTATAAACATCACTTCGAGAATCACAGTATATGCAACCATGAGTACAGCCCCTATAAAGATTCATCCCATTTTTGGAGGACAATATTGTTTTTGAATTAACATAATGCATGAAATTAATTTTATTTTTGAAAGATAAATAATTATACTTCAAAAAATAGATATTGAATAATGGAACAAAAAAACATTACAGAATATTCAATTAATTATGAAACTAAAGAGCATCCTTCAGTGAAAGGTATTCAAATAATTGAAGGGAAAAATAATTTCCCAATTAGTTGGTTAAACAAACAAGGATATTGTGAATATCAACTATATCTCGAACATATAAAAAATATAAAATCACCAGAAACGCCTGAAATGACACATGGAAGTAAAATCCACAAACAACTTGAAGACATATTCAAACAGGACTCAACACCAGTTAGTTTTGAACAAGCTATTGAAACATCCAAACAAGAAGCTTTAATGTCCAGAGAATGTTTTATAATATCCTCCAAATACGGAATTAGAGGATATATTGATGAAATATGGATGAAACCAGAAGAAATTGTGATTATTGATGACAAACCTGGAAGAACCCCTTATAATTCTACAATGAATCAAGTAAGAGCCTATTGTCTTGCATTTAAAGATATGACTGGAGATGAAAGAAAAATTAAAGGAGCACTTCGTGAAAGAGGTACTGAAAATCTCTTTTGGATTGAACCATTCACAAAAGATATTGAAAAAGAAATTAAATTCACAATTGACAGAATGCACGGATTATTTAATGGATCCAAACCATTCATTCCAACAAAAAATCCTAAAAAATGTCATTCTTGCAGATTTAAAAACGACTGTGAACATGCAAAATAGATTTAAATGAATAAGAAAACAATTTCCAAAATATTACTGATTATTTTTTTAATAACAATAATATTTACTGTGACAAATATATTAATTAGTGATAACACCCCTATAAAAAACCAGACGGGAACATTAACAATCAACAATGAAACTGTCCACTATGAAAAGGCAGGAAAATGCTTAGAAGTCTTTGACGGAAATACAATACAAGTTTACGGTGTTGGTAAAGTTCAACTCACACAAATTGGAAGCCCAAGTAGTGAAGCTAAACACTTTGTTGAAAATAATTGTCTTGGAAAAACCATATATTTAGATGTTGACGATGAAAAAGTAGAAGATGACTATGGCCGTACATTAGCTATTGTTTATACTGATACTATGGACATTAATAAAGAATTACTTAACAATAACCTAGCAGAAATATCCTATTTTACTCCAAGTGAATTTGAAAAAGGAGAAATTTAAACATCCAATCATGGAAAATTAAAAAAAATAATGAGCAGTGTGTTTATTTAAGCTCATCAAAAACAGCTGTTTTACTAATTGTATTGAATAATCTGTCTTTCTTCATTATTTTACCTATAGCCCAATCAAAAATTATAGGAATCCAATAAATTTTAGTCAAATTACGTACAATAGCTTGAGCCCATGAAATAAATGCACCATTCTGAGATCTTACTTGCAAATATAATAATGATTTACCAACAGTAGCTCCCGCAAATTTTTCACATAGTACAAAATAAATCAAAATCAAAATTGGGACAACATATATGAAATAATGATATATCGGGTTAGTAGCACCAAGCACTATAAATAACAAATAAGATACAATCCACATGAATGCTGAAACTACAAAAAAATCAACAATATATGCCATGATTCTTCTTAAGAATATACTTACCATTTTATCACCTTAACAAACTCTAGGAACCGGATCCGCAATCGGTGCTTCAAGGATTCTTTCGCCACCAATAGGAGTATTGATTACAACATAATCCCCTTCAACTACTTCACCAACAATAGCTGCATTTTCACCATATTTTTCACTTCTGATAGCTTCAAGAATTGCTTCTGCCTTATCGGCTTTAACACCCATGACAACTTTTCCTTCATTTGCTACTTCAAATGGGTCAATGCCTAACATTTCAGATACGGCATGAACTTCTTCTTTGATTGGAATAGCTTCTTGCTCGAGAACTACACCAACACCAGATTTAGATGCCATTTCATTAATAGCATTTGCAAATCCTCCACGAGTTGGATCCTTCATAGCAGTGACTCCACCAATATCTAAAGCTTTTTTAATAATATTCCACATTGGAGCAACATCAGATTTTAAATCAGTTTCAAACCCAAAACCTTCTCTAAAAGACATTAGACTCATACCATGGTCACCTAAACTACCAGTAACAATGATCTTGTCTCCAACTTCCAAAGTTGAATCACAAATAATTTCCCCTTTTTTAGCTATTCCAAGACCAGTTGTAACCATTACAATACCATCAAGTTTGTCTTGAGGCATTACTTTAGTATCTCCAGTAATTATCGCAACATCAACTTCCTCACAAGTTTCATTTAATGATTTAATAATCCTATCCAAATCTTCAATTGGAAATCCTTCTTGCATAATTATCGCATTAGAAATTGCTAATGGACGAGCTCCCATTACTGAAACATCATTTATTGTTCCGGCAGCTGAAATCCTGCCAATATCCCCTCCAGGGAAGAATAATGGGTCTACAGTATGTCCGTCAGTTGTTAAAACAATCTCATAATCGTCCCCAATTGGTATTGATGCACCATCATCTAATGCATCTAAACTAATACCACCATTTACACTTTTTTTAGTGATATTATCTAAAATTGTGCTAGCTATTAAATTAGCCATTACTTCACCGCCAGCACCATGATTCATACTAATCTTATCTTCTGACATTTTATCTCCTTAATTAATAATAATTAATGAAATAATATTTGTAAAAACAAGTATATTAATATAGTTATAAAACAATTTAAGGCTCTTTCAAAAACTTGTGTGATTTAAATATCTGCAAGTTTTTTATTAAAAACATTTTTTTAATATTTGGAGTTATTTTTATAATTTAAAGCTAATTAATCCATTATTCTGAAAAATTTAAATGAATAGATTAATCAAAAAATTAGTTATCACACAAGTTTTTGAAAGTGACTCCTAAAAGCGATAAAGTGCTAAAATTATATTCAATTATTCTCAGAATTGTTAAAAGAAATCCAAAAAGTAGAATTTTATTGTTAGGTCGTAACAATAATGATATCAATGAATTCACAAATAAAAATGCTATTTTTCAATCTGATTCTCATGGTAAGATTAAGTGTTTGCAAAATCCAAAATTAGATATAACATTCAAGACTATACATTTATCAAAAG
>CAYFRZ010000015.1:0-20714 GCA_964345675.1 uncultured Methanobrevibacter sp.
GAATTTCTAGAAAAAAGTAAAATTACAGTAACTAATTTAAAATAAATAAATAAATAAAAAAAGAGAGAATAAATAATTTATTCATCTAAAGAGATAATATCAATATCGTAATTTGAACCATCTTTAATATCAATCAAGACAGCACCATTATCTTTAAGCATACCTGGATTTGCTACATCAGTAGTTTTTCCAATTTTACTAAGAGATTTAGCTTCATGGATATGACCACAAAGATTAATTTCAGGTTCAAATTCATGAATAGATTTTTGAATTCCAGAACTACCTACATGTTCACCATTTGAAACTTTGTCAGCTTCAGTATTGAATGGTGGTGCATGAGTAGCTAAAATTCTTACTTTAGGAACTTCACTATTATACACATAATCATAATTAGCTAATAAATCATAAACCGCACTATAAATATGATCATCATCTGTTTCACCAGGAGTATTGAATGGAGTTGGATTAGAACCTCCATAACCAAATAAAATTGCATCCCCATATGCAACAATATTATTGTGAAGACAAAATGCTACATCATTAATAGCATTACATATTCCATTTGGATCACAATTACCTGGAAGAGCAATTACATCAACATCATATTCATATAGTTTATTAATGAATGTTTCTACGAAATCTAAAGGTCCGAAGTCAGTGATATCCCCAAGAATTAAAACCAAATCAATATCATTATTATCTAAATAATTATATAAATTTTCATTTTCTTCACCATGAATATCACTTATTGCTAAAATTTTTGTCATAAAATCACCTAATCATCTAAAAAGAAAGATCCCATCTCTTTTAAACCATTTTTGAGATCTTCCTGATCCCCGTGTAATTGAACAGTTACATCATCATCAAATTCAATGATTAAACCATTCCATTCTGCAATTTCTTGAACTCTTTCTTCAGCTAAAGGAACTTTTAAATTGATTCTACCAGTAGTTAACCCTGGAGGAGTATTTACTAAGAATTTTGACCTGGATTTGGCAAATTCAAATACTTCTTTACCCTGCATGGCCTGTTTTAATAAATCAAGCCAATAATCAACATATTTTTCACCTTCTTCTTCAGCAATAGTGAGAAGAGTTCCTTGAATATTATTTAAAGCCATTTCTGCTTTAGCTAAACCATTGATCAATTCGGGATGGGAAGGATCTCGTTTATACGAACTAACTGAAGATCTAATTAATCCCATCTCAGAGTTAATTCCCTTAGGTATATCATACCCTTTTTTTGTCAAATCTATTATAATATGTTGAAGAACTAACCAATTTTGTTCAGATGGTAAACTCATAAATGGCCACCTATAATTTTTAAAGTAGTATGGTTGATTTTTGCATCTGCTTCTTTTAATTCAGCTTCAATTTCTGCAATACTTGAGTACGCATCTAAGAATAAAACATGATGAGTAGAAGTACCGGCAATGTTTAAAATAGCCATTTCATCAGTAGGCTTAAGTTCTCTTTTATCAATTGTTGCTTTAAATTGAACGTAAGGTTCATATTCTTCAGGAAGTTCAGAATATCTAAATATTCCATCTAATGTTGCTACAAACATAATTTCACCTCTTATTTTTTAACAATTATTGTTATTTAACTACTCATATATAAACATGTTTACGAATTATTCGTAAACATACAAACAAAAAATTAAAAATAAAAAAAAGATTATCATTGCTGATAACCGTATCCAAAATGTGTTTTTAATGTCTAAAAAAATAAAATAAAAGGATTATAATAATCCTTAAACCTATTCACCTAATGCTTTTTTGATAGCAGGGGTTGCATCAATTTGTTGAGCATCAAAAGTCAAATCCTCAACAGGCAATCCCATAGCTAATCCGTATAATTGAGCTAAGTGGAATACTGGAAGAGCGAAGTCAGTTCCATATTTTTCGTTTACTTCAACTTGACCTAAATCAAATTGCATGTGACAGAAAGGACATACGTTAACAATCGCATCTACGCCAGCTTCAACCATATGATCGAGTTTTTCTTTGGTGAAACTAGTAGTTACATCTTTATCTCTAGCTCTTAAACCTCCACCTGCACCACAACACATCATTTTATCAGCGTAATCTACAGATTTAGCACCAGTAATTTCAACAAGATCATCTAAAATGGATGGATTTTCAGCTTGATCTTCAATTCCAATAGTATCAGTAGGTTTTAAGAAGTGGCATCCATAGTGGACAGCAACATTCAAATCTAAAGGTTTTTCGATGAGGGAAGCTAATTTTTCAAAACCAACATCGTCTCTTAAAATTTGAGCGATGTGTTTAACATTAATAGTTCCTTTGTATTCTCTTCCAATTTCAGCTAAGTTTTCATTAATTTTAGCTTTTTTAGCTTCATCTTCTTTTAAGAGATGATTACATTCAAATAATGAACCGAAACATCCATTACATTCTGTCATTATGTCTGCATCCATATCTTCAGCAAGAGTTAAGTTACGAGCTGCAATAGTAGCCCATGTTTCTTCATCAAAAGAACCAAATACACCAGGAGCAGGACAACAAGAAGCTCCTTCCATATCTTTCAATTCAATATCTAATGCTTCAAATAATTTTCTGGTAGCTTTTTCAACACCAGGATAACGGTTGTTCATAATACAACCTAAAAAATATGCAATTTCCATATTATAACTCTCCTTATAATTTATTCTTTTAATCCACCGGTTGCTTCATCGTAACCAATTAATTCATCAAAAGCAGTAACTTTACATAATTTTTGTACTTCAGCTAATGCATCAGGGAATGCCTGAGTTGTAGGTGGTACTTCAGGAAGACCAATTTTATTTCTTAAAGCTTTTATTTCATCGTTAATAGGTACTGCATGACCAGTATTTAATACAAATACACCAGTCATTTTATGAGCTTTAGCCATGTATCCTGCATGTGCAGCAACATTACGAGCTTTTTTGATGATTTCAACAATTTTAACACTTCTGAGACATCTTTCTTGGCAAGTGTAACAAGTAGTACACATCCATAAAGCATCATCAGCAATGACTTCTTCTTTTAAACCTAATAAACATTTTCTGACAATTTGTCTTACTTTATAAGGAGTTCTTCTTCCAGATGGGCAACTACCACTACAAGTACCACATTGGAAACAGTGTTTTACGGTTTCAATTCCAGCATCAATGAACTCAGCGGTGAAATCTGGATCACGATTACTATCATTCAATAATTCTTTATCAGTTAATAAAGTCATAGTATCTCTCTTTTTATCTTTATCATTTGAATTTTCTTCAACTTCCTCAACAACATCATTATCATCAGTTGTTTCTTCTTCATCTTCAGGAGCTTCAACTTCCTCTAGAACTATTTCTTCAGGAGCTTCAACTTCTTCCACAATTTCTTCAGATGAATCTTCTACAATTTCGATGTCTTTTCTGAAAGTTAAATCTTTTTTACTATCTTCCAAATCAAGGTCGATAGAATCTTCCATTTTTGAAGATGTAACTTCGACATCATTAGATGTGTTTGATACATCTTTATTGATGTCAGTTTCTTCTTTATCTATATCTCCTTTGAATAAGGATTTAAGACGATTTATTATAGACATTAAAAACACACCTCGGACAATCATAGGATTATTTCCTCAAATCCTTAATTATAATCTTTAAAAAACCATATATAAAGGTTACTAAATTTTTTGAGAGTGTAACCTAAAAGATTACATATTATGAAAAATTTTTATAAACCTAAAGATACAATAATAAAATAAAGAGCAATATAGGGAAGAAATAAATGATAAAAAAATTCGAAATTAAATCACATGATGGTCCTGGAAGGGTTGGAAAAGTTGACGGCAATCTTACACCCAAAATATTTTTTAAAGATGAATTAAAAATAGCTCCCAGCCAAGGATCCGCGCATAATATCGACCGTGAAATTGCAGAATTCAATGTAAAAGAAACATTAAGACTTGCACAAGAAAATGTAGAGTGTTGTGATATTGCAGTAATACAAGGTTCCAAATATATTGATTTAAGAATTGAATGTTTAAAAAAATTAGAAGAAATAGGATATAATGGATTTATAATAGCTAATGGGGATGCATTACTCACAAATTCAAGGGAACTTGTAGATGTCATCATATCTCTTAAAAAAGAAGCTGAAAAAACAAGTTATTTCATATTTCCATTTGCAGAATTATCATTCCTTCCAATTTTAACATACATGGGGATAGATGGATTCTTAGCCAATTCTACAAATTATTACAGTTATTTAAATGTCTTACAGACACCAACTAAATCCTATGATTTGAATATTTATCCTATTTATGAAAATATTTCACAGAAAGATTTAGAAAAAAAGAATCTTGAAAATATGGAATTTGTAATAAAAGAAATCCATGCACACATGAAAAATAAATCTTTGAGAAATCTTGTAGAAGAACGTTCAGGAACAACTCCACAAAATATCTCAACTTTAAAAATACTTGATAAAAATCACATGGATTATTTATTAGAGCATACACAATTATTTTAAAATTTTAATGATGAAATAATATTTTTGAACTCACGTTCTGATTCTCCTGAAACATCTAATGTCCTTAGTTCAAAAATATAAATCTCATTATTCTCTATAAAAACATAAGTATGGATGTCAAAGTTAATTTCAGGAGCATTCATATTCGCATGAAGTTTAATAGCATTTTTATCTGCAATTTGAATAAAATCAGAAAATAAAATAACCCCACCATCATCAGATATTATATCTTCCATGAAAATTTTATAATCCTCAAGAGTTGTAGCAGTTGGAAATACTACTGCATTAAATAAATTATTCTCACCCTTAGATAGTGTTGCAATACAATCTGGATTAGAAAGTACATCGGCTTTTTCAACTTCCCAGCTATCAGGATATTCGAAAATAATTTTTCCATTATTAAATGTTCTCATGAATTATTCCTCTTTTTTTGATGAAACTTCAATAGTTTCGGGTTCATCTTCAATTGTATCAATATATTTGGAAAAAGGTTCAGGGAGTTTCGGCATTACTTCTTTTAAAATTTCAGCTGCATCAAGTTCTAAAGCTTGTCCTGAAAGCAATTGTTCTACATCAAAGTCAAAATCAAATGGTTTGAGTAAATCATCAGTGGGGACTCTTAAATTAATTCTCTTTTTATTTAATATCATTTTAAGAGCACTAGTATTCCTAATTTGCTCATTCATATCTTCAACAGTACTTTTTATTTCATATGCTATAGCTTTATTTTTCTCATTTACATCATGTTTAGACTTTTCAATAGATTTCTCCAAGTCTTCAACAAGTTGAGCATTTCTTCTATTAATGTTATCTCTTGCTTCATCAATAACAACATTAATAGCATTTAAAATAGATTTATTTAATTCGACATTATAAGCTAAAATCATTTTATTTTTATAATCCAATTCTTTAAAAATAGCTACCCTTTCATCATCAATTCTAGTAATTTTCTTATTTAATTCATGAATTTCATCTTTTGCTTTTAAAAGTTCATCTTTATATGTAAGTTGTTCTTTAAGGGAATCCACATCATCAAAAAATGATCCTTTAAGAGTTTGAATTTGATTGTTTAATTTTTCAATCTCAGCATCTTTTGCTTCAATCTTATGGTAAAATTCATCAAGTTTTGAATCGGAAAATTGATTATCAAGCAATGATTTATATTCACTTTGTGTCAATACTTTTACTAAATCATTATCTTCAAAAGAGTCTTCTTTTTTAAGACTTACTTGTTTTTGTTGAGATTCTTTTTCAACAGTATTGCCATCTTTATCTTTACTAGTATATTTTTTAGTATAAACCCTAACAGTTCTAAATTCCTCATTATCCATTAATGACACCCACTCTATAATAATAAATAGATTAGTTTAATTTAAATAGTTAATGATAAAAAAAAGAAAAAAGAAAAAAATTATTTAATTTTTTCTTTTTCAATCCACAATAACATTGCTTCTTCAATAGCTTTTGAGTACCAACCAGTTTGAAATAACATCTTACTGGAAGCAATTTTGCGAAAATTCAAATCAATGTCATTATTGATGCTAATTGTAACACGCCTGTTTCGAGTCATAGAAATAGATAGTGCATACAAGTTAATAAATGTTTTAGTGTAGTTTAAGAGCAGTTTGATGTGTAATATTCAATATTGAAATTTGAAAAAAAGTTTAAGTTAGATAAGGATAAATTATATCCTTATCAACAAGATTATTCATTATGTCCGCAACATTTTGCAGAATCATGAGAACTATTTTGGTCATGATGGTCTGGATGAGATTTTCCACAAGTTAATGGACCTTTTCCACGAGCAGAACCACAACATCCACCTCTAATTTTATTATATTCCAAAATAGAGTTTATATCCAAATTTTCAACAGTTCCCCAATATTCAATTTTTTCACCATGACATTTAGGACATACAGAATGTTCGCCATTTAATGTAATCCATGTAAATCCACATTCTTTGCAGTTGTATTTTAAATTATCGCTCACAAAAATCATTCCCTTATTAATTATATTCTACACATTCCTCTTCCTTGTAATTGAGAACCACATTCAGGACATGTTTTAGTTCTACAAGGAACACCCTTAATTTTTGGTTCTTCATAACCACAATTAGGACACCTACATTTATCTGGTGAACTTCCTTTCATATTATTTACTTTTAAATTTTGAATATTCTTTGAGCCACAATCAGGACATTCTTCATAATTTTTTTCAGGATTAGACCATTGAAATCCACAATCATTACACAAATATTTATTTGAATCAAACATAGTATCACCTCTAACTACAACAATTTTCTTGCCTTCAATTAATGAGATTGCCAATTTATGTCTTGCAGAATTTAAAACTCTATGAAAAGTAGACTGTGAAATGCCCATAAATTCTGCTGCATCAATCTGTTTAATATTACGATAATCTTTAAACCTAATTGCTTCAAATTCATCCACGGACAATTCAATCGGTTTTTTATTTTCATTTAGGTTGTATTTATGACATTCAACTACACGTCTCATTCTTCTAGGTCTTACCATAATGTTCTCCCCAATACTTATTAGGTATTATGAATATATATTCATAACTATTTATAAATATTTCGTTAAAATAACATTACAAAAAATACAGTGCCATAGTAAAATTAACTAAAAGGAACATTTTGAGATCAAATTTTTTTCAAACTATCAAAATCAATAAAATCTTTTTACCCAATATTTTAATTATCCATATCTTAATTTTAATTTAAAAGCATAATTCATTTAATGAAAACAATCCAATAACTCAATAAAGATTATTTTTATTTATAACATATTATAAACTAAGTAGTTTATATATTAAAAAAAATATAATTTAGTATACAAGTAAACTAATAGAGGTTTTTGAAATGAGTATAAAAAAAGTCGTTGTCGCAGGCGGAGGCGTACTCGGTAGTCAAATTGCACTTCAAACTGCATATTGTGGATTTGATGTTACAATCTGGCTTAGAAGTGAAGGATCAATAGAAAGAGCTCAACCAAAACTTGAAAGATTTAAAAACATCTATGTTGACACTCTTGAGAAAATGAAAACAGATAAAAGTGCGTACTGCAGAGGATTATCCAAAAAAGTGGACTTAAGTTCTGAAGAAATAGATGCTCTAAAAGAACAAGCACAAAATGCATACGATAGCTTAAAATTAACAACAAGTTATGAAGAAGCGTCAAAAGATGCTGATTTAATTATTGAAGCTATTTCTGAGAATCCAGAACAAAAAATTGCATTTTATCAGGAATTAGCAAAATACATGGAAGATAAAACAATACTTGTAACAAACTCTTCAACATTGCTTCCATCAATGTTTGCTGAATATACTGAAAGACCTGAAAAATATCTTTCATTGCACTTTGCAAACACAATTTGGGCGAATAATACTGCAGAAATAATGGGCCATTCTGGAACTGAAAAGGAATATTATGATGAAGTTGTTAAATTTGCTGAAGACATTAACATGATTCCTTTAAAACTTAAAAAAGAGCAACCAGGTTATATCTTAAACTCACTTTTAGTTCCATTCCTAAATGCAGGACAAGCACTACTTGCAAATGAAGTTGCAGACCATGAAACAATCGATAAAACTTGGATTCTAGCAACAGGATCACCTGCAGGACCATTTCATATTTTAGATATTGTTGGACTTGAAACAGCATATAATATTGTTAGTATGAATCCTGAATCAAAAGACCCTGAAACTACTCCTGGAAAAATTGCTAAAATGCTTAAAGAAAAAATTGATGCTGGTGAAACTGGTATTAATGCAGGAAAAGGATTTTATGAATATTAATCCTTTTCATTTTTCTTTTTTTAAATTTAAATCTATGGATTTATGAGTTAATTTATTAAATGTTTGCATAAATTCAGGATTTAACTCATTTAAACCCATTTCAAGCTCCCATTTTTTATTTATATCATTAATAATAGGTATAAATTCATTACCTTTACTAGTTAATTTCAAAATAAAATGACGTTTATCCCTAATGGATTTTTCACGTAAAATCCATCCATCACTTTCCAATTTTTTAATTGCTTTTGTAATTGCACCTTTTGTTAAATATAAACCATCAGATAAATCTTTTTGATTTAATTCTTCACTTTCATGAATCATTATAATGCAAAGAGCCTGTATTAAACTCATATCATATTTAGAAAGTTCATCATTGAGATATTTTTTATGATTTTTGTGAAATATAAATAAAATGTCCCCAATTCTATTTGAATCATAAAACCCCATTGTTTTTTCAAATTTCATCAAAGTATAGTTTATAAAAACCATTATTTAAATAGTGTATCCACCACACAAATCAAAATCAAATAACAATATTTAAATAACATTAAAATATAAGTATTATACGATGTAAATTAAATTTCATATCTTTTTAATGAAAAACATCAATCATTTTATAATCTCCAAAATGTTAGAATATATTTCATTATGGAAGTAGAAATTAAAACTACTTCCGCTCCCCCCTTTATTTTTTTTGAAATTATCTTTTTAAATATTGCAACTATTTTTTAACAAAAAAAATAAAAAGATTTAAATAATCCAAAAACAAAAATAATAATCGATATGATGTAATATTCATATCAATTGTGGACATCAGTCAATCTCTTTTAATCACTGAAATGCCAAAAAAAGTATCCACAGAAGTAGGAAAAACAGTACTACTTCTAATCTCCCTATTTCTGAAAATTAAACATCATCAATAATTTTAGGATTTGCACCTGCAATTTCAACAAGATACTCTGCTTCGACAATATGAAGTTTTGATGGAATTACAATACAATGAAGAGGCCCTCCAAAATCAAAATTAATTAATTCTTTGATTTTTCCAGCTTTAACACAGACGTCTTTTGAGCCAACACGTGCAATACCCATGGCCAATGTATTTTCATTAATCAAACCTTCACGATCCAAAGTATCATGAATATTCATCAGATAATTTAAACCCTGATTAACAGTCATATAACGATCATTATGAGCTTGAATATCAAGTAAAACCAAAGTATGCAAATCCATTTTTAAATTTTCTTCTATAGCTTCGTAAGGAGATTTTGGATAAAAATTATAATCCTGGAAAGGAATTGTCGTTACTTTGCCAAATTTATATCCTTGAAGACCAGAAATAGCCGGTGCTGAAGACAAGATAGAAGAGCCATGGATAACTTCATAATCAATACCTTTTTTAGAGCATTGAACCAAAAAATCACTATGAGTAGTTGCAATTAACGGATCACCACCAGTAATTAAAGCAACATTTTGTGTTTTAGCCTCTTCAATGAATTTATTATCCTCTTCAACTTCTTTCCTAACTAAAACTTCAATTTTTTGACCAATTAAATCTTCAATAGCATCAAAACTTGAACCAAATAGTCTTGAAGTAAAAAATTCAGCATAAATTTTATCAACATTTCTTAAACAGTCTAATCCTTTTAAAGATATATCCTTTTCATCAAATAATCCTAAACCCACTAAATAAAACATATATATTATATAATAATTTAAACATAAAAAACTTTATGAAATGTGTAAAAGTTCCATTAAGACAATTAAATGATGCCCGTATAAAATTAATGGAAAATGGATTAATGAATATGGAATATAAAATAAAAACTTCTGGCGAATTTGGATATATTCCAATAAATAAAGATGTTAATAATTATGAAATAGTTAATATTGAATTAGAACCCATGAAAAAATTTCCACATAATTTTGCTGAATTACTCAAAGATGAATTAACAGCAGACGAAATTGAAAATTTGAGAACTTCTTTTGATACCATAGGAGATATTGTGATTTTAGAAATCCCCGAAAACTTACAAGATAAAAAACAGATTATAGGTGATGCTGCACTTAAATTTACAAAAAGAAGATCAATTTACATGAAAAGAAGTGCAGTTAAAGGAACAACACGAGTTCGTGATTTAGAATTTTTATCTGGCGTTGATGATTCTATTACAATTCATAAAGAACATAGCGCAAGATTGAAATTAGATGTTCGTGAAGTTTATTTCTCACCAAGGCTTGCAACTGAGAGAAAACGTGTGATGCAAAGTGTTAGAGATGGTGAAAGAATTTTAGACATGTTCTGTGGAATTGGGCCGTTTCCTATTGTAATAGCACGTAACAAACATGCAGACATTGCTGCTGTTGACATTAATGAATCCGCAATCAAATATTTGGATGAAAATATTAAGTTAAACAAATTAAAAGGTTGTATTAAAACTTATTGTGGTGATGTGAGACAAGTTAGTGATAGCTTTAACTTCAAGTTTGATAGAATAATTATGAACTTACCTGGTCTTGCTAATACTTTCCTTGATGTTGCAGTTAATTTAATTGAAGATGGTGGAATAATTAATTATTATGAGTTTTCTGATTCATATGAACAGGGAATAAAACGTTTAACTGATGCTTGTAATGCAGTTGGAAAAAAAGTTGAAATAATTAATTGTCGCAAAGTTAAATCCACATCCCCTGGGGAATGGCATGTAGCTATTGACGGAAAGATTAACTAAAAAAGTTCAGAGGTTAATTTAAACATCAAAATAATGTACCTCCTCATCAATAAATTCAACATTCCTAATAAGTAATATATCCTTAAAATGATTCCCCTCACCTAATGTACGATTTTCTAAAACATTACATGAGAATATCTCCTGGAAATATGCATCACAAACAAATATAGAAGGAATTTTATCTGCATCAAATTTATCCATAATTACAATTTCATCATGAGAAACGAATACATACTTATTTCCTAAAGATTCCATCCATTTTAAAGTTTCATTGTCATAACCTTTATAATAAGAGTTATTTCTAATATCATCAGTTATTTTTGAAAGTTCAATAGGTCCTTCAGAAGAAACATTTAATATCGTCCTATTTAATTTATCTGAAGAATCATTAGCAGAAACTAAAAATAATCCTAAAATAGCTATAATTAAAATAATAATTACAATTACTATTTTTTTATTCATTTAATACACCCAATATATTATTTATTATTAATAAAATTAATAGAGATTATACTTTTAATAAATAATATAAATAAACTTATATAAATATGTTCAATAGCACATTAATAAAAAAATAGAAAAGAATTATTGTCTAAATTGGATCAATAATTCCTTTTTCAGTAATAATACCAGTAATTAATTCTTTTGGAGTTATGTCAAAAGCAGGATTAATTACCTCAGTACCTTTTGGACAAATTCTTGCTCCACCATAATATCTAACTTCATCTCCATCCCTTTCCTCAATAACAGTATCAAAGATTGAAATTTCATTATCGAAAGTAGAATATGGAGCAGCTACATAAAATGGAATATTATGATGTTTAGCAGCAAGTGCAACCATAAATGATCCCACTTTATTTACAATACCTCCACGAGCAATTCTGTCAGCACCAATGATGACTTTATCAATTTTTCCTTGTGACATTAAGAATCCAGATGCAACATCCGGAATTAATTTGACAGGAATATTCTCTTGTTGCATTTCCCATACACTTAAGCTTGCACCCTGTCCACGAGGACGAGTTTCATCACAAATTACATTAATATTTTTTCCTTGTTCATGTGCTGCCCTAAATACTCCAAGAGCAGTTCCATAATCTACACATGCAAGAGCACCAGCATTACAATGAGTTAAAACAGTATCTCCATCATCAATGATTTCAGCACCGAATTTTCCAATAGCTCTATTTGTTACCATGTCCTCTTCATACATTTTTAATGCTTCAGATAGAGGATCTTCACTATTTAACACTCTATCTACTGCCCAAAATAAGTTTACAGCAGTTGGTCTTGCAGCTTTAATTTCTAAAGCTGCTTTATTTAAATCCATACCTTCAATATCTGCAAGTGCCATTCCAAAAGCAGCGGAAACACCAATTGCCGGAGCTCCACGAACAATCATATCTTTAATTGCTATAATAACGTCCTGATAATTTTCACAATAAACATGATTTAATTCATCAGGAAGTTTTGTTTGATCAATAAGTTTTAATTTGTTATCTTCCCATTCAAGTGTTTTCATATTAACACCCAGTTTTAAAAAAAAAGTATTATTAAAAAGAGAAAGCATAATTAACGTTAGTTTCTAATTTTTAATGTATAAAAATACAATTAAAGGTTTTTATAATTATGCTCCCATCTAATTTAATATCCGAAATGGATTGATTAGAATGTATTAAAAATACATTATCTAATACTTTTAACGTTATCATTTATATATTTTTATGAAAAAAACCTTAAAAAGCTTTTTTTAGTAATACCTAAAAAGTTATGCATTTTCAGTCATTATTGGGACAACTTGTTTTTTACGTGAAACTACCCCTTCAAGTAAGACCATGTTGTCTTCTAATTCAATACCATATGCTTTTTCAACAAGACCTGCATCTTTTCCAAGAGCAATAACCTGTGAGTTACTGTTAACAATATCAGTGATTAAAAGCATGAATAAATCTAATTTTTCTTCTTCAATAATTTTATTCATACCTGATTCCAATTCTTCTTTCATTTCTAAAACATCATCAATACTTGCAGTATTTACTTGATTAACAATGGATTTTACACTCTTAAAATCAATTTGTTTTGCATCTAATGCTAAAATTTCTTCAATTGAAAAACTACTCAAATCAGTTCCAGCTTTAAGCATTTCCAAACCATAGTTTTCAACATCAATTTCAGCAATTTTAGAAAGTTTTGCAACAGCATTTCTATCATCTTCAGTTGTAGTTGGAGATTTTAAAAGTAAAGTATCTGATATAATGGCAGATATCATTAAAGTAGCCATTTCTTTTGTAATTTCAATATCATTTTCCCTATATAATTTGTACAAAATAGTTTCAGTACAACCAACTGGTTCAAATCTTAAAAATAAAGGATAAGATGTTTCTAAAGCTAATTTATGATGGTCAACAACTTTTATAATATTCGCATTTTCTAAATTATCAACAGATTCCAACGGGGAGTTGTGATCTACCAAAATAACATTAGCATCATCTTCAACACTTTCTAAAAGTTCAGGTGCATCAATACCCAAATAGTTTAAAATAAATTCTGTTTCTTTATTGATGTTCCCTAATCTATAAGCTTGAGCTTCTGTGTTACCTAATTCATTTTCTAAGTTAGTCATCACTAAACTTGAAGTAATTGAATCACTATCTGGACTTTTATGTCCAAAAACATAAGTTTTAACCATATTATCTTTCCTCAATAATTATATAAATAAAAATTATATCAGTTAGTAATATATCTTGTTCATCTATATTTAATATTACTATAAAATAAGATAATTATAAAAAAAGTAGTAAAATAAAAAAAATATTTAGTAATGACTTTGTGGAGTCATTCCTAAATGATGATCTTCGCTTTTTTTACCCGGAATTCCATAAGCATCCGCTCTACATTGAGTACATGCTCTAAATACAGGTATGATTTCTTCAACTTCTTCTCTGACTTTTTCCATCATGGAGCAGTCAGGCCTAGTTAAATGTTTCATTTTACCCAATGGAATTAAAGGTAAAATATTCATTAAAGCTGCGCCCCTTTTTTCAACTTCACGAGCAATTTCAACAATGTGTTCATCATTTACTCCTGGAATTAAAACGGAATTAACTTTAACTACTAATCCATTAGCTGCTGCTTTTTCAACACCTTCCAATTGATTTTTAATTAAAATTTCTACAGCGTCATATCCTTTATAAACTTTTCCTTCGTATTTAATAAATGAATAAATGTCTACAGCAATATCTGGATCAATTGCATTAATTGTAACTGTAACAGAATTTACTCCAAGTTCTGCAAGCTTATCTGCATATTTTGGAAGTAAAAGTCCATTTGTACTCATACATTTGATTAAATCTGGTTGTTCTTCTGCTAATTTTTCAAAGAATTCAAAAGTTTCTTCATTAGCAAGTGAGTCCCCCGGTCCTGCTACTCCCACAACTGAAATTGGACCTTCGGCAGTAACATCATTAATATGAGTTATTGCATCATCAGGTTTCATGATACAGCTTGTTACACCTGGCCTATCTTCTTCATTGTTAATATCTCTTGTACAGAAATTACAAAAGATATTACATTTTGGTGCAACTGGTACGTGTGCTCTTCCAACTTTATCATGCATTTTTTCATTGAAACATGGATGCGCTCTTGTAATATGTGCAAATCTTGAACCTTTATGTTCTTTCATGATATCATTACCCCCCATAATATAACTCCTGTTATTTTGTATTGATACGAACAAATATATAAATTTTTCTACATACCTTTGTTTAACTCATCAATAAACTCATGAGCTTTTTCGATCCATGCATCCTTAATTAACTCATCTGTAGCTACAACCGCCACAATATCTTCGGTGGACAAGTCTTTTATGATTTTAAATCCTTCGGGCAATATTCTGAACATTGCATCATAAAGACGTCTCTGTAAATTAGAATGAGGGTCATCAACAACAATTGACTCCAATTCAGTGAAATCCCCTTTAATTTCAAGTTGATATCTATTTGGTTGATAAATTTCATCTCTTGAAAATCTTTTCCATAATTCTTTAAGAATATTTGGAAGATAATTTTCATTATCAATCAAAATTGTTGTAACATCACTTTGTTTATTATACATCAAATTAGCAACATCTTCAAATTTAATAACATTAGAAGTTTTTCTCATTTTAATAGCCAAAACAAATACAGGGTCATCTGGATTCACATAAGCTTTTAAATCATCAACAGAAGAACCAAGAACTAAATCTTGAAAAATTTGTTTAATGATGATTTCATAAACTTCTGCACCTTTTTCATCATAACATTCAACTAACATCAAATCAACCCTTTAAATATATTTACTTATCATCTTGCCTATGTCCCATACCCGATACTAAAAGTGCACAACCTACAGCACCAATATGTTGAGAATATTCAGGAACAATGACATCTATTCCACCCAATGTTTCACTTACCGCTTCAACAAGACCGGAAATTAAACTTGTCCCACCTACTTGAATTAACGGTTCACGAATGTCAATTTCTTGAAGTTGTTGTTCATAAACTTGTTCAGATACTGAGTGACATGCTGCTGCAGCCACATCAGCTTTAGAACCTCCTGCAGCCAATGTAGTAACAAGGTCTTGAATACCGAATACAATACAATAAGAGTTTAACATAGCATTTCTCCAATCACCTTGTACTGCAAGTGGACCTAATTCCGTAATATCCACATCCAATCTACGTGAAGTCATATCTAAAAATCTTCCAGATGCACCTGCACAAATACCTCCCATAGTGAAATTATCAGGAATACCGTTGTTCACAGTTATTACTTTGTTATCCATACCCCCAATATCCAATACAGTAGCTTCACCTTTTTGACAATCAGCTAAATATACTGCACCTTTTGCATTAACAGATAACTCTTCTTGTACAAGTTCAGCATTAAATTTTTCACCCATAGTGAATCTACCATAACCAGTAGTTCCAATACCATCAATGTCATCCCAATTATAGCCAGTACCTTCAAATGCCTCAGAAGCTGCAATATTTGCAGATTCAATAATATCTTTAGTAGATGTCCAACCAGTTCCAATGACTTTGTTGTTCTCCATAAGGACTGCTTTTGTAGTAGTAGAACCAGAATCTAAACCAAGAGTAAGACCTTCTTGTTTTTCACGAGCAAGAATATTTCTACGAGTTACAGTAGTAGCTAATGCTTCCATACGAATGAATAATTCATCCGCTTTTGTTCTTTCAGTAAATGAATAAGTGACCACTGGAATACGTGTATTATTTTGTATGAATCTCCTTACTTCATTTCTTACCAATGCTCCTTCGGCACATCTAAAACAAGTTGCAATAAACACTGCATCAGGTTTACATCTACCTTCCACAATAGCCATTGCTCTTGCAATCATTAATTTTAAGCTGGAACTTTGAGCGGAAAATCCGAATTTTACATAAGATTCATCAATGTAATCTAAATCAATTTCAGGAAGAATAATTTCAGCACCAAATTTATTTGCTGCTTTTTCAATTTCTTTTTGAATTCCACTATATTCTGTTCCACATGAAACTAAAGCAATTTTTACCATTATTATTCCCCCTCACCATTTTCTTCAAGTGAATCTACAAATTCATTAATTGCATTCACCATAACATAAGTTTCATCTTGATTATCAGGATATTTTAATTCTAAAACTGGAATACCTTTGTTTCTAAGTAAAAATATTGATAATTCATTAGTTCTTGCACATCCAATACAACCAAAACCATACGGAGCACCATCAACTATGATAGCTGCCTCAGCTTCATCTATAAGTGGGCCAATAAGGGACATTCTTCCACGTACTCCTGAAGGAACCTCAATTGCAGCATATTTAAGTCCATTAAGCGGATCTTCTTCAGTAATATTCATTGGTGGAGAATCAATCTCTGGGTCTTTAATTTTTTGTCTAATTTGTTTTTGAAGAACTAACGGAACATGCCCTTTTCTTTCTAATAAATCTGCTAAAATTAATGAATTTGGAGGATATAAAGCGATTTTAACCATAATTTCACCTATTCTTTTTTATCTAAACATTTATTCATGATTTTTTTAAATTCGTCAACAGCAATTGGTTTTTTTTCTTCAATTTCAACTTCTTTAGGATTTTCTAAAGCTTCTGAAACAAAACCTAGTATTTTATACTCTTTTTCCATTTGGTGGAAACCTTCTCTTGGACCAAACCTATGACCTCTGCACCTTCTAGGATCGCCCGGTGCAAATCCTCTTTCTTTTGTAAAAATATGGTTAGGATCAAGTTTTCTAATCTCTTTAATAGCTTTATAAACATCTTTACTTTTTCCACTAATCATAGACCCATAACAAGTATTCTTAATAGTAAGTGGTAAATCAAGCATATGAAACTCATTAACAACTTGTTGTTCACTTACATGTGCTCCAGGTCCAATAAAAATCATACGAGTAATTACATCAAGATCCCAATCTTCTGTACCTAAATTAGGACTCATTGTTAGATTCGGCAACATACACCACAACTCCTTCTTTTAATTTTTCAAGATAATCATAATCAGAAGTAATATCCCCAATTATATTTGTTGCATCAAAAGTTTCAGCAGTCGGTCCAAAATCAGAATTATCTTCAAATCTAATACCGATTAAACCAGCACTTTTTGAAGCCATATTAGTAACTCCTATTTGACCCCTTATAACCTTATCAACAGGATTATTTTCAGGGACTAAACCTTTAGCTGCTTTTTTATCACCTTCAAAAATGACAATATGCATTCCAGGTACTGCAAAGTGAATTTTGATTTGACCAACAGGATTTTCCAAAAGACCAGACAATAATTTAAAGTACCTTACAGATCTTGGAGCATTATCTGCAAACTTAATTGTGCATAAATCCTCTTTGTTAATAGATTTAGTAATAACTTTACCCTCTTTTAAGATATCAATTGTATGTTGAGGATTT
Organism: uncultured Methanobrevibacter sp.; assembly: GCA_964345675.1. Lineage (GTDB taxonomy): Archaea > Methanobacteriota > Methanobacteria > Methanobacteriales > Methanobacteriaceae > Methanocatella. Next base: position 18,015 of record CAYFRZ010000015.1, read on the forward strand.
TGCTCAACAATAATAGCATTATCATCTATAAGCCCATCAATCATATGTTCAACACCAGCTGCAGAAAGCATTTCAGTAGCTTCGGCCTGAGTTTTATTCAATAACATTAATCTTTCTTGTTCAGCTTTAACTGTGATAAATTCATTTTCTTTTGCAGCATCAATTAGTTCCATTCCTTTTACCACATTCCCGACAGTGGTATGGTTCGGAGATAAAACTCTATTTTCACGATAAATGAAAAGTTTTCCAATACCCACACCATCATTCCTAACAGTAATAGTTCCCCTATTTCTTTTAGTAGTATGTTCTTTAGGTTTTTCAAGACTAGCCAGTTCATAAAATCCTAAAAATGATTCACTTTCGTAGGAAACTTTAATTTTATCATCTTTAATAAGTGCAAATAAATGTTCCACACAAACGGGGGATTCTTCATCAATATCAAAAGAAACATAAGTATATAATTCATTACCTTCTTCTAAAACAGTAGTTAAATCAGATACTGATACAATATCTGTTGTTGTACTTCTTTCAATAATTGGTTCAATGCCACTTACTGAATCATCATTAGTTAAGTTGTCTAATGTTTTCTTACCACCAATAACACGAGCAAAAATACCTTTATTAAATGGAGGCACACTATAGACATTAGTGGTATTCTCTTTAAGCAAAATTAAATGAGTAGACTCATTACTAAAACTAGATAAACTTAAAACTACATCCCCTTCGTAATATTTGTATTCCTCTGAAGTTGGTTCCAAATCAGTTACAATCGGACCAATAGCCACTTCAGTCGTAGTAGACCATCTGATATTCAAATCAACAAAATCATTATATTGAATTTTCCAAACATCAACAAGAGGTTTAGCTTCATCAGATTCATCTAATTGGATAACAATAGAACCTTTATTAGTTTTAATTTTATATTTACTAATATTTTTTTCAAGTTCCTTTTTACCCTTAATTAAACAAACAATACTACCAGGAGTATATGGAGCATTAGTTTCCTCAATTACATCTTGAATTGTGGAAGCTTCTGCCACATCAATTTCTTCTCCATTAATTTTAATTAACATACAATCTCCTAATTAAGAATTTTATATTGATTTATATTTTTAGTCTTTATTATATATTAAATTTATTCGTATAAATACAAAAATATATTAACACAAAATGATAACAATAGGTTAAGGGGGAAGAAATTATGACAATTACTAAAAAACATGTTTTTTCTTTACTAATAATCTTAATAATTGCACTTGGAACTATTTCAATAGCTAATGCTTATGTAGGAACCGGTTTTTCACATAACATCCCCGCTTCAAAATATAATGACATTACAACTTCAGATATTTTAAACAAATACAACCAAACAAATTGTCATGTGGAGGAAAGTGGTATTTGTACCAAAGTTGTTGATGGAGACACCATTTATTTAGATAATGGTAAAAAAATACGTTTTGTTGGAGTGAATACTCCTGAAAGAGGTGTTGAAGGTTATATAACTTCAAAGAATTTTGTTCAAAAATTATGCTTAAATAAAAAAGTAGGTATTGACATTGATGATTCAAAAGGTACCGATAGATACGGCAGAACATTAGCAGTTGTTATTGTTGATGGAAAAAATGTTAATGAAATGCTTTTAAAGGAAGGTCTTGCAGAAATCATGTATATGCCGCCTAGTGAATTTAACCCATTTGATTGGGGAACAAGCAGCACACATGTAGATACAACCCATAGTTCATCTTCAACAAGCCCAACACATACAAGTACAAAATATACAAGTTCTTCAGATTCTGCAAAATATATTGGCAATGCAAATTCTGGAAAATTCCACAATTCAGGTTGCAAAGCCATTAGAAAAATGTCTGAACACAATAAAATATTTTTTTCAAGTAGAAACGATGCAGTAAATCAAGGATACACACCATGTAAAATATGCAATCCTTAATTTTCTTCTTTTTTTATCATAACAAAGTTGTATGAACTGCTGGTAAAATATTAAAAAGTACAATAATTGAAAAATCAACAATTAAATGTACAATAAATGACACGAAAATATTTTTAGTTTTTAAATACGCATATGCCAATGATATTGCAGGTAAAGTTATTCCAATTAAAGCAAAAAGAGGATTTCCATATGCTGAAGTATGCAATATTCCAAATAGCAATAAAGATACAATTGCACCAAATAATACTGAATGTTTTCTATTTTCTTTAGATTTATAAACAAAATACGCCACTAAAATAAACGGCATGAATCTAAAGATTTCTTCACCGAAAATTTGTAAAACAGTTATAATTAATACTGGAATATTTGTTAAAGCAACATTGACAGCGGCATCCTGATGATGTGGGATGGAGGAAGTTACAAAAGACATTAATCCATTAATAATAAAATATCCGAATACTGAAATTAAAATTGTTTTAATGTCTGAAAGTTTAAATTTCTTAAATAGTAAATTAAATTTCCCTTTAGTTATATATAATGCCACAGCAACACCAATAGCGAAATATATTACTGATTTAATGTGATGATCTATTGGAATAAATGTAATAACAAAAAACAATAGTATTCCCACTACTAAACATATAATATCTGAATTGGATAATTGAGGTTTGCCATTATAAAATGGAAAGTCATAATTATCTTCTTCAAACTTAAACCATTCATGATTTTTCATTCAAATCTCCTTATAAATG
>CAYFRZ010000016.1:0-20668 GCA_964345675.1 uncultured Methanobrevibacter sp.
AATTTTTCATATTACAACACTATAGTTTATGTGTTCTTTATGATATCAACTTTTTAGGGAAAATAACAATGTTTCTGTTTATTTTTGATATAATAGGTTTCTGAAATTCATATCTTTTTTATATTTTGTTTTAAGAGTTAATATTCTTCAACATCATCTAAAACTTATCATTGTCTTTTTAATAAAAAAATAAAAAATAGGGACAAAAATAATACAACAGGATATGAAATGACAAACTTTCGATAAACAGTTAAAATAATGTCTAAATAAATGTTTTATAATGTTATACTATTTATTTTCTTTCTAAATATGAAATGGGGTTAATATTTAATAAAATATATTAAATAAATGATAATTTTTAAAAATAGTGGTTATGTTATGAAATTACTAAAATAAAAAAATAAGAAAAAAGCAAATTAAAAAATTTGCTTGAATTTTAATGAATAAATTTATTCCATGGCCTCTAATTTTTCCGGGAAATATGTATCTACTACATATTCAAGACCATATTTTGAGAAGGATTGTTGTTCTGCTTTTTTACCAATCTTAAGCATTTTTTTAATTTCGGTTTGCCAGAAATCACTTTTATACCTTGGGTCTTTAGCTAACTCTTTTAATCTCATGACGTCGACGTCTTTAAGATTATCTGTTGGCAAATCATAATTGATAATATCACTAGCTGTTACTCCCATAAATTTTGCATCAGGGGTAGCTAAATCATGATTAACGTGAGCCAGTTTTGCACTGCCAGAAATAATTACCTGTGCAATGTGGAATCCCCAAGGGTCTCCGTCGTTACAGATATAAACTGGCAAATGTAACTCTTCATTTACTCTTTTAATAAATCTTCTTGTAGCACGAGCTGCCTGTCCTTTAAGTCCTACAATTAAAGTATTAAATCTGTCATATGCTTTTTCCTGAACCATCCTGTGGAACATCCCCATGGTTTCTACAGCAATAACTCTGTCTACATTACAGTCTAGGAAATCTACTTGGTCAATTGTTGGTGAAATAGTATACCCTGATTTTCCAGCTTTTAAAGCATTAATTTCAACATCACCATCTTTTAAGGTTAAATCACCATATACTGAGGCACCATCTTCCTCTGGCATTAATCCTAAATCTTCCCTTGTTGTTCCTAAGGTTACTTCTAAATCTTCTCCAACAATGTTTGATTCTTGTTGTGTTTTAAAACTTATTCCCCAACCTTCGGAAACATAATACATTTCCCTGATAGTAGCTGTTTTTTCACGTGCCACTAAATCTTTACAAAAATTAGCAACATAAACCATTTGACCTAATTTTCTGATTTGCTTTACATTACCCAAGGATCTTTTTCCGTATCTATCTCCTAATACATAGTACCTTTTTGCATTATCGTAAACAATGTTTCCAGTACCTCTGGAAGGAACTTTAACTGAAGGAACTTTTTGTTTTTCAATGTCTTCAATGATTTCTTGACCTAATCCTTTTAATTTATTGTAGGTGTATTCTTTCCTTTTTTCTCTATGATTTTTTTGATTTTCTTTTATTTCAGTCATTTAAATCACTTAATCTTCAAATCCGTCATCAACATCATCTTCTTCGAAGCTATCTAATGTACTGTTTCCATCAACAGTATATCCTCTTTCATCAACTTCTTCCATGATGATTGCATCAAGTTCTTCTTCTTCCTCTTCTTCTTCAACTTTTTCACCAAGTAATTCTGCAAGAGCTCTTTTTGTAACTTTTGCTAAAACTTCTTGATATTCTGGGACTCCAGTTTCTCCAAGTTTTGCAGCTTCTTCAATAATTACTGGCATGTAGTCTTCGAATACTTTAGAACGTTTTTCTTTTTCTTTAGCTGCTTTTTTAGCTCTAAGGTGTTTTTGAAGTTTACGAGCTAATTTCATTGTAGATTGCCTAATTTCATGAACGATTTCAGGTTCTGGAGATACACTTTGTTTACCAGTTGAAAGATAAGGTACTTGTGTTGAAATAATATTTATAAATAAAGTTAATGGAGTATTATCTAAGTCTTTAAGGCCATAACGTTTCCAATCAATACTCTTGAGAGCTTCAGTAATAGCACAACTTCCTGCATCGAAAGTTAATGGTACTCTATTTGCAAATCTCATAATTTCAGATTTTCTTTGTTCTTTTACAACTCTTCCAGAGTCTCCACCATAAGCAAGTCCTGCTTCAATAATAAATGATACACCACCTTGGTATGTTACAGGTTTTCTTGTAATTGTTGTTACAAATTCAGGTTTAAGGATTTGTTTCATACCTTTTTCGATTTGTTCTGATCCAATTGGTATAAGTCCATCAGTTGGAGGTGCCATGAATTTCATTTTTTTGAAACAGTGGACGATAGCTTCTGCTTCTGGGAATGTAAGGTCTTTTGGACGTTTGTTCATGTCGATTCCGGTAAGTTCAGAAATTTCATCTGCTCTTTTATTGGACATTCTTGATAATGATGAGGTTAACATACTTTTATATCTTCTACTGTCTGTATTTTGTGACATGGTCATTAAATCATCAGCATTCACACCTTTTGGGTGGGGTAATACTTCTTTTGGAAGGATTGGAACAATATCTGCCGCTCTTTTGAATATGTATTTGTGTCCAGATGGATCTCTGAATGTAATTTTAGCATGAGGGTTTCCAATCATGGTTCTCCTAATGTATTCAAAAGCACCTTGTTCTGCAAGAGAATATGAAACTTCTTTAAATTGTAATTCGATACATACTCCAGTACTTTCTGCAGGATAATCTTCTCTTTCCATTAAAATTCCACGGTTATTTTTTACATCCATTTGGAATTTCATTTTCACTCCTTTAATTTCACCATTTTCTTTATAACATGAAATTACACGAGCAGGTTTACCAGTTGTCATTTGTGAAAGTAATACACAACCACTACATCCTAATCCTTGTTGTCCTCTGGATTGTATGTTTCTGAATTTAGATCCTGCAAACATACTACAGTATACTCTCATTACATAATCTTCAGGAATACCTGGACCATTATCTTTAAGTCTAAGAATATAATGTTCTTTGTCAACTCTTTTTAATTCAATATCGATTTCCGGTAAAATACCTGCTTCTTCAGCTGCATCAAAACTGTTTGTAATCAATTCGTGGAATACAATAGTTAATGAACGAATTTTACCAGTAAATCCTAACATTTGTTTGTTTTTTCTAAAGAACTCAGATGGAGTCAAGTTCTTAAAATCATTTCTCCAATCGGTTCCAACTTCTTGTTCGGGCAAAAATTTTCCTCCTAAAATTAATATATGTTTTACTTTATTATGTGATGTTTTATATTTAAATGAAGTTAGAGAGCATTTGGAAAGTAATGTTTTCCCATTGCCCTATCTGACTTGACTAAATGTATTATAAAATAATAAGTTAAAAACATGTAGAAAATATAGTATTTATACTACACTATCTATATCTATTTATTAAAGTATATAATAGTTTTCTATCATGGCATTATTATGGTATGAAAATTGCATTAAAGTAATACTTCAATTTAAAAAAAGAAAAAGTAGTAACATTTGGTGTTACTGTAATGTTTTTTCATCAAATTCAATACCTTCTTTGAATTCGATTTTATCATCTTCAATTCCTACAAGATCTTTGAATTCTTTCATTTTTAAATCTTCTTTTTTATGTTCTAAGAATCCATAAACAGATTTGTGTCTTGAACCTTTTAAAATCATTTCAATAGCTTCTTTAGCAACCATTATGTTGTCCATTTCACCAATTAATGAAACAGTTTTACCATAAATTGCCATATTAACTTCAGCCATTTCCATGATTATTTCACGTGTTTTTCCGTCTTTTCCAATAATTCTCCCTTTATGTCTTGCAAGTGCTTTTTTGGATTTACCAATGTATAATGGTAAGCTAATTACTTCTAAATAATAATCATCACTAACTAATTTTAATGCAACTTCTGGATTGAATCCACGAGCCACTGCTTTAACAATATGATTTGCATTCCAAACTCCTAATGGGTCCTCCATATTGTCACTAGGTGTGATGTAAACGGTACCTTCATCACTATCTATATCAAGAATAGTTCCAGTTGCTTTTTCAATGGATTTTTTAACTCCTCCATTACTTCCAATTAATGCCCCTACTCTATTTTGAGGTATTTTTAAATAATCTGTTTCTGGCATAATTTCACCTTTTTCTTAAATTAAAATTATTAATAATTATTTAATTGAAGTTATTTAAAATTTAGGATTAAAAATTGATATTGACTTTGTAAAAAATGATTTTTTAAAAATAGATTTTTTTTTAATAGCACTGGCATGTTTAATTGGCCAGTGCTATTTCGGTATTTCGGATTTTTGTTTAGATTTGTTTAATATCATTTTAGGGAATGATATTTAGAACAAATTGATGTTGAGGTTTGAAAATGTAAACTTTTGATAAGCTTATAACAAATTGTTTATAATAATTTGTTCATTGGGTGGTAATCTACAGGTTCAGTTCCTAAAGGTTTTGCAGCTTCAGAAATGAACATATCAGTTTGTGCTACTGCAGGGAATGCAATGTTTGCATTTTCAATAGGTCCAAAGAGAACGAAGTCTCCTCCACACATTACTTGCACAATATTTGCACCAATATCACAAACGGTGAATGCAGTTTTATTACCTTCTTTTTTGTAGTCTCTTAACCAGTCCCATGCAGATGGCACGTTGTGAATACCTGATCCAACTGGGTATCCCCATTTAGCTTTTTCTGCAAAGGAAGTTCTAGCAGCGATACCTGCACCTTGTCCTAAAGGAGTTACAGCGGTATCCATCATAAATTTGTCAATACCACATTCTGCAGCTACTTCAAGTAAACCTTTTTCGTAAGCTCCGTCATCTCCGTTTTCCCACATGTTCATTTTACCTTCAACGGTAGCATTCATTGGGTTGAATCCTAAGATGATGGATGCAGAAATATCAGTTGCAGCAAGAGCATCTAATTCAGCTTTGTCTGCTGCCATGTTAATTGAGTTGTAAATAGCTCTTTCGGTTAATCCAACTTCGTCAGCGTACTGTGCACCAGCAACTCTAGCATCTCCTGAAGTGGAATCTATGAGGAAAGGAGCATCACAAATTTCACCAATGTATTCGATGTATTTTGGAAGTGCTTCAACAGTTTGTCCGAAAACTTGTACGATGTATGGGTTTCCAGTAACGTCAGAGATGGATGCCATATCGTTAACTAATGTTTCAGCTTTAGCTTTGTCGAAGTCACCAGTTAATTCATCATTAAGAATGTTGTGTCCACCGTAGAAAATAGTACCTGCTAATACAGTAGGGTATTCTCCAGGTTGTCCACCCATTTTGACTCCAGCGAAGTCAAAAACTTCTTGTTCTTTATCAAATTTAAACATTTAATATAACCTCTATATTTTTCGACTTAATTTTTAATAATTTCAATAATGACAAAATTAAGTCTATTAGAATATATGATATAATATTATTTATAATTATTGTACAGTTTAATAAATTATTAAAATTTTTTTAATTCACTGTTTATTTTATTAAAAAAAATTTTAGACAATTTAATTTAAGTAAACATGTGTTATATATAAAGTAAACTTGAAAATAATTCCATATTGATTTTATTTTGTAATTTGGACTGTAAAAACTTAAAATAAATAATTAATCATAATTAATCATTATTATTAAATTTAATTCTAATTTTACTAATTAATTATTGGAATAAATATTCTAAAGTTAGTTTAATGTTAATAAATAAAAATTATTTCTAAAAATTTTCTTTAGAATGATAAAATTAATTTAGTTAAAAAATAAGCTCTATTTAATAGATTACAAAAGTAATATTAATTTGTTATTTAAATAATAATTTAATTAAAATTTAGGGCTAATGAATTCCCAAATTTCTTCAAAACTAGTCTTAATGCCAAATTTACTATATTCACGAACAAGGGTGTTAATGTCCCTTTCAAGAAGTTCCTTTGAAATAGGATTGTCTAAAACTACTGACTGTGAAACATCAATGATAATTGGTTCTTCATCATTATTTAATATGTTATAATTTGATAAATCTCCATGGACTAATTTTGCTTCGTTTACAAATAATTTTAGATTTGCAAGTAATTTATTGAAAAATTCTTCAGGATTTTGTGGTGGTTGATTTTTTACAGGCTGGGCAGGATTTCCTTTATCATCTCCAATAAATTCAATTAGCAATACATTATTTGCACTTGTAATTGGGTGGGGTACTTTGACTCCTGCAGATTCAAGCCTAGTTAGGTTTTTAAACTCTTTGGTAACCCAGGAATAAATAATCTTTCTTTTGTTTTTGGTTTTAAGATTAAATCTTGGATCTCCTTTAAGGTAATAATCCATTTTTTTAAAATCAGATGTGGCAATTCTATAAACTTTCACTGCTATGAATTGTTCATCATCCGTAATGCCTGTAAGCACATTAGCTTCTTTACCTGTACTTATAGCACCATTTAAAATATCAATGTATCCTTGATTAGCTAATTTATATAATGTTTCTAATGTTATTTTATCGAAAATTTCATTTCCTACTTTTCTATCAGAACTATCTTTATTTCTTTTTCGGGAATGTAGTTTTTCGTGTTTTGCATCTGCTTTAGCTATTTTAGAATCCATCATAATCAAAAAAATAGTGGTTAGACTACATTTTTAAGTAGCCTTTTCTTTCAAGCCATTTTGATTCGGTTTTTGTGTATCTCCAAATTACATCAGCTTTTTCATCAGATTGGAAATCCCATGGTTTTACAAGGATAACGTCTCCTTCACGAATCCAAATACGTTTTTTCATTTTTCCAGGGATTCTAGTCATTCTCATATGTCCATCAGCACAACGAACTTTTAATTTTCCGTGTCCCATGATTTGTTCAACTACTCCAGGAATTTCACCTTTTTTAGGAGTTCTTACTCTTCTATATTCTTGTTGTTGATTTTGATTAGGTTTAGACAAATACTCTCCTCCAAAATTATATCTTTAAATAAGATTAAATTACTTATATATTTATTAATATATTATATATTAATTTATTGTATGTTATATAAGTGGTGATTATGGGAACTGAATTTTTAAAAATTAAAGAATGTGATGAGGCTACTGATATTATTCAAAATTTATTCAGTGAAAAATTAAATCAACAAAGTGAAGAAGTTCTTGTTACGGAAGCCTATGGAAGAATTCTTTTTGAAGATGTTTATTCTAGAATGGATTTTCCACCTTTTAATAAAGCTTTAAAAGATGGATTTGCAATTCTTGCTGAAGATAGTTTCGGAGCATCTGAAGAATCTCCTAAAACTTTAGAAGTTATTGATTTTTTAGAAGCTGGTGCAACAACTGATAAAAAAGTTGAAAAAGGAAAATGTATTGAAATCAGTACTGGTTCAGCAATGCCTGAAGGTGCTGAATCTGTTGTAATGGTGGAATATGCTGAAAAATTAGATGGTAAAGTTAAGTTATTAACTACTGCTACTCCTGCCCAAGATGTTGCTCGTAAAGGGTCTGACATCGAAGAAGGTAAACTAATTCTTAAAAAAGGTGATTTCTTAAATCCTGGTAAAATTGGAGTATTGCTTTCACAAGGATTCGAAACTATTGAAGTTTATAAAAAGCCTAGTTTGGGAGTAATATCTTCTGGAAATGAAATCAAAATTCAAGGTGAAGAATTGGAGTATGGAAAAATTTACGACGTTAATGGTGGAATGATTAAGAATGCTGCTATTTCCTGTGATGCAGACGCTCATTTTTTAGGTATTATGAAGGATAATTATGATGAAGTTAAACAAAAGATAACTGATTCTTTAAAAGAAGTGGATATTCTACTCTGTTCTGGTGGAACTTCTGCAGGTCTTGGAGATGTTTTAAACAGTGTTTTAGAGGAATTGGGTGAAGTTTACATTCATGGTATTTCAGTTCAACCGGGTAAACCAACTATTGTTGGTGTAATTGAAGATAAATTGGTTATTGGCCTTCCGGGTAATCCTGTTTCCGCTTTAATGATATTTAATGCATTTGTTGCAGAACCATTAACTAAATTGGCAGGTATTGATAAAAACTTTGAACTTGATTCTATTAAAGGTAAAATGACTAGAAGAATTCATTCTCCTGTTGGAAGAATGCAATATCAGCTTGTTAAAGTAGATGGAGATGATATTCATCCAATATTTAAAGATTCTGGCGCAATATTTTCACTTTCTGCTGCTGATGGTTATGTAAAAGTTCCAAAATCTGTTGAACTTTTAGATGAAGGTGAGGAAGTAGAAGTTTATTTATTTAATTAAATGTTATAAAATATTATAAAGGTGTAAAAATGGAAAGTGAAGTTAAAGTAATTCCCGAACAAAAATTAGCTGTTATTAATTGTAAAACTCCAATTACTGATTTAGAAATTTTCCTTTCAATGTTAATGGGTTGGGTTGATGCTGAAGAAATTGAAACTGATGGTGAACCATTCATTGTTTATTTCTCACCAAGACATGAAGTTAATGAAGGCGATGTTGTATATGATGTAAGCATTCCTATTAAACAAGATGCTAATGAAAGTGATAGGATTCGCGTTGTTGATATGATTGAAAATAAAGTTTTATCCGGTCTTCATTATGGTTCTATTGATAATATAATGGAAACTTATGAGAAATTAGTTGATATTGCTCAGGAAAAACATTATGATATTATCGGATCACCTAAAGAGGTATTAATTAAAAATGTGCATAATTGTGATGATGAAAAAGAGTACATAACTGAGATTCAATTACCTATTATTGAAATGTAGGTGTTTAAATGCCTAAAAAAGAAGAATTTGATGTTGATGAAGAAATTAAAAGAATTTGTCGCAGAACTAATGTTAATTTAAGAAGATCTGAATATTCTTTTGAAAATCAAATAAAAAAATTAGATGAAGAAATAAATAAAATCATGGATGATAAAATAAAAGAATTTGATGATAACAAAAAGTTAACCTCAGATTATTTATCTATTGATTATAATGAATCTACAATTATGGGATATAGAGAAAAATTAAAAAAGATTTAATTTCTCTAACTATTTTTTTTATTAGTTTTGTCCGACAACTCTTAAATTGTGAACTAACAATTTGGGAATAATGAATGGACCATATTGTTTTATTTCAGATTCTAATCCATCTACTTTTTTCATAATTTCAAATATATTTCCAGAAATCATAGCTTTGTTAATAGGGTCGGTTAATTCTCCATTTTCTATTTTAAATGCGTTGCTTGCTTCGACTGAAAAATCTCCAGAAATTGGATTTGCAGTATGCGCTCCTAAAACACTTGTTGTCAAAACACCTTTGTCAATCTCTGATAAATCTTTCATATCTTTAAATTTAAACTCAAGATTTGTAGGAGAAATCACCGGTGTGGTTAAATATGAACCTCTAAGGCCGTTGGATGTTGTGTTAACTCCTGCTTTGTTTGCATTATAAATATCATAAATGAATGAATTTAATACTCCGTCTTTTATTAAATCGGTTTTTTGACTTACACTGCCTTCTCCATCACATTTTGAGGTGTACATTCCTTTTTCTAAAAGGGGATTATCAATTATTGATAAGTTTGGATTGGCAATTTCACAGTTCAATTTGTCTTTTAAGAGGGATCTTCCTCTCATTATATTTTCACCATTAAATGCATTTATAAAGGTTTGTAATAATCCAGTTGCAGCATAATAATCAAGAATTACATCATAATCATTTGTTTCAATTGGTTTGGTATCAAGAGAACTTTTAGCAAGATTACATACTTCAATAGCTAGTTTTTTACCATCCAAATCAAAGAATCTTGAAGATTGTGAGTTATAAGCTGTTGCAATTTTCCCGTCTTTTTGCATAGTAACTGATAATCCTATTCCGAACCCAGTACCTTCATCTTCAATTGAAACTCCATTTGAATTTAAAATAAGTGATCTTCCTTCACTTGCTGAAAATCCTGAACCGGTTATTTCACATCCTTGGTCAACTGTCGTATCAATTGTATTTTTTAAAAATTCAAGAGATTCATCAAGGCTTAAATCATTGAATTTTTTATCATACACTTTTTTAACGCTTGGGATTTCTTCAACTTCTGCAAAAGTATAGTTTTCATCAATTTTATTTAATTTTGTGTTTTCAATTGATTGTTTTGCAGTTTCAGCTATTTTATCCATGTTTGAAGTGAATGCAAAACCAACTTTGCTGTCTTTAATTACTCTGATACCTACTCCTCGGTCAATTTCTTCTTTCGCAAAATTTAATTCTTCTTTCTTAGAGTCAAGTTCGATAGATTTTGATTCATCAATGTATATCTCATAAGCATCACAATTATTTTCTATTGCTTTTTTTGCTTCTTGTGCTATTTCGTATATCATTTTATCACTATAATGCAAATTTTTCAATAGCTTCTGCCACTCCATCACCAAACATATTTTCGCAAGTGTAAGTACTAATTTCTTTTAATTTATCCTCAGCATTGCCAACAGCTATTTTATATCCTGCTTGTTTTAAAAAGTCTTCATCATTCTGACTATCTCCAATAGCCATAACATTTTCCATATTTATTCCATTTCTTTCGCATAAATATTTAAGTGAAGTTCCTTTATTTACACGCCTGTCAGTAATGTGCAGTGCAAAACCACTATCGTAAATTTCAAGTTCATCTATGTATTTAAAATCTTTCAATGCTTCTTCTAATTCTTTTCTATTGAGTGTTTTATAGAATACAGTTTCTGTTAGTCTATACATGTTGTCGTGAGATGCATGTTTGTCAAATTTTTCATTTAATTTCTTTTTCAAGTGTTCTTCAGCAGATGTTACAAAATCTCTTTCAACTAATGTTTCAACGGCATTGTTGTTTTCACCTTCTTTAAAGACAACACCACCGTTTTCTGCTACGAGTCCACCGCTACAGCCTATAAGTACTTCGGTAGCATAAGCATAATTAACAACATTGCCGGTTACAATAATTGTGGGTATTCCTTTAGCTTCTGCTTTTCTTAATGCTTCAATGGCAGAAATACAAATCTGTCTCTTTTCGTCAGTTATTGTTCCATCAATATCTACTGCAATTGCTTCAATTGTCATATTATCATCTTGAATATCTGTGTGCGATGTTACAGGTTCCTTCTTTACTTACCATACAAGCTCCGATAGGGTGTAAAGGATTGCATACTTTTCTAAATAATTTACAATCTTCTGGTCTTGCAAGCCCTCTTAAAATAGGTCCGCAAATACATCCTTTAGGTGCTTCGTTAACATCTTTTACTTCAATATCATATTTTTCACGAGCATTAAATTCACTAAATTCCTCTTTTATTTCTAAAATGGAATTTGGTATTTTAGGAAATCCTCTCCATTCTCTGGAAGTCACTTCAAATACTTGATTCATTTTTTCTTGTGCAATTACATTTCCTTCTTCTCTAACTGCTCTTGTATATTCATTTTCTATTTTTGGTGTTTCATTATGAATCTGCCTTAAAATCATATATACTGACATTAATATGTCTAATGGATTAAAACCAGCCACTGTTTGAGGAATTCCAAATTCATTAGAGAAATACTCGAATGGTTTTGTTCCGATGATTGTGCAAACATGTCCTGGTTCAATTAATGCATTTAAACTGGTTTCTCCGGAATTAATTAAAAAATCAATAGCCGGTGGTATTAATCTATGGCATGAGAGTACTGAGAAATTTTCAGGTGGTGTTGCTAATAATTCTGATGCAGTGGTAGGTGCAGTTGTTTCAAAACCTGCAGATATAAATGCAACATCATTATCTTCTTTTTCAGCTATTTCAATCGCTCTGTTTATACCATAAACTACTCTAACATCTCCCCCTTCAGCTTTTGCATCTGCAAGTGATTTTTCAGAACCTGGAACTCTTAACATATCTCCAAAGGTCGTAATTGTAACTCCTCTGTCAATTAATTCTAATGCCTCGTCGATTTCACGGGAAGGAACCACACAAACAGGACATCCTGGCCCTGCAATGATTTCTACTTCTTCTGGGAGTAAACTTCTAATTCCATTTTCCATTATAGTATGTTCATGAGAGCCACAAACGTGCATTATCTTAACAGGTGTGGATAATTCATTTATTTTTTTTAATAATTTGTCTGACATATTTTTCATATTCATACTAACACCAAAGATTTAATAATATATTATTAGTATATTTATTATTGTATTAATTAAATTTATGGATATAAGGATTAACATGTTCAATAATAATAAAATTTTGGTAGTTATTCCAGCAAAAGGTGATTCAAAGGGAATTCCTCGTAAATTTGTTCGTTTATTAAATAATAAACCAATGATTAATTATTCAATAAACATTGCAAAATCATCTCAATATGTTGATGATGTTGTCGTAACTACTGATGATTCTGAGATTGCATCGATTTCTGAAAAATGTGGTGTAAGTGTTATTAGGTGTTCAGAGGAGTTATCTGGTGAGAATATTCCTTTGGAATCTGTTGTTTTTAATGCAATGGTTCAAAAAGAAAAATCTGCATTTGATGAATATGATATTGTAATTACAATGTTGCCAACATCTCCATTACTTAAAACACAGACTTTAGATTCTGCTATTGAGAAATTTAAAGATTTTGGTCTTGAAAGTGTTGTTTCTGTTGTTGAAGATAAGCAGTTGTGCTGGGGTTATGATGAAGATAATAAAAGATTTTTCCCAAATTATATTGAAAGGGTTAATAGGAACGAATTGCCAAGTTCTTTTAGAGAAACCGGGGCCATTATAGCTACTCGTAGGGGATTTATCAATGAAATTTCTTGTATTGGGGAGAATATTGATGTTATAGAATTATCTGATGAAGAATCAATAACTATTGATGATTTTAAAGATTGGTGGACAGTTGAAACAATTATCCAAAGGAAAAAAATAGCAATTGTTGTCAATGCTAATAATGAAATTGGAACTAGAAGATTGGATAATTGTCTGGCATTTGCATCAAAACTTGTTTCTCATGAATTTTTATTCATTTTAGATGAAAATCATAAATTGGGGCAAAATCTGGTTGAAAAATTTGGTTTTAATTTTAAAATTTATAATGGACATGATGCAATTTATAATATATTGGATGAATTTGGTCCTCAAATTGTAATTAATGATGTGTCTGATACTACTGAAGAATATATGTCTTACTTAAAAAATAAAGGATATTTCATTGCTAATTTTGATGATTTGGGTGTTGGATCAAATTTTGCCAATGTGGTATTTGATTCGTTGTATGAGCATGATTTAAGTGATACAAATGTGTATACAGGTCAAAAATTCCATGTTCTTAAAGATGAATTTTATTTCCAACCTACTAAAGTAATCACTCAAGATGTAAATAATATTTTGATTATGGTTGATGGTAATGATCCTAAACATTTATCTGAAAAATTTTTAGAAGCAATTTTGTCAACTACATATGAAAAGAAAATAAATATTATCTTAGGTATGGGATATGATGATATTGGGCAGTTTATATCTAAATATGAGTCTAATCCTTTAGTTCAAATTTATCAAAATGTTTCAAATGTTAGTGATTTCATGTTTAAAGCAGATATATTAATTACTTCAGCAAGTAAAATTATGTATGATGCTTGTGCATTAGGCATTCCTACAATTTGTGTTTATCAAAATGAATTGGAAACTTCCCATGTTTTTGCCAATAAGGCTAATGGAATTTTAAATCTTGGAGACGTTGATTTATTATCAAAACAAGAATTTATTGATACATTTTTGGAATTAATTAATAATCATGACATTAGATTGAATATGCATAATAAAATGAAATCTATTGATTTGCAGCACGGTTATGAAAATATTTGTGCTGTTGTTAAAGAAGAGTATAGAAATTTTATAATGAAAAACTGAGGAATCTCCATGAAAATGTTTAACAAATATCCTTTTTTAATAGGTGAAATCAGTTTCAAATATTATGATTTGGCTAAAAATGAAGAATTATCTTATTTTCATGTTGCAAAGCTATTGATTGAAAAATGTAGTGAATGTGGGGTTAATGGAGTTAATTTCCATGTGGGGGATTCTGAGTACTTGCATTGTAATTTTGAAGAAGATTCAAATATAACTGATCAATTGAGTTTTGATGAATACAAACAATTGGCTCAATATTCAAAGGAATTGGGATTAGTTTTTATCATCACTCCTGCAAATATGGATATTGTGGATAAATTAGATGATGTTGTTGATGTTTATAAAATTGCTTCTTCTGATTTAACTAATATTCCGTTAATTGACTATATTTCAACTAAAGATAAACCTATTCTATTGTCAACTGCAGCTTCTAATTTAAGGGAAATTAAGGATGCTGTTAATTGCATTGAAAATAATTCTAATTTTAAAATTATTATAATGCATTCAGTTTTATCATATCCGACAAAAATGGAGGATGCTAATCTTTTAATGATAAAAGATCTCGCTGAACAGTTCAGTGATTATGATATTGGTTATTCTGATTACACTGTTTCTGATAATTTCATGTTTATTTTAACAACTGCATATCATTATGGTGCTGTTGTATTGGAAAAATATTTCACTATTGATAAATCCTTTGACGGGCATGATTTTTCCATGGATGAAGAAGATGTACGTATTATTAGATTAAGTGCAAATGTATTATCTAAGGTTAATGGTTATAGGAATAAACAACCCTTGATTTGCGAATCTTTTTCAAGGAGGAACGTTAGAAAATCCATTGTCGCTAAGAAAGATATTAAATCTGGCGAAATAATTACTAATGTTAATATTGATTTTAAAAGGCCTGATGAAGGTATTTCTCCATCAAAAATAATGGATGTTATTGGTAAAATTGCTAATCGGGATATTTCTAAAGGTTCTTTAATTGAATATGATATGTTATCATAAATAAGAAAAAGAAATTAAAATTCTGAAGAACAATCTGCAGAATATTTGTTTATTAAAACAGCACATTTGTCAATTGTTTCAGAATCTAATTTAATTGTGGCAGTTTGGATTTTATTTAATAATTCTTCAATAAATAAGTCTTCATCAGTTAAAGGCATATTTATGACTACAACTTCCTTGTTTATGAATCCAACTAAAGGTTCAACAAAACAATTTTTAATATTATTGTCATTAAGGAAGTTTATTAAATCTTCACCTAAACTTAATGCTTTTTGTTTAACTTTATTATCTTGTGAAAATTTAGCTTGTTTTGTAGTATATCTAAATTTTCTCATATTTCTATAACTTGGGATTTCTTCAAGTTTATCTTCTTCAGATTCACTACTACTAATTAAGTTTAGATTTTCATTTTCTGATTCTAATCTAAGTTTTGGATTATATTTTTGTGAAAGTAAAGCATAAATTCCAGTTGGACCTACAACAACATGGTTAATACCTGAAGTGGAAGTTGGAGTTTTAACATTGTAAAATACATAAAACTCTTCTGGAAGACTTAATAAGTGTTCTCTAATTATGAGTGTCCGTTCTTCAGTTTGTTTTACATCTTTAGTTTTATAAATTCCATAACATAAGATGATTACTCCAATAAATAACGCAATAATTCCTACACCACTATTTATAGTTAAAATTTCGATTATACTTAAAATAAAAATAACTGCTCCGATAATAATAATGGTATTATTACTATCTAATTTTTTAACATCAAGTTTTTCAATGTTAACTTTGGAGTTATTATTTGTAATTGAACTTTCTGAATGGGTTAATTCAACATTACCTGGTTCTTTTAAGCTTATTTTATCAAGAAAACTTTTATTTGATTTTGATTCACTGCCTTTTGGGTAGTATTCATCCATTCCGTTGAAGAATTCAGTTTTAAGGAAATTTTTCAAGATTTCATAATCTTCAGTTTTAGGGACTGCAAATTCTTTTCCAAATCTTGATAAAACAGAGCGTGGTATGGTGGTTCTTGCTGTTTTTGAGATTACTTTTTCTTGTATTTCTTCTTCTTTCTCAATATCTGCTATTTGCAACATATGTTCTTCTGAAAAGAAATTTCCAAGTTTATCAGTAATTGATTTTATTGAGGGAGCATTATCTTCTGTGTTTATTTCTTCAGATGTTGGTTCTTTAGGTTTTGATTCTCTTCTAATGTTTTGAAGCTCTGTGTGTCTTTCTTCAAGATATGAGTCTAGTTCTTTATTCATGTCTTCATCTAAGTATCTTAAAGATCCACCACAACTATCACATTCATAATCAAGTATGCTATCACTACTTTTAATTTTGTATTTTAGTCCACAGTCTTGACATTGTACAATGTAGGAATTATTATACTTTGTTGAACTAATGAATGGTTGATCAGATTCTTTTTCTTCATTAGAATAGTCTTCCACATATTCTAAGTCACCTGCACATGAAGAACACTCAAATGTTGATATATCGTCATCATCATCGAGTTGGTATTTTGCACCACAGTTCTTACAGCATACAACTTTCATATTATCCTCTTAAATTACTTTTTATGCTATTGTTTTTTTATTTTTTTTATTATATATGTTTCTAAAAATAGTTAATAAAATATTTTTTTCTGAGTGATTTTTGACTTAAAGTGCATTGTTTTTATATAAATGTAAATTATTGATATTTTTTATTTCAGTAAAATTTGTTAGATTGTTTATTTTGCTTTGTGAAATATAATAATTCACATTACTTTGATCAATTTCTCCAGGAACATCTGCATGAAGAATCATGGTATTTTGCCCAATCCACCAGCTGTATGGTCGTATATTGTAAACGCCAATTGTCATATTTTTATAATCTGGATTGTTGTCAATTATATAATTTGACACTTCTTCTGTTGCAAGATATTTGTTTGTGGGTTCAACTGTTGCGGTGAATGCAAAAGCTTGAATTATAAACAAGACTATTAATGCTATTGGGATTATATTTTTATTGATTTTAATATGTTCGTTTATGGTGTTTATTGCAATTAGTATAAAGAATATGAACGGGGGGAATGTTGGAAGAATGTATCTGTTGACTTTGATGATATGGTAACTGAAAAATATTGTATTTGTTAGTATCCATATTAACATAAACATTTCATTTTTATGTTCACTATTCTTGCCGATTAAATATAAACCAATTAAAATTAATAATGTTGTAATTACTGATGTAACTCTTGTAAAACTTAGAATACCGAGTAATATTATTGCAATGGGTATGATATCTCTTTTTTCAAATTTAAATTTATTATCATTTAACCAGAATCCAATTCCTACAAATAATACGGTAATTACTACATATGATAATATTGAAGGGTATTCTAATATAGGATTTGCTTCAAATACTGTGTGGGTGTTTGATATAAAATTTGGAAAATTTACTAAATAATAGCTTGTATCTGGATTATATGCTGGGTCGGTGAGTTCTCCATTTGTTCCTTTTATTCCATTTGCCATTTGACTACTTGCTTCGAATTGTCCATTGCCCATTGTATAAACTTTTAAAAATATTACTGCTGCTATTATTGCTGCTATGATGATTCCTCTTTTTATGTATTTCCAGTCTTCTGGTTTTATTTTGAATCCGTTTTCTAGAACATAGAATAGGAAAAATGCTGGTATGGTTAGTATCACTGTATATCGTGTGTAGAGTCCAATAACCATCAATGGGATTACGTATTGGTAATATTTTGGATTTTCACGAACTGCGATTATGGTGAATAATGCGATCCAAATAATTACTCCTGTTGCAGGGATATCTAATGTTCCATTTGCAAGCCATATTAGATATAGTGAGAATGTTGAATAAAGTATTGTTCCTGTCAAACTCAATTCTTCGTTAAAGAATTTTTTTAATAATAAGTAAAAACCAATATTTCCAATTATTGCAAATAAACCAGTAACAATATATATTGCTAATTTATCTACAAAACCCACTCTAAAAAAAAGAGAAGTTAAAAAACATATAACCGGGGATAAGAAGATGTTGTCAATTGAATGCACATTTGTTCCAGTATAATAAAGAGCATTTAAAAGATATACATAAACATCAGAACATGAAACGCCTATCGTGTTATTGAAATTAATATAATATCCTACTAAAATTGTACTGAATATTATAATGGATAGTAAATAAACTTTATCTTTTTTATTCATGTTAAATTTATTAAACATAGGCAATCTCCCAGTATTTATATGATAAATGTATTAAAAATTATTATTTTTATATAAATATAGTTCATTAATATTTTTTATTTGAGTAAAATTTGTTAAATTGTCCATAGGTTTATTTACAATGTAATAACTTATATTACTTCTATCTATTTCACTTTGATAACTGGAAGGGATTCCTATGGTGTTTGGTCCAAGCCACCAACTGTATGGTCGTATATTGTAAACTCCGATGGACATGTTTTTATAATCTGGATTGTTGTCAATTATGTAATCTGAAATTTTTTCTGGGGTTATGTATTTGTCTGTAGGTTCAACTGTTGCGGTGAATGCAAAAGCTTGAATTATAAACAAGACTATTAATGCTATTGGGATTATATTTTTATTGATTTTAATATGTTCGTTTATGGTGTTTATTGCAATTAGTATAAAGAATATGAACGGAGGGAATGTTGGAATTATATATCGGTTAACTTTAACTATGTTGAAACTAAGAAATATTGCGTTTGCTAAAATCCAACCTAACATAAATGCTCCATTATTATAATCTTTATCTTTAGCAAGCAAATAAATTCCAATGTATATTAGTGCGGATGTAATTACTGATGTAACTCTTGTAAAACTTAAAATCCCTATTAAAAGTATCACAATTGCAAGCACATCTATTTTTCTAATTTTAATGTTTTTATGGTCATATAACCAAAATCCTGCTCCAATAAATAATAATGCATATATTGCATAAGATAGGAATGTAGGTGAGTATAGTGTAGGATTTGTTTCAAATACTGTATGGGAATTTGATATGAAGTTCATATAATTTACTAAATAATAGCTTGTATCTGGATTATATGCTGGATCACTCTCTTCTCCAGTTTTTCCCCTAACTCCATTTGCCATCTGACTAGCAGCATCAAATCTACCATTTCCCATAATGAAAACTATTAAAAATATTGCTATTGCTATTATTGCTGCTATGATGATTCCTCTTTTTATGTATTTCCAGTCTTCTGGTTTTATTTTGAATCCGTTTTCTAGAACATAGAATAGGAAAAATGCTGGTATGGTTAGTATCACTGTATATCGTGTGTAGAGTCCAATAACCATCAATGGGATTACGTATTGGTAATATTTTGGATTTTCACGAACTGCGATTATGGTGAATAATGCGATCCAAATAATTACTCCTGTTGCAGGGATATCTAATGTTCCATTTGCAAGCCATATTAGATATAGTGAGAATGTTGAATAAAGTATTGTTCCTGTCAAACTCAATTCTTCGTTAAAGAATTTTTTTAATAATAAGTAAAAACCAATATTTCCAATTATTGCAAATAAACCAGTAACAATATATATTGCTAATTTATCTACAAAACCCACTCTAAAAAAAAGAGAAGTTAAAAAACATATAACCGGAGATATGTGGATAAAATTTGTTATGTTTACTTTTTCTCCGGTATAATAAAGAGCATTTAAAAGATATACATAAACATCAGAACAATTAATGCCGATCGAATAATTGAAATTAATATAATATCCTACTAAAATTGTACTAAATAATACAATGGCAATTAAATATGTTTTGTCCTTTTTGTTTATGTTAATCTCTTTAAACATTAATAATAATTTTTATTAATTTAATATATAAAGTGATAGGAAGATTACATTAACGATCCAAAGACGAATGCAACGAAAGATATTAACATTCCAATTTTTAAATTTTTAGAAACTTTTGCTGCAATATCTCTTTCTTGTGATTTTAATATTAAAATTGCAGAGTAAATGAAAAATATGGCTGCAATTGTTATTACTATTAAATATAATATTCCAAAAACATGATAATAATACAATAAAGGGCATAATGCAATGTCCACTATTATTAAGATGGCCGCCATTATTGCAGGCTTTTTCTTACCAATTAATATAGGTAAAGTTTTTGCACCATCTGCTTTGTCTCCTTCAATATCTTCAATATCTTTCACAATTTCACGTGCAGTTGTCATTACAAATGCGAAAAATCCTAAGAATAACGAAGTCATTATGATGCTTGGATTATTAATGGAAAATCCTCCAAATACAAACCCAAAACCGGTCATAAAACCAACAGTCAAATTGCCAAGTAATGGTGTTGTTTTTAAAGTATATGCATATAAATAAAGAATAATATCTGCAAATAACACAATTGCGAATGGTATCCAATTATTTGTAAAATAACTAATTAAAAAACCACAAATGGTTCCTGCTGAAAATAAGAAATAACCATAGTTTCTTCCGTTTTTTAGTGAAATTCTTCCAGAAGGTATAGGTCTTTCAGGTTTATTTATTAAATCAATCTTGTAATCAAAATAATCATTAATCACATTTCCTGCGGCGGTTTCAAAAAATACAGCAATCATTGCAAAAATTACAGGAATTGAAATTGTTTTATCAATAAGTGCAACTAAAATTATGGATATTGCACCCATTAATGCATTTCCGGGTCTTAAAATTTCTATATATGGATTCATGTTCTTATTTTCCTATTTTTTAGTTAAATTAAA
>CAYFRZ010000017.1:0-19892 GCA_964345675.1 uncultured Methanobrevibacter sp.
TGTGTTGTCTGCACTATAGGAACACGATTTGTCAATATCGTCACTTGATTGAGGACACACTTTTTCACAGTCGTTTCTATTTATTGCTTTGGCATTTTTTCTTCGACTCTTGAACATTAGACCATCTTGTGAATCCTTTTTCCCAGTCTTATAAATGATTGTAATCATCGCAGGATCCGTTTCTCCATCATCATTTACTCCGCCTATAATTATTTTTTCAACAATACTCTCAAATACAGCTCTATCAAATTCTTCAAGGTATTTATTAGATTCAAGTAATT
This sequence comes from uncultured Methanobrevibacter sp., assembly GCA_964345675.1. GTDB lineage: Archaea > Methanobacteriota > Methanobacteria > Methanobacteriales > Methanobacteriaceae > Methanocatella. Next base: position 282 of record CAYFRZ010000017.1, read on the forward strand.
TCTTAAATCCTTCCAGTCGTTTCTTTAAGGCTTTTTCATCGGCAAGAGTCACTTCAATAGTTCTTTTTTCTTCTAAAAGCTTATCCTTATTAACGGTTAACTCATTGTATTTTTCTTGATAGATATCCATACTAATAGAACCGCTTAAGCGTAGATCAACAAGTTCTTTTTCCTTTTTAATGATTTTTGAAAGTTGACTACTTATCTTCTTTAAGTCTTTAGCTAAGGTGTCATCTTTCAGCTCTTCTTCTACTGTTTTTAAAAACTCGTCTGTAATTTCAACATTATTATGACAAACTTGACGGTAACTCTCCATAAAAGCTTTTTCTATTGCAACTTCTTCCAAGCCCTTGCTATGAGGACAAAATTTCTTCCCATTTTTGGTACTATTTACACATTGCCATACTATTTTGGAATGGTCTGTGCTTGTATGCCATGTTCTCCTTGATAGTACATGACCACAAAAGCCACATTCGAGCATACTGCTAAACGAATACTTTCTGGAGTATTTTTCTCTTTTTCCTCCATTATTAGCAACAGTATTTCTGTTTTTTGCTCTTCTTAAACGAATGCCTTGAGCTTTTTCAAAATCTTCTTCTGAGATAATTGGCTCGTGATGGTCATGAATATAGAATTTATCTTGTTCACCGTAATTATCTAATCTTCGTTTTGAAATAGGATCTACAGTGAATGTTTTCCCCATAAGAATATCACCTTTGTATTTTTCATTTTTAATAATTCCCAATACAGTTGTTTCTGTCCATTTCTGATTTCCTCTAGGAGACAAATATCCCATTTCCTGTAATTCTCTTGAAATGACCATCCCACCAACACCTTCAAGATATCGCCTGAAAATATATCGCACAATTTCAGCTTCTTTTTCATTGATCGAGATACTCTTTGTGTCTGGGTTATAATCATAACCTAAACACCCTTGAAATCCTACGAGTTCTCCTCTTTCCATTTTCATTCTTAAGCCTTTTTTCACATTTGCTGATATATTTTCTACTTCTTGTTGAGCAACTGAACTTAAAATAGTTAAGAGTAATTCGCCATCCATCGTGAGAGTATTTATATTTTCTTCTTCAAAAAATACAGCTACATTGTGTTCTTTAAGCTTTCGCACATATTTCAAAGTATCTAATGTATTTCTAGCAAACCTAGATATAGATTTTGTAATGATCATATCTATATCACCGTTCATACAATCATTGATGAGTCTTTGGAAATCAACTCTACGATCAACTTGAGTCCCTGTAATAGCCTCATCAGCATAAATACCTGCAAGTGTCCATTCTGCATTTTTCTTGATAAATTCTGTGTAATGTTGAACCTGCGAATTATAACTGTTAATTTGATCTTCCGAGTCTGTACTCACCCTACAATAAGCTGCAACTCTTTTTATCGAGCGTTCTATACATCCTGTTGAAGTTCTTTTTAGTGCGGTATTCCCTTTTATCACTTGAACATCCTTTTTCACTGCAATCTCCTCCTTTTCGTATCCTTCTATGCAGTTTTATCATACCACACTTAGATTACATTATGCATATAAATCCGTCGAAATATTGTACTTTTTCATTATTTTGATTTTAATCTTTTTGTATTCTACTTCACTTAACAAGTGTTTCGTAAAAAGTATGGATAACATAGAAAGTTGAAGGCTATAATTTAATAATTCATTGTTCATGTCGTCCTCCTCTCATATTACTATCTTAGTTTAATGACATTGGTAGGTGTCTTGGCTGACAACATAGGAATCTCACCTCCGCCTCTTATTCTAGACGAGCCGGCTTAAACTATTGAAGTATCATTATCACCATTTGTATCACAGAAATAAATTGCCACACTTATCTTTTATGTATTCCTATTTATCGCTCGTTTTCTTGTATCCTCGAAAAAGTTAGAGTATTCATTTTAACCGATTTAATCAGCAGAAAAGTCTTGGCGTAGGTCATAATTCTCCACAAATGGATAAAGTCCTACCTTGGTCTATTCAATTATCAAGATGCTATTAATCCTCTTTTTTGTTTCCAAAAAACTAAAAAGAATTAATTAATTCTTTTTAAGAAAATTAGGATTGTCCTTATTCTTTATAAGTGAAAATTAAACCTAAGTGTAAACCATATTTCAACAAAAATGGTTTCATTAAAAGTAATAAATATTGTTGTTTGAATTGAGCATTAACATCAATATTTTCTTGTAAACGATTCTATTTGTTCAAATGAAGATTTCATTTACAAACAAAAACAAATGAGTATACTAAAAAAATTATTTCATAAAATAATTTTTTAGCTTACTGCTGCTTTATTGGAAGGGTGTGAGAAAAACATATAATTAAAGCATACATAGAAACAAATTGTTATAATGAATCCAAAATTAGAATTGACAAAAAACATAATTCTTATGTAATACTCCTTCACTCACTAATTACTAGATGGTTAACATCTAACAATAAACAGAAGGATTTATCCACTAGAAATGCTATTTATAAAGCAGTTGCAAAGAAAATAAAATTAATGCATTTATAACACGAAATAATATCAGAAATTTTTCTTTAGCGTCTGATAATGACACTTTCGAAAATAGAATTATCAGATTGAAGTAATTGCTTCAGAAATGTATTTTTATTACTCTTATCTTTTCCTCCGGAAAGAAAATGCAGAAGAATTAACAATCTTTAAATATGTTCATCATACTTTATCACTAAACACAACACAGGAGATAGGCTTTTCCGCCTACCTCCCATATTTGATTATTTATAGTTTTCCATTAATTTTCTTAACCTATATAGTATCTTATCCCTCCTCTTACAAATAGCTGTTGGCGACAAGCTTTTCAATTTAGCAATGGATCTAATCGATTCTTCTTTGTAATAAAGTCTCTCGACTAATTCTCTTTCTTCTGGTGTTAACTTAGCTATAGCTTGTCTAACTTCGTCTATTATCATTTTTGTCTGGATAATCTTTTCTACATCAGCTCTTTCGTCCACAATATTTTCAATAAAATGTCCGTCATAATCCAACGTCGAAAATACAAATAGATGATTTTTAAGATCTATCTTTCTTAAATACTTTTCGCGATTCACCTTTGACCAAAAAGATTTGTATACTTCTTCACTTACTCTTACCTTTTCACCTTTAATAATCAAGAAATATTCTTTTTGCATTATATTTACCCTCCTTTTTTAGATTTGTTGATAAAACTAAAAAAGGAGGGCTACGGCATTTGATTATGCCTTTCCCTCCGTGATGAACAAATATTTTATATTTATATGAAAAACGGTTTGCCGAATAAAAAAATTACTTTTATATCGAAGTTAATAACAAATATCTGTAACGATTCCCATATCCACCTCTACTAGCACCCTCTATGTTATATTATTGCTAAACCCTGCCTACAAATAAGGTCGGTTGAGCAAACCTATACTATCAACATTTTGTATTTTTATTGTATCATCATACTATTTCTTTACTCAATAATTATCCTATATTGCAAATAAAGTAGACGCACAATTACTTAACAACCGGGAGAGAAAATTGATAGGATTTGCTTCTATTTATCTCTTTTCTCAGTTTGCTAAGGAGAACATAAGAATAAAAAAATGCAAAAAGAATTTGAGTTCATATTTAACAGAATATTAAACAAATCCCCTACATAAAACAACCATCAAAAGAATATTCCCTAATAAATATCTGGAAGTAGTAATGAATCTCTTAATAAACAAAACATACGAAGAATATAAGTTTGGAGCAAAGATAATAATCTAATAGCCATTATCGATATGGTTATTTTCACGAGAATTTAGATGTCAAAACTGTAAAGTAAATGCTAACAATGGCCAGTCACTGCAAAAAACAAAAACTCGTTTAAAATACAGAAACTTTATTCAACAATAGAACAAGTTCATATTGTCAAATAAAAACTTTTTCAAAATTATCATCATATCAATTCCAATACTAATATTATTTTTAGATACTAACATCTGTATAAACAAGAGAATAACTATTATTTATTGTAACATCTGTCTTAGGATACTCGTTGAAAACATAGTTTCAAAAAACTATTCCTGTTAATTTATATAAAATATCATTTAGTATTACCACTTCTTGAATTCAAGAAATAAGATTAGCTTCTATTCCACACAGATAAATCTTTCAACTATCGAAACTATCAAAAAATTGTAGCCTCATATCATAAAAATATGCTCTGTAATAAACTTGTATTTTTACGAAGGTTAACTAATTAAAGGATGAAAGATATAATAGAAATTCTAGAATTTTTAGTTTTTGAGGAAACTAATCACATACATTCCAATCAGTTTGTTCTTCTGAATTAATTTTTACTATTCATATTAGCAGAAATCTATTCACGTAGGAAAATCATTTTTAAACTTCATCCTTCATGTTTAGCTAAAAAACAGTCTAGTTAGTCATTCTATTGATATTATATCAAATCTTTTTACTGAAAGCTTTAATATGAGTGTAGTTTTGAAGATTCACCAATTCAACAAGCAATCTCTTTATCAGTCCTTCATCACAATTTCTCTATCTTGAATTCGGAGCAAAGGTTCTGACTGATGCGAACTAACAAGCAGAAAATGTCCCTGATTTCTTAGTTCAGCTAAAATAACTTCCAAATCTGCAACACCTTGTTTATCTAGCCCACTGAAAGGTTCATCGAGAATGTAAATTGGGGCATCATAGGCAAGACAAATCGCTAGCTGTAATCTTTTACGCATTCCAATTGAAAATTTGCGAACTTGTTTTTTGCGATGATTGGCTAAATGAAATTGATTAAGTAATTTATCGGCTCGTTTTAGGTCTGCTCCTTTCAGAGAACAGAACAAATATAAATTATCTTGAGCCGACATATTTTCATAAAAAGTTGGTTCTTCGATTTGAGCGGAAATCTGTTTCAAAGCTTTTTCCAGTTTTTCTCGCAGATTAAAGCTATTCACAATCACTTCCCCTGCCTGGGGTTTAATCAAACCAACAATAATCTTCATTAAAGTACTCTTCCCTGAACCATTCTCTCCTAACAGTGAGACAATTTCTCCTTTAGAAAAATCAAGTGTTAAATCATCGATTACCTTATGTTCTCCGAATGAGCAAGAAATGTTTTTTACTTCTAAGATTGTTTCTTTATTTTCCATAAACGTCCTCAATTCTTTAACTTCAATCGATTATTTTTGCTTTTTGATAGATTTTTTCACCAACAAAATAAAGGAATAAGACTATTGCACCTAAGCCAATTAATGTATAACCGTATGGCCATGGTCCTCTGCCGATTAATAGTTGTGTTGTGTCAAATAAATTTCTGATGGATTCTATCGGATATAGAATAAACAACGCAATAATTGGAGCCATTAAAATAACGCCACCTAGAGCTATCCATTTCACACTCTTCGTTGCGAGAATAGAATATACATAATTTGAAACGACTGCCACAAAAGCAACCAGTAAAATGAAATATACCAAATTAAGCAGCAATATCAACCATAAAGGATATGTGTCCAGCAACAGAAAATCCTGATACTTTTGTAAGCTGAATTGCATCGGTCCAATATCGACTTGGGATAATAGAAATTCACTAGAATAAGGTAGTTTTTCTGTCAACTTAACTGCCATGATTGGGAAGTCAAGACGTACACCTGGCTCAATGATATTTCTTATAAGCATCACAATCCCCTCTATCAGAATTAAAGGAATAAATGCCACAAAGAATAAGAGGCTGAAGCGATGCCTATAATACTTCTTATGTCCTAATGAAAGATAATACATCTTGTCTAGTTTATCCTGTTTCAAAGTCAACAAAATGATAAGAGAAACAGTTAAAGAAATTATCAAACAAATCACATTGTACATCAGATCTCTTTGAAAAATTCCAGAAATTAATCCATTGTCACTATATCTTGAGACCGGTAAATGATGTTGTTCATAAAGTTCTAAGTTGTATAACGCCTTTACCTGTGAGCTATGATCCATGACTCCAAACTCCACATTAATATCATCCAACTCTGGGTTGAACATAGAAGTTCCGAGAAATACCCAAATACCTTGATAATCACTTAACCCAAATTCCTGCTTTATCTCTGCCCATCTTTCTTCACTAAAGTAATCTACCGGTGCCTTCATAAAAGTGATTTGTGATGAGTTCATAAATTTTTTATCTAACTTGGTTAAAGATTGCCAAGTAAAAATATTAGATGCAACCTCATTCTGTTGACTCTCTCTTGATACAATATTCTGATTCAAATTCTCATCTAAGCGTCTAATAAATGTTGCATCGTCTTTCCAGTATTGTCGGAATTGCTCTTTAAACTCTTCTACGGGCATTCCCTCTGGAATGTAATCATTCCATAATTCATTAGGCAATTCTTCAAATTGCCTTTCTACCATTGTTCCTATAGCCTTTCGAGAAGCAATAACATTCTGCAATCTTGCCTTTTCTAAAGAGCGCAGTTTTTCTTTTTCCGCTTTTTGTAATGAGAATATCGTCACTTGCGTAAAGACCAAAGCAAAGATGACAAAAATAAATATAGGTGTCATCAAATAATATTTCAGCTCAAATCGTTTCATGTGTCTACCTATCCTCATATTTCATAAAATGCTGTCTGATGAAAAAAATCAGAATGGTAATCGTCGAGAACAAGTATAGATAATTGATATTTCGTAAAGTCAAAACATCAAAACTCATGTTCAAATAAGAGAGAGGATTTAAGCCTGATAAGGTCTTTTCCCTTGACTGCACGACGCTCAACACATAGTGCGTGATGATAATCACTCCACTTACCAATTGAATTGTTCTGATACTCGATGACTTCATTCCGATTAAAACGAATAGCAATGTCATTTGCAATGAAAAGAGGCTGAAGGCGAAAACTCTTTGCTTGATAAAATCTGATGTCGTTATAATCGTTTTGTCTGCCAATTGGAGTAATTGCTCCCCATTCCCAACTCCTCTTTGGATAAAACCTGAACCAAATATCATCAAACAAATCATAAGATACGCAATAACCCAAAATCCGATACTGATAAGCATACAAATGCGAGCTACTTTTTTTCTCTTGTCCATTTGAAAGAATGTGTTCATTCTGCCAGTTGTAAATTGACTTGTTAGTAAGAATGCTATCGGTATAGTTGAAAACAGAAAGACAATATAGCTGATTGGAGATTGCAGCATTTTCGTCATCATCTCCATTCCACTAAAACTTGTGTCAGTTCGATACGGATTTTGATCTGCTGCCTGATTGGCTAATAAAAACGGTAAATCATCTTCCATTTGTTCAGCAGAATTTCTTCGGAATAAAAAACTAGTATTATATATGACATCAAAACTGGATGTTGTTTGATCAGAATTGGGATCATCTTCGGAACGAGATTTATCCAAGAGAAGTTCAGAACGTTTGATTTCATAATCTAACCGTTCAGGCGTTTTATAGTTTTCTATTAAGAGAATGTTATTATGATATATATCATTATGGTTATCCAGTAATTTTTGAAGATATTTCTCAGTATTCTCGAGCACCTTTTCGGTTTCATTTTTCTTGCTTTGATTGGAATCATTTTTCTTAAATTTAGTTTGTCGACCTAAAACATTAGCAATATTTCTTTTCGATCTCGCGGCTTGTCTTAAATCTTCCTGCAAACTCAAAATCTGTCGATTTAGCAGCTCTTGTTCTTGCATTAACATAGCTTGGTCATTTGCTGCTTCAACCGTTTCAATTTTCCTTTGTATAAGGTTAAATACCAAAAGAAAAATCGCCATCAGCACAAAAACAAGAGCGAGTATTTTCGCTAGCTGTTTTACGATGATGGATGTATATGGTTTCATTAATATCTCCTAGTATTATGTATTAGCGCTAACTAAGAGCGCTTTTATTGAACTCTTGGTAAAATTGCATACAGACGCTGTGGATTGGTTATTTCTCCTACCGCTAGACGGTTTTATCAAATACTGCTATTACTTCTTCTATCAATTTAGTAATAAGTCATATACTCTTAGACGGTTTATTTCTAACTAGGTTTCAGTAGCAGAAGGCCTTTAAACAATGACGTAGTATTTTTTGCGAGGTACAATTATATCTGTACGAATCGATATTGCTAATTAAATATGATATTTGTATTCGTAGTTATAAAAAAACTTAGAGAATATTTTACCCTTTTTATTCTCAACAGGTACTCTCTTATCTGATAGAGACCCTCCTTTATTTTCAATGATAAAGAAGAAGTAATAGTAGTAGAAAAAATCGACCCTGAATCAATAGATCATTTTAATCTAAATCTCACAATCCATTACCATTGCTAAACACAATTTTCCAATGATCAAACTTAATCCTCTATAAGTAAGAAACTGTCAGGAGACTGTTGCATTTTGTAAAACGGATACGGATAAATTGGATGCTAAAAATATCAATAAATCATTTCACAGCAACGAATTTAGTCCCTTAGATGAATCTTACCAAAATAATGAATCAAAGTCGCTAATAAGATATCAAATTCGTTTACACCAGAATCAACACAACTTGCTGATAAATTAATCTCTTGTTTCTCTAGCATCCTATTCTCGATTGCTCGTCTTCACAACAATACATTCTTTTTTTACTCTAAGTTTACCCAAGTTCAAAGCAATTGAAAACAAGAGTTGAAGTCTTAGAGCATATCCTTATTAATTTTCTCTCAACAGAATTAAAAGAGCTAGAGAAAATATACATCTTTCTCAAAATTAGATTACTTTAAATGGTCGTTTACGTGAATTTGAATTAGTTCAAATTATTCAAGTATTCAGCGATTGCAATCACAAATTACTGCCATCACTCAAAAACTACAGGAATTTATGAAACAAATGAACCCCCGCCTCATCGCCATTCCGAGAATGGGATGCGCTTTAGCCTCTATTATCTATCAAAAAATGGATCCATTAAAACGTTTCTCACCCCTTTATATAAGCTCATTAACTTCTGTGGCATTGAGCCTCTATCCTTGCAATTTAGCAAATATAATGCCTCATTCACTGCTTTATTCAAAATTAGAGTTATTAATTTACGTCGGGAACTGTTTTAAGCAGCCAGGCTTTTCATGATATGTTCCCTATTTTTACCTTTTCAAACTTGCAAACTAATCTCAATGTAAACATTTCTTTGTTCTTATCTCCTTTGTATTCACTCAGGTTAGCTTCTGTATGCAATTTTCAAGGTTCTTTTTTACTATTTTCCTCTATTGTGAATGCATTTTAATCTTCTAATTGTTTTTTCGTTCTTGTTACTCTAACTTAATATAATTGGCCTTCAGATAGTTTGTGTCTTGGCATTTTTAAGCATATGGAAGTACTTGCAAACCATAAACTTTTGATAACCGAATTAATGTTTGGCTATTGGCAATTGAGTAGGAAACATATGTTGAATCCAAAGTAGTTGGGCAAGGGCAACCCGTACGGCAAGCACATAAACATCCATGAAAATCAGCTAATTCTTCTATCGAATTAATATCGAAATCATTGTCATTCATATTTTTCTCTCCTTTCAATAAAGTATTCTGAGATGTAACACTTAGTGTTTAATCTAGTACTTAAAAAATATATAATACATTTAGATATAGCAAAAATAATTATAAAAATAAACACAATCCTTAATTCTTCTTTATTATTTTTATGCAAATTGCATGGATAAATTAATTTAATTAATTTTTTCTTTATGTATCTACTAACTTAGTTTTTTATTGATTTACAACAAGATTACAACCAATTTCTTAATAAAATGTACAGTTTTTCAGTGTATACTTTCTGTTATATTGACGTATTAATAATGAAAATATAGCATAAATATGCATAAGATGTTCCACCTTTTTTTATATTAAGTTAGCATGCTAGAGGTATTAATATGTTGAAAAAAGAATTTAATTTGTGTGGTATCAGTTACATTTTTAACGGAATTACTAATTGTGTTGCTCGGGTTATCGACGAAGATTCTATATCAGAGAGTGAAACAATACAACAAGAATATATTCCAACTTCTGATATTATGAATATAAGCACAATTCTTTCTAGAAAAATGGAAAATTTAACATTGCAACTCACGCAAAATTGTAATTTGCGTTGTTGCTACTGTCCATATACAGCTAACACTGGTAATTTTCGTTTACACAATAATTTAGAAATGTCTGTAGAAGTTTCGGAACAGGCATTAAATTTCTTTCATAAACATTCTATTGATTCAAAAAATATAAGAATTTCATTTTACGGAGGAGAACCATTACTTTCTTTTAATTTAATTAAACATACAATAAATTATGCAAATAGTTTATTTATGGGTAAAAAAGTTGAATATTATCTTACAACAAATGGTACTCTATTGAATAATCCAATACTCGAAGTGTTTGTTAAACATTCAGTAAACTTGGCAATTAGTTTAGATGGTCCACCAGAGATTAATGACAGTAATAGACAATATTCTAATAATAGTAGAAGTGTTTTTTATGACGTCTATAAAAATATAGAGATAATATCCAATCAATATCCTCATTATTTGGATAGAATAACTATAATGATGTGTATAGATCCCGCTCTTCCTCCCAGTTATTACAAAGATTTTTTTAGGAATTATCCACTTTTTATAGATGTGAAAATAAATGCTTCCATCGTTGATGACAGTCATTTCTCTCAAAAAATAGAAACCACTGAAGAATTTATAATATGGCAAAAATACGAAAGTTTTTTAGCTCTATTATCTGCATTAGGGTTAACCGATGATTTTTTAAGAAAAACTAATATATTTTATTATTCAATTAGTTCTTATATTTCAAAAATTGAAGAAATGATAAATCAAAAACTCGTTCCAAAACCCTACTCATCTGTTTCTGGTCCTTGTTTAGCAGGTCACCATAAGTTATTTGTCAATGTTAATGGTGATTTTTTCCCATGTGAAAAAGTTTCTGAAAAATGTACTGAACTCAATATCGGAAACCTTTATGACGGTTTTTTTACTGACAATGCTTTTGCACTAGCAAATTTACCGTTTTTAACTAAAAATGAGTGCATGGATTGTTGGGCTCACAAGATTTGTGATTCCTGTTTATTCCATGCTACAAGCGATGGTAATCTTTCAAAAAATAACAGGTTAGATTATTGTAAAGAGGTAAAAAGTCACGCTCTTTCAGGCTTAAAACTATATACAGCATTACAAATAGTACAGAGGAAACCATTATGAACAAAAAATTAAAAGACTTTATCAATAGTAAGAAAATAAAAATATTTTATCCGATTCTTCCCTACTGGTCCAGTTATCTTGAATTTTTAAGTGCTTACTATGCAAATAACAACACCTTTCGATTCGTAAGACCCCCAGCTTACAAATCTATCGACATTAGAAATTATGATGAAAGAAAAAGAAAAATTCATATAGAAGAAATAGATTTTGTGCCAAATTTTGATTATGATTTAATATGTGTACACGATTCGAATTCAATTGAAACAAAGTCTGTTGAAGCAATGTATAATTTTTCTAATCCAATCATTACACTTCATTATCATGAAACCCCTACAAATGAAATCTCTTTTGATAACAAGTACTGCTGTAAAATAATTCCCTCCGACATTCAACACCCACCTCAATATTTTGAAGATGAATCAATGTATACCTTGCCCACTTATTCTTCTAAAATTATTTTTGTTGTAAGCACTATTGGAGAATTAAACCGTGGTGAAGTAGCATTAAATTTGAAAAATCAACTTATTAAAGAAGGAAAAACCGCACTTTTAGTAGGTGTTAATCCAATCAATATTTTATTTGATAATTCAGTCTGGCCTGAAAATTTATATGCTGAACAATCCATGGCTTCTAGAATAAGAATAATTACTAACCACATTAACAATCAACTAAAACGTCTGCCGTCTCCTGATTACATAATACTTGAAATACCAAGAATGATGATGAAATTCAATAGAGAATTTATTGGAGATTGTGGAGAGATTTTTCTATCTTTCATTAATGCTTTCACAAATCCTGATATTTACGTTTGTTTACCTTATAATTTCAAAAATAAAATTAATAAAGATCAACTAATCAATACCATATCAAAAAAACACAATGTAAAAACTGTTAAATTATTCTTTTCTAATGAATATATATTAATGACTGATCTTATTTTTGATAAAAAATTTGAAACCGTATTTTCTAATGACGCATATTAGTGTAAAACTATATTTTAAAAGAATAAATCTTATATAACTATAAGGTAAAAAGATAATCAGCTGTTTTAGTTGGACTAATTCATAACTTTTATTCATCTCATCTAGTTACTGAAACAAAATTATTTACAGGAGATAACATGGAAAAAAATAATTGTATAAACAGGGATTTGATTCTGAATAATTTATTTGATATATTTCATCAAATGTTTCCTCATAAAAAAAGATTGACATCAGCATATCTAGACAAAAACTTTTTCGGATGTGAAATTAATTTATCTGATGCTGAAATGCTTTTATTTGTTAATGAAGTCCATTTAGTATACGAAATTAATTTTTTTATTACTGAAGAGTTTCGAAATTCATTCGTCAACATGAATTCCATTGCAGATTATGTATTACTAAAAATAAACAGTTGAATTATTCAATACCTAGGACTAGAAGCAGTTATCGTACTAATATGACAATGCTATTCACATAACGTTTGGAGATTAGAATATGTTAAAACAAAACAGCAACAGAAAAGCATTTTATCAGACTATTCTAAAATGCTTTTCATTGTCTTGGAATACCTCCAAAATATATACAATTTTAAGATTATTTCTAGAAATATCAACCCCCATATTAACAACTGTAAATTCCTTATTAGTGAAAAAAATAATTGATTTATTATCTATTCCTATAGATCTACCTAATAAATCTCTTATAATAACGACATTGATTTACATGTCCTTTATTTCTTTATTACGTTCTATTTTTTTACACATCTCTCAGCACTGCACATCTATGCACGAGGATATTATAAATAACAAAATTACTCTTGAATCAATGGATATTGCATTAAAAGCAGATTTAGAATATTTTGATAACCCAGATTATTATAACAAAATACACTCTATATACCGTGATTATTTATCTGTATCTAACGTTTTATGGCATTTAATTTCATTATTAAGTTCATCCATCTCTTTAATAATCATCTTCGCCTTATTAGTAAAACTAAATTTATTAGCTAGTATGCTGTTATTATTGGCATCAGTTCCTTCTGCAATTGTAGAAGTTACGTATTCGAAAGCATTATATAGTCTTAATCTAAAACAAATAAAAGGTGAAAGAGAGAAAGCATATCTTCATAGCCTTTGTCTTAGTAAGGGCTATGCTCAAGACTTGCGTCTTTACTCTATAAAGAACTATTTAAAGAAAAAACACAACAATATTTTCTTAGATTTATTTAAATCTAAGAAGGCTCTTGTTTTCCGCAAAACATTGTTAGCGTGTTTTTGTGAAATTTTACCGGGGATTGTTTTAGTATTCATAGGATTAGACATAATATTAAAAATCATAAACGGTTCAGCAACCACAGGAGATTATTTGCTGTATACAACCCTAGGAACCCAATTATTGACTGCTTTTATTAGATTCTCAGATTCTGTAGTTCAAATCTTTGACAATCGACTTAAATTTAATAACATCATTAGCCTATCAGATTATTCAAACAAAGTTACAGATAACGGAGAATTACCTCTTGACACAATAAATACAATTTCCTTTGAAAATGTGTCTTTTAAATATCCTCTAACAGAAAAAAATATTCTCAGCAATATCAGTTTTTCTGTTTCTAAAGAAGAAAAAGTTGGAATAGTAGGCATTAATGGATCTGGGAAATCTACACTGATAAAATTATTGCTTAGGTTTTATGATCCAGATGAAGGATTAATAAAAATTAATGGAATTGATATTAAGGATTATAAGCTGAGTGAGCTTAGAAAGAATTTCAGCGTATACTTCCAAGAAATGAAAAATTATTGTTTTTCTATTAAGGAAAACATTACTCTAAGTGATATATATCGCGAAGATGTTGATGATGGTATTAAATACGCTTTATCTACAAGTTGTAATAGTAATGTATTTAATAATACTAGAGGAATTCATAGCAATATCAGCAAAGTATTTGATGAAAATGGTATAGAACTTTCTATAGGTCAACACCAGAAGCTATCTCTCGGAAGAGCTTTCTATAGAAGATGTTCAGTAATTATTTTGGATGAGCCTTCTTCAAGTTTAGACCCACAGACTGAACATGAATTATTTAAAGAAATTCGCAAGTATTCGGAAGATAAAATGACTATATTTACTTCCCATAGACTTTCAAATACATTCCTTGCAAGTCGAATAATTGTAATAGAAAATGGAAAAATCATTGAAGATGGGACTCAAGAAGAATTACTGAACAATCAGAACAGATATGCTCAGTTATTCAATTTGCAAAAATCTAAATATCAAATTTAAGTTGTTATATTACATCTAGAACTAATAATATTAATCAATATCACAAGACAAATACATTATAGCAAATTTTTTTTGTTGCAAAAGACTACTAATTCATGAATATTTATGATTATATATAAATATAAGAAGTCATTATTGAGTCCTGAACTATTCATGAAAGAATTTATAGGTATGCAAATGAATTATCTTAATTTTCATAGGTATAAAAATGGAGACATATTAATTGCTGCTGAAATTGATTTTAGCAGTAATCGGAATATCTAAGCACAGTAACACTCTTAACATGCAATTTTTTCAAAGCAAAAGAAACAACAGTATAGTTAAGGTATTTTCAATTTATAAAATAAAAAATGATAGTATAAGTTAACAGAAAGGACTATCGTATGAAAAATAAATTTTTATCTTTATTTATTGTTGCTTGTTTAGTAACAATTCTATTTTATCCAGTATCAGTACGTGCAGAAGTAAATAAAACTCAGGGTCACTTAAATAATAGAGAACAAATTCTTTACGAAAATAGTAGTACTATATTAACAACTGAAGTTGTAGACGGAGCGGAAATTATAAGAACATATTCAAACAATGAGCTTGTAGATGTTTCAGAAGTTAGCTATGAAAACAGCATTGCAAATTCTTTACGACATACTGCTAGTCCTTCAGCTACAAAAACTTACAAAGGAAAGATTAACTACACTATACATCCATATGCAGGGACTCCTTTCACAACAAATTGTACCTGTTACTATACACAAAAAACATACACAGGTCAGACCTATACTATGAATGCTTCATGGAAACCCTTGAGCACTGTAGTTTCAGGAATTATTGGAGCTTTTGGTTTGCCAGCAAGTGTTGCAGCTGCATTGTTACTGCTTTTCTGGCGAATATAGGAATAAGTATAGTTAACGGAATCGTAAACGGAATTGTTGTAAAAACATTAGGTAGCACAAATACCTATTATAATTGGAGTATAAAAGATAATAAAGCATACGGTAATAGTGTATACCCTAGGGGTTCCAAACATTATATCACCGAGAAAGGAAGTCATTTCAATAGGACTTATTACGAAGATCTCGTCCCTCAGAACTGGGGAACATATAACTTTGCTAATTATGTGATTAACTTATTTACACCTTCTCCGTCGTTTACTTATTCATTCAGATAATTATGCTTCATAAAAAATTAGGGGATTAATTATGAAAAGGATGAGAAACCTAGCTGAAACTTTAATAGCAATATTTGCTGGCTTAGCGATTGTTATTGTAATTTTCATACTCGTAAGAACAATAATCGCTACATTTACATACAATATTATAATTAATAATCTTGAAAACACCAAAGATATAGAGGAACAATTAAATCAACAAAATATAGATATCAATATCAGAGATATTGAAAAAGTTGACAATTTCATTTTGATAACTGGAGATAACGAAATGTTAATTCTAGAAAGTAGTCCCTTTTATTTTCAAAATCATTATAAAAAAACAATCAGTAATACATTTGAATCTGAAGATTTTTCTCAGCAGTTTGATTCAAATGTATATAAGTACAAAGCAACTTATAATAATGGTTCTTTTTCTTTAGAGAAAAAGTCTTTTACACTCAACAATTTTTTTACAGATGTTCCAATAAGTTTCATTTTCTGGATTTTTTTTTCAATTAAGTTTAAAAGAATGATATCTAACAAGAAAAAATGATTTTTTCTACATCCTCCCTATAATTATTTAGGGAGGATACTTGATTGTTTTTTCTCTATTCTTTACCTTCATTTTTTATCTGATTAATGTACTTTTGAAATTCCAGTCATTTCTGATACTT
Source organism: uncultured Methanobrevibacter sp. (assembly GCA_964345675.1). Lineage (GTDB taxonomy): Archaea > Methanobacteriota > Methanobacteria > Methanobacteriales > Methanobacteriaceae > Methanocatella. The sequence continues at coordinate 16,575 of CAYFRZ010000017.1, forward strand.
AGCAACATGAATAATCATTCAAAAGGGATATTGCTTGCTTTATTTGGTGTTTGGAATATTTCTTGGGTCTTCGTTCTTAATACTCAGTTTCCGCAATTGCTTTTCCTACCTGTGTTTTTTCAATGTGAGTAGTGATATTTTCCAAACTCATCTCTTGTTTTTTCTTTCAAGAAATCTTCGTGTTATTCTAACCACACTTGAAATTGTTCAATCAACTCCTCAACTGCTAGCAAAGTTTTTACAAAAAGAGATTTACCTGATTGATATAAATTCTTGGCCTGTAAGGCTTTTTGTATCTTTATTGTATATCATTTTATTTGACTAATTAAGTGAGGCACACAACATTGATGAATTGCATGGATCTATATTTCTTTGAACATAGGGAAATATCCTTATCTCCATCAGAGACAACGAAGCGTGGTTCTGCTATTCGCTTTAGCAAAGGCATCCTTGCATTATTATTGTTATTGTTATTGTTATTGTTATTGTTATTGTTATTATTATTATTATCCATACCTACTGAATACCTATCAAGAATATATGTAACGTCAAAATAAAGTAAAACTATACAATTCCTTCACAATTGTATTCCATCGACACAGACAACAAATCTAAATTTTTCGACTTTAAGTGCTAACAACTAAAGATTTAATAATTGACTTGTTTTACATCAAAACTCCGACTACCTCCTAGCATATCTTTCTGTCGTTTCTTGCTAAATAACCAATCTAGGAAAATCTTACATTATTTATTTATACTGTCGATTTCCTGAGTAAAAATTATGTAACAAGCCAAGTACTATAAGCGTTATCTACCTACTATTGTCTTCTCATACTTCTGAACAGTTCCCTTACATAGTGGACATTCCACCTGTTTCATAAATCTTCCTACCTTTCGTTTTTTGAGAAAGAATAAATGTTTTCAATTGCCAATATTTCAATGTAATTAGCCATTTTCCCCAACACATTTTGCCCTATAGCCCTCGAATGTGCGTTTGTTACCTACAAAAAAAGAGATTGACTAAACCACTGCCAATCCCTTATTCCTAAAAAATCAATACAACTAATAAACTTTCTTTAGTTTAGCACTGAATTTCACAAAAATACAGATGCATTATTTAAGTCACCCTTTCTCTATCTCACCTAATTCCTTTGCCTTATCCCGTCACTTTTTCACTTTCCATAAACTTCATTACACCTTATTTTTTTCTGCCCTTTTCTTTTGTATTGAGTTTTTCAGTTGACCAAATTATTTCCTGTTACTGCAATACTTCTAATTCCCTCTAGTGATAAACAAGATACAAATTGACTAAAAACTTGGGTAGCCTCTCATATTTATTGTATAAGTTCCAAAGTTATGATGAACACCACCACCAGCGTGTCCAGAACTAGCCATCATTGTGTATTTCCCCCAAAAGTTTACATATGAAGGATACACCTTAAATCCCGAACTTACATTCGTAATCCAAGGAAACCAGGCCACTCCAAAAGCAGCAGACTCTACTGAAACAGATGGAGCGGTAGCTGAAATAATTTTTCCTGTGACCGTACTATGTTTGATATATCCTGTTAATCTCATTGACCATTCTTTTGTATATGTATGAGAAGTCGCTAATTGATAGAATAGTTGTGTTACTTTAGTTTGTCTAATAGATCCTTTGGGTTCTATTATTTGGGAAGAACTGTCGCTCTTTTCCTCATAACCAAGAGTCAGTTTTTCATCTTTTAGGAGGTTAAAAATCTCATCAACTTTTTCTTTATAGAACAAACTCAAAATAGCATTATGCCATAATGAAGAAACATCATTTCCTTGTTTGTCAAGTACTATTAATCTAGCTTGTTCTGTTCTGAAAGCATCTACTAGAATCTGGGACAATAGTGGGTATTCGTTAATTCCTGCCAAATTCTCTTCACCTTGCTTTATTGCGTCTGCTTGTACAACCATTGAATTTAACAATAATAGTACTAATAATATTGATATAAATCGCATTAACTTCATTTTTCTCATGATATATTCCTTTCTAAAATAATACCCGCAAATCTTCAGGATGTTTGTAATGTAATCATCCCTATTCGAGACTAATAAATCACTTGCTAGTTTGAGCAATATACTCAAAGTGAATTCATTCAAAGAGGTTAATCATTAATCTCTAAAAACTGCCTATTTTTAGGTGTTTCTTTTACAGAAAACGAATATGTGTTTTGTCTAATTTCTTTCATTGCATTATCGTAATCTTGGTTGTTAATAGATTCGGAATATTTTTCAAGAAACTCATCTGTTATATCTATACCAGCTTTATCTTTTATTTCAGCGGCGTCTTTATCCGCAATCATTGCATTTAAATAGTTAATTAATATATCATTCTTTTTATTATCGTTTTCTTTATTAATTAACAAAATAGCTGTTGCAAATACAAGAATTAACACTACTAATCCTACAATAAGCTTTTTTTGTTTATTCACTTTTACCATAATTATCTCCTTTAAAATAATACCATCAGCACATTACAATCTACATTTTATTTCTTATGAATAATTAGAACTGAGGGTATCCCCTCATGTTCATAGTGAAGATTCCAAAGCTTTCTGCTCCTAGCGCTCCACTCGGACCAAAGACAGCCATCATAGTATATTTCCCCCAAAAATCTACATAAGAAGGATAAACTTTACAACCTGAACTTACGTTCGTTAACCAAGGACTCCAACCATTTCCCATAGAAAAAGACTCTATAGAAACACTTGGAGATGTCGCTGATAAGATTTTTCCTGTGACAGTGCTATGTTTAATATAACCCGTTAAATTCATATACCATCCGTGTTTAGTTCCGTTCGGGGTAGTTCCTCTATGGTAGAATTTCTGAGTAACTTTTGTCTGTCTTACCGATCCTTTAGGTTCTATTTCATTTAACGGAAGAATTTTCTTTTCTTCATAGCTTATTATTAGACCTTCATCAGTTATCACTTCAATAATCTCTTCTAATCTATTTTCCTCCATTAGATTATCTAGGGTTTCTTTCCATTTTCCAGTAACGTCTTGTGCTTGTTGATTTAATATTATTAATCTAGCATTATCTGTATTTGAAAAGTCTTTTATAAATCGGTCTAAAACTGAATCTACAGTGGCCTGATAATTTACATCATCTACTATATTATCATTTGTAATTATTGATGCATTTGCAGAAATTCCTAATCCGAAAATCAACAAAGCTATCACAATCGTAGAATAAATAGACCTTCGCATTTTGTGTATCATAATATACTCTCCTATTTCATTGAACTTAGACGGCAGATACTTCTCCACTGAACAAACTAATAATTA
>CAYFRZ010000018.1:0-19810 GCA_964345675.1 uncultured Methanobrevibacter sp.
GACGGAGGAACTGTAGATATTGGTTTACAATCATTATCTGGAGCTATGGAAAGAGGACATAACATGCTTTACATCTGTTACGATAATGAAGCATACATGAATACTGGTATTCAAAGAAGTGGAGCTACCCCATATGGTGCAAGTACAACCACTTCACCAAATGGAATTGGGAGTTTCGGAGAAGACAAACCTAAAAAAAATATGCCAATGATTATGGCAGCACATGGAATTCCATATGTAGCTACCGCATCTATTGCATATCCTGAAGATTTTGTTAAAAAAGTTAAAAAAGCAGCAGAAACTAAAGGACCTGCTTATATACACTTACAACAACCATGTACTACTGGTTGGGGATTTCCACCTGAAAAAACCATTGAATTAGGAAGATTAGCCGTTGAAACTGGATCTTGGGTATTATATGAAATTGAAAATGGTAACTTTGAAATTACATACCGCCCAGAAGATAAAAAACCAATTAAAGAATATTTATCTGTACAAAAAAGATTCAAACACTTAGATGAAGAACAAATTGAAAAAATCCAAAAATATGTTGATGCACATTGTAAAGAATTAGGATTATAGGAGGAATATCAATGGAAAGTATTCTTGTAAATAGCAACTTATGTGATGGATGTATGAATTGTGAAAATATGTGTGCATCAGTCCATAATGCTAGTAGGATAAAAATTATTGAACATGATTCTTCCTTTTATTCCATTGTATGTCAACATTGTGAAAGTGCACCATGTATAAAAATCTGTCCAACTGAAGCAATCACTGAAGAAGGTGTAGATACTAAAAAATGTATTGGTTGTGGATTATGCGTAATGGTTTGTCCATTTGGTGCTATGACTTTCCAATCAAAAGTCGCTGAAAAATGTGACCTCTGTGCTGACAGAGAAGAAGGACCTGCTTGTATTAAAGCATGTACTAAAAGAGCTATTAGTATCGCCGATCCTGAAAAAGTTAGAGCTAAAAATCAAGAAAAATATTTAGCTAAAATGGCAGGAATCTACGAACCAGATAGTAAAAAAGGCGGATTTGTCCATATCATAACAGGTCAAGCAAGAGCAAGACTTGTTTTAGATTAGATAATCGAGAATTATGTATCCAGGAAACTGTACAAATTGTACAACCTGTGGAAGTTGTCAACAAACACCCACTGTTGACACTCCAATTTTATTTTGTATGCACTGCCAACCATCAGATGCACCATGTTTGAAAGTTTGCAAGGAAAATGCAATTGAAGTATTGGGCGGAGCCATAACAATTAATGGCAAAAAATGTACTAAATGCAGAGATTGTGTCAAAGTTTGCCCAATTAATGTAATTAAAATTTAAATATTTTAAAATCAAAAATAAAATTAATTAAATTTTATAGGGTTTTATTTTGATTACTAAAGATACTATTAAAGATACTGTTTATGAACTTTACAAACAAGCGGTTATCGTGTTAGGTGATGATGTAAGAAAATCACTTGAAGATGCTCTTAAAATTGAAGAACATGACCTTGCAAAGTTAAATATTGAAGCTATTTTAAAAAATATTGAACTTGCTGAAGAAAAACAGATTCCAATGTGCCAAGATACAGGTTTGCCTGTGGTTTTTGTTAAATTAGGTAATGTTGAAGTTGAAAATTTACGTGAAGGTATTGAAGAAGGGATTAAAAAAGCAACTAAAGAAATCCCAATTAGGCCAAATATTGTTGACCCACTAACAAGAGAAAATACCAATATTAATGTTGGAGATTATATTCCTCCAATCGATATTGAATTAATTGATGAAAATTACATTGAAATAACAATATTGCCAAAAGGATTTGGTTCTGAAAACAACAATGCTTTAAAAATGGCACTACCTGCTGACGGAATTGAAGGTATTAAAGAATTTGTAATAGAATCCGTTCTTAAAGCTAAAGGAAAACCATGTCCCCCAACTGTTGTAGGTGTTGGAATTGGTGGCACATCAGATTTATGTTTAAAACTTGGTAAAAAAGCATTACTTGGTGAAGTTGGTGTGAGAAACCCAGACCCACAAATAGCAAAACTAGAGGAAGAAATATTAACTGAAATTAATAATTCAGGAATCGGACCGATGGGCCTTGGTGGGAAAACAACATGTTTAGACGTGAAAATCTTAAAAGCACACACCCATACAGCAGGTTTACCTATTGGTGTTTGTATCCAATGTTGGGCAGATAGACATGCAACAACAAAAATATATGATAATTAGATTATTTGAATCTAATTAATTTTTAATATTATCTAAAAGTTCTAGGAGTTGTTGATCTTGGAATATTCTCATGGAATTCAATTGAAACATCCATCATTTCAACAGAAATATCCCCCATTCTTTCAAAAGCTTTAATAACTCTGAACAAATAAATAAAATAATTTGAACGCTCTTTTTCATCGAATGAATTTTCAGCCATCTGTTCTGCTATCAAATTAATTGATTTAGTTTGAAGAATATGAATTGATTCCTCCAACTCCATTAGATCATCTTTAAGTTCAGTTTTTCCTTCAATAAAAGAAGTAATAGCTAAACGAATCATTTTTTGAGCTATTTTGTACATCTTTTTTAATTTCTTTAATATAATCTCATCAATTTCATAAATATCATTGATGACAAATTTAGCAATATGCCCACAGTAATCCCCAATACGCTCTAAATCATAAGCAATTTCATTATAAAGCATTGATTTTGATATTTCAAAATGTTTATTCATATTAACAATTGTTTCAACTGATGTTCTAATCTTTTCAACCATATTGTTTGTAGCATAATCCATTTCCAAAGCTTTATTCGCTTTTTCTTTATCATATTCCAAAACAGCGTCAAATGAAACTTCAATTTGTGAGTGAACATGCTTTACCATGTTTGCAATCATGTCATTAACAATCACATTACCTTTTGTCTCACCAACTCCAGAATAATCGCTTAAAGACTCGGCAATTTTTTCATAGCTTTTTAAATCAATCATGTATGCTCTTTTCACAGTACCATCTTTGACAAGAGGTTGTAATAATTGAGTAACATACCTTCGAGTTATTCCCAGCTTTAAAGCGATTTCATCTTGAGTTGAAGGATTATCATATAAAATAATATCTAAAATATCTTTAAGAGTTTTGTCTTTTTTACTCATTATACCACAATTATTTATACTCATCTAATAAATCATTGGATTCAAATTGAATATTATCAGAAGATTTGTTTATATTCGCTTCAGAATTATTTTTTGATTTATCCACATCAGATTCACGCTTAATTACATTTTTGAATGTAACTTCATGATTATCATTATCATATTTAGGTTTATGATAATTTTGTCTTAACCTTTCTCTTTTTTTAGAATAATCAAAATTATTGTGTTTTCTAGAGTGATGTGTCCTGCTAATATTTGGAGTAGAAAAATTTTTTTCATTAATACTATGTTTAGTAACTTTAAATTCATTTTCAGTATTTTTAGCTGAAATAAGTATATTAATTATTACAAATACCAACAATACAAAAGCAATGATAGCTATTGGTAAATCAAAATACATGAATACTGCATGATACATATTTGTAATCTTGTTTCCCAAATCTACAAAACCACGTGCTAAAAAGATTAATCCGACAAAAGCGATAACTAGTCCATTTGATTTTTTAACAATGCCTCTTTTTAATACAAATGGGTAAACACTCATAACCAACAATGCCAAACCTAAAATACGATATAAATTATTATTAGCAATTTCCTGAATTGATAAATACACATTTAAAAAAGTGTGAGGAAAAATACCAACTTCAGACAATAAAGCTGAAATCAAAATAAATTGGATTATACCAATTACTATAAGTGGGAATACATATGCAATTTCCCATTCAAAATTAGGACTAAATGTTTTTTTCCCAATAGGATTTTCCAATACCTCCGTAAGCATATTATAAAGAACAGAAGATATAACTGAACCAATAATTGTACCTGCAACACCCATAACTGAAGTTAAAATAGCAACAAACGCTGAAATACAACCAACTAATACAATTTTCTTATAGTTCATAATTCACCTTAAAAATTTAATTAAAAAATAAAATAATATAATTAATACTATTTAATAATATTTATTTTTAACAAATTTAAACTTTAAGGAAAATTTAAACAATAGGTAAAGCATTAGGTATTTTCTTTAAAATATTATTTTTAATTGGAATCATAGTTGTTGAAGCAATAGAAAATTCTGCTTGACTAGATGCGAGTTCATCATTACTTTCAGCAATAATTGTAGCATTCAATTCGCCTTGTAAATTATTAACAGTATTATTCAATACCCATTCATCAACATCAGAAATGATTATTTCATCAACGTGTTTATCAAGTTCCTTAGCAAGCACCCAAGAAATAAATCTCCCACCATGTAAAGAAATAGTATTCCCTTCAACCAAATTAACAATATCATTTAATGTATATTTAAGTTCAACATTTTGATACATTCTTGAATTGACTAATGTTGCCCAATGCGCATCACCAACATAATATGAACCAATCTTATTTGGATAAATATTTTCAGTACCTGCAAATTTTACTGCAGTAGCTATTGCAAGCAAATCGTGTTTTTGTGCTGGTAGTCCGCGATTTGGAAATTCTTCATTGATTAATTGAATTACTCTTGGAAGACCAAATTTACCCCTTCTTGCAGTTCCAGGTTCATATCCGCACATATAACCATGATGATTTTTAGGAAATCCTGTTATAATCATGTTTAATCCAGCTCTAAGTCCTGCCCTAACTTCATGTTCATAAGCACCATTGGTAGCTACAACTTTTCCAGGAGATAATATTCTTGCAGCAGCAATTGTTTTTGCAAAAGACTCTGTTGTGTTTTCACATCTATTAAACGGCCCACCTTCAACTACAATAACATCAGCATCAATTTCAATAGATTTTTCAAAACCAGTGATTACTTCATCATAACCATCACCAACAAACATGATAGATTCTAAACCTTTACCATATTTTTTAGCCAAATCTGCAATATCTTTAGCTTCCTTTAATGGAGCTGCATGAGCATCACCAGTTTGTTCTGATGAAACATTTACTGCAACAGATGAAGATAATTTAACCCATTCTTCTTTATCGATTTTTTGTTCCAATTCTTTATCAATTAATCGCTCATGTATTCTTCCACGAGGACATTCCGTAAATGAAGGCCCTATATTATAACATTCACCTCCGCAACCAGTGATGTTTTTTGGAAGTCTCATTGCACCATTTTCACCAAAATGATCCAAATCAAGAGGGACATCAACAATTTCATGCACCCTTTTCATTACTTCAAGACCAGTCATTCCAAATTTTTCACCAATATCAGAAAAAGCATAAGCACAAATATGAATTGGAGCACCAATCATGTCAGATATGCGACAATTACCCAATAAATCTATTAATTCCAAATCAGAAGCACAGGTCCCCACAACAACTTCAGTTAAATCACAACCTAAAGGAAATCTTTTAAAATTCATTCCCAATTTCATAGTTTCTTCTAATGAAAGTTCAGATATTGCATCTACAACAGAACTTACATCTTTTTTCATTTTTGATATTTCAATTGCCGCATCATCATTATGAACCGCTTCTTTAATTAAATCATACATGGAACAAATTCCTCCAACATCAATTTCTAAATATATTTCAGTGAAATATTAAATAAAAACTTTTTGTTTTATTCTTGATTAAATTACCTTAAATATAAAATAAAAAAGTAATACTATTTTATTCAAATAAATAAAAAAGTAATACTAGTATTACTAAAAATAAGTATATAAAAAATAAGTAATACTAATTTAGACAAATATATAAAGATTTAAATAGTAGCACTAATTTAATAAAAATTATTACTACATGTTTTAACTACCAAAAAATACATACCCTTTTTTATGATAGCATTGTAGTAAGAATCTTTCAAAAAAAAAAGAAATTAAAAGGAGACTGAAAAATGAAAGTAGCAATTTTAGGTGCAGGATGTTACAGAACTCATGCAGCAAGTGGAATTACCAACTTTGCAAGAGCTTGTGAAGTTGCTGAAGCAACAGGAAAAGAAAACATTTCAATGACACATTCAACAATTGAAATGGGTGCCGAATTATTAGAATTAGCAGGAGTAGACGAAGTTGTTGTATCTGATCCAACTTTTGATGGTGAATTTACTGTAGTAGATGACTTTGATTACTCTGAAGTAATGGCAGCACACAAAGCTGGAAACCCTGAAGAGGTAATGCCTGCAATCAGAGCAAGAGTAGCGGAGTTAGCTGAAACAGTCCCAAAACCATCAAAAGGTGCAATTCACTTTACCCATCCTGAAGACTTAGGAATGAAAGTTACTACTGATGATTCAGAAGCAGTAACTGATGCAGACTGGGTAATGACTTGGTTACCTGAAGGAGGAATGCAGCCGGACATCATCAAAAACTTTGCAGATGATATTAAAGAAGGTGCAATCGTAACTCATGCATGTACTATCCCAACTACTGGATTAAACAAAATCTTCGAAGACCTCGGAACCAACGTAAATGTAGCTTCCTACCACCCTGGCGCTGTACCTGAAATGAAAGGACAAGTTTACATCGCAGAAGGTTTCGCAGACCAAGCTTCCATCAACACTTTAATGGACTTAGGTCAAAAAGCAAGAGGATCAGCATTTACACTACCTGCAAACATGATAGGTCCTGTGTGTGATATGTGTTCCGCAGTAACCGCTATTACATATGCCGGTATTTTAGCTTACAGAGACACTGTAACTCAAATTTTAGGAGCACCCGCAGGATTTGCACAATCCATGGCTAATGAAGCTTTAACCCAAGTAACTGCATTAATGCAAAATGAAGGAATAGACAAAATGGATGCTGCTTTAGACCCAGCGGCATTATTAGGTACTGCCGATTCCATGAACTTTGGTTCTTTAGCAGAAATTGTTCCTACAGTATTAGATTACTTAGGTAAAGACGAATAAACACAAGTTAACTAATTGTTGGACTATTCCAACAATTCTTAACTTATTTTTTAATAATTATCAAAATAGCTATTAAAAAATAAGTTAGTCTATTTTTAAAAATAAGTATTAAGGATTGGATGTTATATGATTGACAATATTTTAAATAAAGCAAAATTAGGAAAAGAATTAACTGATAAAGAATATTTAGAATTGTTAAAAATTGATAATGATAAAGATTTAGAAAAATTATTTTCAATAGCTCGCCATATCCGAGATAATCAATCAAAAGAAATAAAATTAACATCAACAGTCCACATTACGAATAAATGTCAAATACAACCAAGATGCGAATACTGTGGATTTGCCGAAAAAACATCAAAAACTGGATATTACAATGCATTTTATAAGTCAAATGAAGAAATTTTAAATGCAATTACCTCAATTCAAGAAGCTCACATCCCACGTGTAAGTTGCTCTGGAGGATATGGATATAACGGCAAACAAGCAGTAAATGCATGCAAAATAGTAAAAGAACATTCAGATTTAGAAATTCTAGTTAATGTTGGTGGAGATCTAACTGAAAAATCAGTTCAAGAATTAGCACAATTAGGTGCTGATACAATATGTTGCAATTTAGAAACAATAAATGAAGACATATTTTACGAAAGAAAACCTGGAGATTCACTTGAACAAAGGATTTTAACTTGTAAAAGAGTGAGTGAAGCAGGAATTGGATTATCTTCAGGATTACTTTTAGGAATTGGAGAAAATATAGAAGATAGATTAAAACATTTGCGTTATTTATCTAATTTTAAAACTCTTGAAGAAATTCCCATTATGGGCTTTAATCCATATCCAGATACTGCAATGGCCAATTATCCTCCATTTCCATTAAAAGAACAATTAAAAATTGTTGCAGTTACACGTATAATGTATCCTTCAATTAGAATTACAATGCCAACACCAACTGTCGGCCCAGAAAATGTTGAATTTTCACTAAAAGCAGGAGCAAATAATTTAGCTACCGTAATTGCCGATAACTACCCCATGAAGTAAAAGGGGTAGGATCCCCAGAATATGGCAATTATACAGAAGTAGTTAATGTGATTGAAAAATTAGGATTAACACCCCAAACTATTTAATTTCAATTTTTAAAAGTGATATCATGGCATTTGAAAAGATGATACATAAAGCATTTGAAGAATCTAAGAATAATTGCAGATATGGAGATACCATTGATGAAATAAATGAAATTCAAGAATATATAAAAAATGCTAAAAAAATTTATGTTCCAAATAAAAACGGAATTAAAGTAGAAGTTTTAAATAAAGTTTTAAAAGAATATAACCTTCCAAAAGTAGAAATACTTCAAATTAACACCAATAATGCAGATACCAGTAGGATTCCCGCTCTTGCAAAAGCTTATATGGCACTTGATCAAAGTGATGCCGATTTAATCATAGCAAGAGGGAGATTGGGAATTCCCGGTTCTGGATCATTACTCATTTTTATAGACAGTAAAGGAAGAATATTGACATGCGGTACATCCCCCTCACATCCTATCCATAAAAAATCTCTTGAACAAGCAGTATATGAAGAAGCATGTGAAACACTTGAAAAAATTGGATTTAACAAAGAAGGTTAAAAAAATGAGTATTGATACAGGAATTACATCAGAAGTACTTACAATTAAATCCAAAATAAGATTAATAGATATTCTTAATGAAGTAATCAATAAAAAATCAGAAATCGTCTATACTTATTTAGAAAATTTAAATTTAGATAAAAACACGAAAATAATTGTTATTGGAACTTATTTTACAGGAATAGGGATAGTTAAAAAATTAAGTGAAAAATACAATAATATTTTATTAATTGACATTTACTCCCATTTAGAACAATTATTACCTAGTGAAATTGGTGGAAAACTAAAAAAAGATGTGAAATTTTCATCAGATTTAAATTTAATTTATGATGGAGATGTTGTTATTGATACCACAGGATTTGGTGGAATTAATGTAGAACAATCTTCAAAATTTAATGTTAATGCATTCATAATCGAAGATCCCATAGCTGAAGACAATGATATTTTATTAAAAAATAAAAACAATATAAAAAAAATAGATTAGATGCAGTAAATTCTCCAAATAAATCCATTATAAAAACAAAAGGAATTAACACAAAAACATCTGGAACAATGACATTGACAATGGGGATTTTAACAAATACGTTAAATTGCTGCCTTAAAAAAGAGGGTGTTCTTTATGGGGCTTGTGAAATGGGATTTTTTGAAGAAATTATATTTAAAGAAAAAAATATTGATAAATTCTTAGAACTAACTAATATCCCTGCAATTAAAATATCCACAATCAAACCATTCGATTGTGATAATATTATTAGCAATGAACTCAGTAAAATAACATCGAAAATGGTTTAAATGAAACTTAAAGAAATTATTAACTTTTTAAATGAAAAAATACCTGAAAATTTAGCACTGAAATCTGATAATGTTGGACTTAATGGAAAATATAATTTAAATCAAGAAATAACCTCTATTAAGATTTTTATGGATTTATTGCCAGATAATGACATATATAATGAAAATATATTAATTATTACACACCATCCCCCATTATTTATTCCTAAAACACCCACATACACAATTCACTCAAATTGGGATATTATTAAAAATGGATCTAATGACGCATTAGCAAAAACACTGAAATTAGAGGTTATCGATGTTTTTGATGGCAAAACAAATATTGGGAGAATTTGTAAAACGGATTATTCATTCAAACAATTAAAAAAAATCATTTTAAGTAAATTTGACAATGTAAAAATTGTAAATAAATTTGAAAATGATTTCAAATTAAACAAGGTTGGAATAATATCCGGATTTGGCCTTAAAAATCCAAAATACATAAAATTAGCAGAAGAAAAAGAATTAGACTTATTAATCTCGGGCGATTTAACACAAGAAACTGCAATCCTTGCAAAAAATTTAAGAGTTTCATTAATTGATTTAGGCCATCATGAAAGTGAAATACCTGGTTTATACCAATTAGCAAACATCTTAAAAGAAATAAATATTGATATTGAAATAATTGATAAAAAACCTATTGAAGTGATGAAATGACAGACGAAATACAAAAAATGGAAGACAAACAAGTTCCCCAAGGCAAAATAGACATAATTGGTTGTGGAAGATTAGGACTAAGAATAGCAATTAACTTACTACAAGTTCATAGAGGAGGACCAAAAGTAATTGGAGCTTTTGATGGACAAAAGATATCTGGTGGAGATGTAATATTTAAATTATATGGAGCAGAAAATGATGAATTCAAACCAGATTTTATAAAAAGATTATGCACACATGATGAAGAATTTAGAAATATCGAAGCACATAATGAATATATTAAAGAAGATAACTTAAATTTAATAACTGGAGATGTAGTGATTATTGTTATCGCTGGAGGAAATACAATACCTACGACATCAAAGATAATCAAACATGCACAAAAAATAGGTGCAAAAACTATTAGTACAGCAGGAATATTTGGATTTGGTAACGAAAAAATTGAAATAAAAGATATTTCCGAATATGATAACAATAACCCAGCTGTTGAAGAACTAAGAGCACAAGGAATTGTCAAAAATCATTTAGTTTTAACAACAAATAAATTGATTAAAGACAATGAACCCGTAACCCCATATACATTAGATGAAGTCGCAAAAATAATTACAATAAATTCATTGAAATTGTTAAGAGATAAAAATGATTAAAATAGCTACAGCCGAATGTTTTACACAGGGAAAAATTGGAAGAGAGCTACATGCATTAGCTCAGAATTACGAAGGAAATTTTGGAATAGAGTATATTAAAAACCCAAAAAAATATGGTAATTTTGATTACAATGAACTTAGTGTAACCTGTAGCCTGTTTATACCAACATTTGAAGCTGTTAAAAAAATTTTAAATGTTGAAAATCCTCCAAAACCAAATACTTTAATTAAAGGAATTAAAGTCTATGATGAAGAAGGAGATAAAACTGTTAGTAAAATCATGGCAAGAGCAGTTAAAGAATTAAGTGATTGTGATATTTCAATTGGAACAACCACAGGAATAGGTAGGGGCGGGATAACTATATTAACAAATAAATTTGAAATAACAACCACCACTGATGTTTATGCAGATTTAACTGATAAAAACAGTTTAAGCCTATTTAATCGATCAGAATCCGGAATTAAAAAAACATTAGAAATAATATTACTTCTTTTAAACGATAATTTTGACAAAATAAAATCTTTAGAAAATGTTAAAATTATAAAAAAATAATTAAAAAGCCTTAGGGGGGATTCGAACCCCCGACTTCCACCTTACCAAGGTGGCGCTCTACCGGCTGAGCCACTAAGGCATAATCAGGAATTAATAAAATTTAAAAATCATAAAATAGTGCAAGGGAAGGGATTCGAACCCTCGAAGGCCTATACCAGAGGATCTTAAGTCCTCCCCCTTTGGCCGCTCGGGCACCCTTGCATACAACAATAATAATATTTGTTTTCATAGTATATAAAGATTGTCTTTTTTTCAACTTAATATGACAAAAATAATAAAACTACAAAATAATATTAGATTAACAAACTATTTAAATATTACATATTAAATAATATTTTAATAGACAATATATTTTTAAAATAAAATAAAACTGGTGTATTAATTGAAAATTGATATGGAAGAATGTGGAGTTTGTGAAGACTGTATTGATGTATGTGTAGAAGAAGCAATTGAAAGAAAAGCATATACTGTAACTATTAATCCTGAAAAATGCGATAACTGTGGAGAATGTGTTGATGTTTGCCCAGTTGGAGCTATTTACGAAGAATAGGTATAATTATGAAGATAAAATTTACTTTAATTGATTATTTAATAATCATTTTAGTTATATGTGCTATCGCATTTGCATTTATACACATAACAACAGACGATTCTTCAGAAATACAAAAAACAGTATTTGATTCATCTACAATCAATAAAATTCCAGACATTTATTCTAATTATTATAAAGATGGATATATTGTAAAAGCCACTGTTGATGGTTTTAATGCGAGTAATGGAGAAAAAACAACATTAAGTGGAGTTGTAAAATGGATTGGAAATAATGGAGGGACTGATGTTAAAATATTAATTGAATCCAATAATACCAATTATCTTGTTGGGTTATATAAAAACATCCCCGAAGCAGACGTTTATATAGATAAAATTTCACTTGAAACCAATGGCAGTACTTACCCCAATTTAGTGGAAATTAAAGCAAATCCAGAAAATATATCAACAATTAGTGATTTGAATAAAAATTTGTCAAATAGTGATTTTGAAATATCCACAATCATTTCTCTTGATTCAATAGATTTAGTGAAAATTCAAGAGTTAACAAACAAAATCAATTCCCACGATAAAAGAGCGGCCATTAAAACACCTAGTTCCGGATTACAAAATAGCTTAGTATTAGAATGTGCCAATAAACAAGCACTTGATGATGCTAATTCTGTTTTAGGTAATATCAATGGACTTACAGATGAAATTACAATTAGAGTATACAATTGTAGTGATAATCAGTTAGACCAAATTAAAAATAGTTATGATATTACAAATATAAGAACATTTTAAGTTGTGTGAATAATGAGTGTTATTTATTCAAAGTTAACTTCAGCAATAAACAAAATTACTGAAAAATTTCATAAATCATTTTTATTTTCCACAATATTTTATATTTTAGGATTTGTTGAAAATCAATGGATTAATAGTTCATTTAAAAAATTATATCCAAACGAAAACTTCTTAAATTTTTTAAATAAGCATGATATCTTAAAAAATCATTTATTTAACCCATTGATTGTGCTTTTATTATTTTCATTTTTTTTGATATTATCAATGAATGCACCATCTAAAAGTTTAGTCATTACGCTACTAATAGGATTCATATCATTCTTTATAGGATCAACAATATTTCCAAAATACTTCTTAAATAAAAGAACCAAATTTATTGAATTTAATAAAAAAGATATATATTCCATTGGTTTTTGTCTAATATTAATCAGTATGGTGTTTTTTGTAATATGTATTGCATCTGTTGGTGGAATCCCACTTTTAAAACCATCAATAAGATATTTATTAAAACCAATTTTTACAATGCCTGTGTTTTTAATAATACCTGGAACTTGTTTAATAGCTGGCGCATATTTGAAAGATTTCCAAATAAAAAAGATTACACGTTCACAAGCAAGGTTCAGATTCATATTTTTACTTGCAATAGATACTGCATTATTACTGCTTTTAGGTTATAGGACACCACTACTTGCAACATTTCTTATTATAATTATAATAGGTTTCTATGGAAATATAGTCTCCCTTTGGGAAGTCATAATGGGAGGATTGATTGGTGTAGGTGCAATCATTGGAATTGGTTATTTTAGATCACTTGGTGAGATGACAATAACATCATCAACAAATCCATTTTATACACTACAATCTAGAGCAGATTTTACATTACATGTTTTAAATTTACTCGATTTTATTGGAGGTGATTTAGGACTAACACATGGTAAATTAATCGCTAGTTCAATTCCAGGAAGTGATTTAGGACCAAGAATGCTCGTTGGAAAACTCATCGCATGGAGAACAGAAGTGACAGTCACCCCAACATTAATTGGACAAATGGTAGTTGATTTCGGTAAAGTAGGTGTGGCAATTGAAATGTGCATTTTAGGATTCATTTTAGGCATAGGATTTAAAATAATGCAAAAAACAAAAGATTATTTCTACATTTCTATTTACTCATTAATTTTAACATACACAATTTTAGGTATAGAAACTGGAATTTTAGATATACAAGTTTTATTATACTTCATAATAGCTATTTTTATCTATTTAACAAACATCAAAAAAACCAATTATTAACAACTTTTTTTGCATAAAGTAATACAAATACTAAAAAATAATACTAAAAAGTATTACTTTAATAATATTTATATATTGAAAATAACCTAAATAATTAAATATCAAGACAAAAAGCGGATTTATTAATAATTATACTTAATAAAACTCCAAAACACTTGATATTCATTAAATTAATCAATGAAAAATGTATTTAAAGTAATACTCAATATATAAATAAAAATCAAAAAGTATTACTAATAAGAATGGAGGAATTTAATTGCATATACCTGATGGATTCATACCTGTCGCACAATGTCTTGTATACTATGTAATATTAATTGTTGCATTATACTTCTCTGTGAAATGGGCCAGATCCAACTTAGATGAAAAACGTATACCTCTTTTAGCAGTACTTGCAGCAGGTATCTTTGCAATCATGTCCATGAACATGCCAATCCCATTTGGTACAAGTGGACATATGGTTGGAGGAGCATTAGTTGCTATTGTATTCTTAGCACCTGAAGCCGCTGTTTTAGTATTCACTGTTGTTTTACTTATCCAAGCATTAATCTTCGGAGACGGCGGAATTACTGCCTTAGGAGCAAATGTATTAAACATGGCAATAGTTGGAGGATTTGTAGGTTTATACACCTTTAAAACATTAACCGGAAAAATAGGAAAATACCCTGCTGCAGGAATTGCTGCATGGTTAGCTACAGTACTTGCTGCATTAGCATGTGCTATTGAAATGGGTATTGCTGGTACATTCCCAGTAAATATTGGTATCCCATCTATGGTTTTATACCACTTCTTTATTGGAGTAATCGAAGCTGTATTAACTGTAATTATTCTTGCAGCATTAGATAAATTTAGACCAGACTTACTCGCATGGAATAAAACTGAAGGAGGTGCATAGTATGGATAAAAAAGATATGTCTTTAATCGTTGTTGCAGTAGTTATCTGTATTGTAATCAGTTGTCTTTCACCATACATTGCATCCGGCAACCCAGACGGTCTTGAAAAATCTGCAGAAGATGCAAGTGTTCCAGAAGACTTCCAAATTGAAGCCATTAATGGAATTCCAGATGCAATCTTCCCAGATTATGCATTTGCAAGCGCTCCAGATGACCAAGCATTACAAGTTGTAGCCTTAATAATAGGTGCAATATTAACACTTGGTGTAGGATATGGAGTTGCAGCAATTTTAAGAAGTAGAAATTAATCATTTTAATTTCTTCTTTTTTCCCTTTTTAATCAAAAAAACAAAATAATAATATATTACTACTTTTTAATATTATACTAGTGAATTAATATGGTAGATATAACACAAATAATGAGATTTGATGAATTAGCATCAAAAAATAGCATAATACATAATTTAGAAGGACGTATTAAATTAATCACCACAATTTTTATTATCCTCGTTTGTGTTATCTCAAAAGAACTTTTCATACCAATAATATTAGAGATAATCTTATTAATTATCTTAAAAATAGCTAATTTATCATATATAGATTCTGCTAAAAGATTATTAATGTTGCTCCCATTTGGTGGAGCAATAATAATATTTCAACCTTTTATCCAACCTGGAAATGTAATTTGGAGTTATTCATGGTTACATATTACTGATTTCGGTTTAAATTGGGCAATTTTACTGCTTGTTAGAATGATTGTCTGTTTAACTGCAATCATTATTTATTCCTCAACAACACCATTACAAGAAATGGCCAGTTCTTTTAGAAAGTTAAAAATGCCAAGAGATTTAGCAATGATTTTATCAATCATGGTTAGATTTTTATTTTTATTTGTAGATGAACTTGCAGCCATCAGAAAAAGCCAAAAATCAAGAAATTTCAACATACACTCCAAAAATACAACATACAAATGGAGAGTAAAACAAGTTGGGTATACAATAGGGATGATGTTTTTAAAATCTTATGAACAAGGAGAACGTGTTCACAAAAGTATGGTGAGCCGTGGATTTTCAGATGCATCAGAAATGTTTGATGAAAAGAAGTCTCCTGAAAAAAGTGATTATATATTTATTATTTCAATCATAATTGTTGTAATTATAATTGAAGTTATCATATTCAAATATAGTGGACAATTAGGATATTTTGGTCAAAATTTATCAATTAATTAGGTGACATGATGAAAGAAACTCATATAGAGACAAAAAATTTATCTTTTACTTACCCTGATGGAACTAAAGCTTTAAAAAATGTAAATCTCCAAATTAAAAAAGGAGAGAAAATTGCAATTATGGGACCTAATGGTGCTGGTAAATCAACACTATTTTCACATTTTAATGGATTAACCGAACCCACATCAGGACATGTTGAAGTTGATGGTGAAAAGATAATTTTTGACCGTGAGGAACTACTTAAAGTAAGGCAAAAAGTAGGAATTGTATTTCAAAATCCAAATGACCAATTATTTGCACCAACTGTTAAAGAGGATGTTGCTTTTGGACCTATGAATTTAGGCCTTGATTATGATGAAGTTAAAAATAGAATCACTGAAGCATTGGAAATGGTTGGAATGAGTGGTTTTGAAGATAAAACACCGCATCATCTAAGTGGAGGTCAACAAAAGAGAGTAGCAATTGCAGGCATCATTGCAATGAGACCTGAAATCATGATTTTAGATGAACCAACAGCAGGTCTTGATCCTGAAGGTGTTGATAAAGTATTGAATATCCTAAACAAACTTAATGATGAAGGAATGAGTATTGTAGTTTCATCACATGACATTGAAATGATAAATCATTTTGCAGATAGAATATTTGTTTTATATGATGGTGAAATAATTGCTCAAGGAGACAAACACCATATATTTTCAGATAAAAAATTAATAAAAAAAGCCCACTTAAGAACTCCAGTAACAACTGAAATATTATACAAATTAAAAGAAAACGGAATTGATGTTGATACTGAAAAAATAACTGTTGATGAAGCAGTTGAAGAAATTTTAAAAAAAATTAAATAGAATCAATTTTCGATTCTTTATTTTTAAATTTATTTTTAAGTTTTGTTATAAATTCAAATTCTTGATCCAATTCTGGAGAATTACCAAATCCACAATTAGGACAATGAATTTGATTGCAATTATGTTTTCCACAACTAGAACATCCACGGTTTTCTAATTCATTCTCATCGAATTCAAAACCACACATCCGACATTTCATAATATAACACCGTTTATAAAAATAGTTTAAAAAAAAATAATAAAACATTGAAGCTATATAACTTCAATATTTTTAGCTTCTTCTTTACGAAGACAAATATCATATCCTTTTATACTCATTTCAATAGGATCGCCCAAAGTAGCTACTTTTTTAAGAGTAATTTTTGCTCCTTTAACAAAGCCCATACCCAATAAATGTCTTCTCAAATCTACATCCCCAGTATTATGATACTTAACTAAAGTTACAGTTTCACCAGGTTTTGCATCTTTTAAGGTCTTCATAATATCACCAAAATAATTTTTAGGTATACTAAAAATTTCTCAATTATTATTTTGTAACAAGCCATATATAAATATTTTTAGTTATGGCTAAAAATTTAAAATTACTCATCATTTTTTTTAGGAGACTTAACACCCCTAATCCCACTTCTGCTACGCATACTTTCTCATCTCCACCATAATTTATGCAGTAATTTTTAGGTATACCTAAAAATTTATAAATTTTAAAAAAAATAATGAAAGATTCATTATTTTCTAATTCATTTTATCCGAATCCCGCCAACAAACCAACATTATAAATTAAAAATGAAACAATGAATGCAGTCACTATAGTGATAAAACACATTGTTAATGCCCATTTATAACTATTAGTTTCTTGTTTGATTGCACCAATAGCTGCAAAACATGGAGTATAAAGTAATGTAAATGCCATGAATGAAAATGCAGACAATGGGGTGAAAGTATCATGAATCAAATTAGTGATACCCACTTCATCATCATCTTCCATACCTGCAAGAGTACCAAATGTTGCAACTACAACTTCTTTTGCCGCCAAACCTGAGATAATAGCCACGGCAGCTTGCCAAGTTCCAAATCCTAAAGGAGCGAATATTGGGGCAATTGTAGTACCAATAATACCAAGTAAACTCATTTGAGGATCAGATCCTCCCCATGGGAAGATATTTTGTAAAATCCACAATACTATTGAACAAACAAGAATAATAGTACCTGCTTTTCTTAAGAAAGCTTTTACTTTTTCCCAAGTATGCAACATGATACCTTTTACAGAAGGCACTTTATAAGTTGGCAATTCCATAACAAATGGAGTGGACAATCCTTTAAACATGGTTCTTTTAAGAATGGCTGCAACTACAAGTGCTACAACAATACCTAATAAGTAAATTGCAACTAAAACATTACCCCCATCATTTGGGAAAAATGCTGCAACAAAAATTGCATAAATCGGCAATCTTGCAGTACAAGACATGAAAGGAACAAGCATCATAGCAAGCATACGATCCCCTTCATTTTCCATGGTTCTTGTTGCCATAATAGCTGGTACACCACAACCAAATCCTAAAATCATTGGGATGAATGCTTTACCATGAAGTCCGACAATTTTATGCATGAGTTTATCTAAAGTAAATGCCGCCCTTGCCAGATAACCGCAATCCTCCAATACACTCAAGAACAAAAACATTAAAATAATAATCGGTAAGAAAGTGAGAACACCACCCACTCCACCAATGATACCATCACATACAAATGAGGAAAGTAAGCCCTCACCTAGGAATGTGCCTACCCATGCACTTAATGCACCAAATCCTTGGTCAATCATATCTTGGAATGGAGCTCCAACAGTGAATGTTAATTGGAACATTGTCCACATAATAATAATAAATATAAATGGAGCCAAAATTCTGTTAGTTACAATTTTATCAATTTTATCAGTCATAGTTTCTTTTTCAACATCAGGTTTTGAAACTGCTTCAGCAACCAAACCATCAATAAATGCATATCTTGCATTAGCTATAACTTCTTCAGGACCTTCCTTATAAACATCATATAAATGTTTACTTACCTTATCAACTTCAATCATGATTTTAGATCCAAATGAAGAGTGTTGAACTTTATCTATGACAATTGTATCTTTTTCCAATAATTTAACAGCAGTCCAAACTGAAGGAACTTTCAACAAATCACTGTCTTTTTCAATGAATTCTTGAAGTTCGGACAAATGACCTTTAATATCATTACCATAAGCTAATTTTTTACTAGAATCCCTAGGATTTGCAGCAACTTTTTCTACAGTATTTAATAATTCTTCAAAACCATCCTTAGTTTTTGCGTTTATTTCAATAACTGGAAATCCTAAAAGTTCACTCATCAAATCAATATCAATCATATGCTCTTTTTTCTTCGCAAAATCATTCATATTTAGAGCCAATATCAAATTAGCACCAAGTTCCATCATCTGAACTGTTAAGTATAAATTACGTTCTAGATTAGCTGCATCAACTACATTAACAATTACATCAGAGTCATCATCTACAATGAAATCTCTAGATACAATTTCTTCCATAGAATGAGCGCTCAAAGCATAATTTCCAGGTAAGTCAATAATATCATATTCATAATCACCATGACTGAAGTGGCCTTCCGCCTTCTCGACAGTTTTACCTGGCCAATTACCTACATGCTGACGCATACCAGTTAATTGATTGAATACAGTAGTTTTACCCACATTTGGGTTTCCTGCTAATCCTACAATTAATTTTTTCATTAACAATTCTCCCTATTAAATTAAATAATATTTTTTAGGTTAACCTAAACAATACTTTATTACTTCTTCATCTTATTTAAATATTTAGGCATACTAAAAAAATAAAATATAAATATGAAAAAATAACAATAGTTATATATACTTTTAT
>CAYFRZ010000019.1:0-14092 GCA_964345675.1 uncultured Methanobrevibacter sp.
TCCTTTTCCCTATATCCATCGATTAAAGATAAACCAAAAGCATGAATCGTACTTGTAGGAACATCATAGTTTAATCTTTCAATTAATTCCTCCACACAGGATTTTGAAAAAGATAAAAATAGAATATCATCAGCTGCAACATTTTTCTTTTCAATTAAATAAGCTGCTTTAGCAAGTAATGTATGAGTCTTACCAGTTCCAGCACCTGCAATAATCTCTAAATCAGAATCATTTAAAACACAAGCAATTCGTTGCTGTTCATCTAATGATTTACCATCAAAATTATCAAAAAAAGAAGCATTATCTTTAATTTCATTCTGTAATGCAATTGGTAAATCTTCAATTTGATGATATTCTTTCAAAGGCTAGCCTCCTATGATTCACATATACTTATGTTATTAATAAATTATGTTAGTCAATAAATTTATAATTAATGTGGAATTATCATCAATACATACCCACCAACTTAATGATTTTGGGTTTTTTTATTTTATTTTCATTACAACAATTGTCATGTTCAATATAATTCTTAATTTTTATTATATTGAATAACTAATTGTAACAATTATTAAATAGCTATTCAAATTAACTCTCGTGAACATTTTTCCAAAACATTAAATAACAATGTCCAATAAATTCTATAACAAAGTTGATTGAAAAGTACGTGTAAGTGGTACGACTTTTTCATAAGTTTCTATATAACTATGTTCTCTAACTTCATCATTAACATCACCAATCAAATAAATAGTGAATTAAAGTTATGCAATACTTAATTGAAATCGTATTTTAAAAATAATCAAGATTATATATAATGAAAAATACATTATATTACAAAATATAATGAAAAGTTAATTACATAATTCAAAATGCAATACATAATATTATATAATGAAAAACACATTACATGAGGGAAAGAAATGGATGAAATTGCAAGCATAACAGATACAAATTTAACCGAAACACAATTTTTCAATCGAACAGATGAAATCAACATATTATCAAATTTATTAATCAGCACTGAATTCAACTCCGCACCCACAATACTATTAACAGGAATTAGAGGAGTTGGAAAAACAGCCCTCATCAAAAAAATCAGAAATAAATTTGAAAGTGAATATTTAGTTGTAGATATCGATTTATCCAGAAGCAATGCATATCAACAGAAAAATCTCACAAGAGCAAGCATAATAAAAATAATCTACGACTCAATCATCAGATCATCCAAAGAATTTGGCTTAAAAACAATCAGCAAGCAAATAGAAAAATATTTTAAAACAAAAAATTTCAAAATAGATAAACTCTTATCATACGAACACCTCCCCATCCCAATCTTTGAAAGTGAAGACAATTATGAGAGATTGGCGGAATTTGTAATGGAATTGCCTCAGAAAATTTATGAAGACAATAAGGATAAGATAAAAGGAGTTTTCATATTCATTGATGAAATCCAATTAATTAAAGATTTGGGAGATGAATTGAATGGATTTTTATGGTATATGCGCAGTTTCATTCAAACACAAAAGAATGTTGCATACATCTTTTGCGGAAGCATGAGCCTGAAAGACAGTTTAATAAATGACTTAAATGGAAATAAAGGGGCATTTGGAGGGAGGATGCTGAAAATTGAAATTCAACCATTTTCAGAACAGACTACTGAAAACTATATCAAATCAATGAGAAGAAACATTCAACTAGACCATGGGGGATTTGAAAGATTTTACAAATGCACACGCGGAATTCCTTATTACATCAACATATTTGCAAAATATCTTCCAGAAAACCTAACATTAAGTGAAAACAACATAAGCGAATTATTCAAGGATTCAATTGATTATCTTGCACTCCATTTCGTATACATGTGGTCCAAATTAACATTCCAGGAACAGAAAATCATAATTTCACTACTTGAAAATCCAAAAAAGAGAATAGAAGTAGCAAATTCCCTCAAAGTAACTAGCGGATCACTAAATAGGCCCTTAAATCGCCTTCTGGACTATGATTTAATTGAATATGCAAATGACAAATATCAAATTACAGACCCGATATTTGGATATTGGCTTAAGAACAGTTATGAAAAAAATGGAATATACCCATTTAGAAGCATTTAAAACAACCTAGTTTGAGTGTCAATGTAGCTAGGTTCGCTAACCTCTTTTACAACATCCCCAATAATCAATGGCTAACCCAGATTATGCATTTTTTGATTCCTTTTAACCAGCTTCATGTTGACGTTTGCATAACAGTATTGAAATTAGCTACTGCTTTTTTGATTTTTGTTTGATATATTACGAACAAATTATAGTAAAAAGTAGCGGAAATTATCCGATAATTTTTAGTGAATTTTGTTTCATATATGAAAACAAATATTAATTGTCTTCAAAAAATTATTTAAAAAACAAAATGAGTTTATAAACTCCCTAAAAAAGAATATGAATTCCAGATGTTAAATCACTTCATTATCCCTTAAAAAATCAATTAAATTCAAATGAATGATCCCATCATGAGACATATCCACATCATCCATGGTTATTACATATTTCGGATAATTATCTGAAATATTATTTAATGGTTTAAATTCTCTTTCAATAGTTTCTTCACTTGCCAATAAATAAGAAACTTGAATATAAATGAGTTTGTTTTGTTTTTTGCATACAAAATCTACTTCCAAGTTATCAACTTTACCTATGGTGATTTCATATCCTCTTCTTAAAAGTTCCAAATAAACAATATTTTCGATTACACGAGTGATATCCCTTTGATTGTTTCCCATTATTGCTTGTCTAAAACCCAAATCACATATATAATATTTTTCATCATGTTTTAATATTCTTTTACCTTGTAAATCTTCGCGCTTTACCTGATAAATCAGGCATGCATTTTCAAAGAATTTCAGATAATTGTAAATTGTATTTACAGATAAGTTTACCATATCCTGCTTTAGTCTTTTATGAATTTTATTTGCGGAAAAGGGCTGGCTAATGTTATACATTACAAATCTCATAATTCTATCCAACAAGTCAACATTTTTAACATTATTTCTTTGAATTATATCTTTAAGGACAATAGAATTGTATAAATCAATTAGAATTAATCTTTCATCATCACCACTATAGTCAAATGTTGAAGGCATACCCCCATCTTCCAAATATCTGTAAAAATGAGATTTAAAATCAGAAGTAATTTCATAGTAATCAAGATATTCCCTAAAAGAAAATGGATATATGTTTAATTCCACATAGCGACCGGATAAATATGTAGCAAACTCGCCAGACAATAATTTTGAGTTTGATCCGGTAATATAGATGTCATAATTTTCTTTTGCAAAGTAAGAATTGATTAATTTTTCCCATTGGGGAACAACCTGTATCTCATCAAAAAATAGATAAATTCTACCATCAATATTTTCAGTTTTATTAGATATGAACTCTTCAAGCTTTTTAATATTATCCATTTCAAAATAATCACTTAATTCAAAGTTCATCCAAACAATATTCTCCTTTGGGATTCCTTGTTTTATTAATGAATCAATGATTTGTTTTAATATGGTTGACTTGCCAGAACGTCTTGTTCCTATTAAAACTTTAATAATATGTTTATTTACAAAAGGATTAATTTTATCAATATAATCTTTTCTTTGGATGATCATTAAAATCACACTTCTTTTTATAATTATTAATTTATCATAACCATAATATAAAGTTTTCAGTATATTGAAAAGTAAATAATAAAATCAATATTGTTTTCAGTTAACTGAAAATAAATATGAAAATTAAAAATATATTTCAAGCAAATGAAATTTAAATATAAGTATGGAAGTGCACTAATCAAATGAGTCTTTGCTGTGTATCAATGAAACTAGATTCCCTAACCTCTTTTACAACATCACCCTCTTTAACATCCCCGATCAGCAATGGTGAATTTGGATTATGCAGTTTTTGATTCTTTTTAACCAGCTTCATGTTGGCGTTGGCATAACAATATTTGCATCCATGCAGGCAGGTATTATATGCTCCGATATCCCTTCCAAATATACAATCACATTCACGGATCCTATATTTTCCTTTAGGGATTTTTAAATTTTTATCAATAGCTTTTTCGATTACTTTTTGAGTCATGCATCCGCTTGAATCAAATCCAAACTGGTCAAGCAAAGTTCCTTCAACACAGGTTTTCATTTTAATATTGTGTTCATTAGCTATTTTTGAAAATTCCTTACCGATACTTAATTGTTCATCCTGAGTAACTTCTTTTGAATTAGGAAAGTTTCTTAAGACCTTTTGATACAAATCAATGAAACTGATCGTACAGTCATTCGTATAATCTCCAAGTTCAGATGCCATTTTATTAAACATTTCAATATGGAAATCCAAATCATATTTTTCAGATATGAAAATTGGGTCGTATCTCCAGGATACTTTGTTAATTCCCAAATGTTCAGACAACTGTTTAAATGATTTCATTACGTTTTTATAACTTGGAACATTGGGTTCAATGTCTTTTCCATAAGGAGTTATTGTTACAAACCAGTATTGTCTAAAATCATCCAGTTTATCTAAATTACTGATCATCGGTTTTGGATTTTTAGTGCAAAAGCATAAACAATCAATTATTTTAGAATCCAATGGATATTTATAAATATCCTCATTGTATGGGTTTCTAGTGCAAACCGAACCTTCATCAATTCTGTTTAAGAACCATTTACTAAAAAAAGCAGGAATGTCAGTTCTAGAACCAGTGTTAATTATCATAAAAAAAGAAAAGTAAAAAAGAGATTATAAATCTCTTCCAAAAATATGTACCGCTACAGTACCACCGGTACCTCCAATGTTATGGGTCATACCGATTTCTGCACCGTCCACCTGACGTCCACCAGCTTCTCCTCTAAGTTGCCATATGACTTCAGCAGCTTGAGCGATACCAGTTGCACCTAATGGGTGTCCACGTGCTTTAAGACCACCGGATGTGTTAATTGGGAAATCACCATCAATTTCTGTTTGACCTTCTTCAATAGCAATTCCACCTTTACCTTTTTCAGCAAATCCTAAGTCTTCTACAGCTAAAAGTCCGTTAATTGAGAAACAATCATGAACTTCAGTTAAATCAATGTCTTTTTGAGTAACTCCTGCCATTTCATAAGCTTTTCTGGATGCGACTTTGGTAGATTCGATAGTGGTCAAATCTTTCCTATCATGTAATGTCAAAGTTCCAGAAGCTTGTGCAGAAGCTTTTACGTAAATTGGAGTATCAGTGTATTTTTTAGCATCTTCAGCAGGCACCATTACAATTGCAGCTGCCCCATCACTTACAGGAGAACAGTCAAGTAATGTTAATGGATCTGCCACTACTGTAGAGTTAATAACTTTATCCAAAGTCACTTCAAATGGGAATTGTGCATTTGGGTTTTTAGCTGCATTTTTATGGTTTACTACAGAAAATTGTGCTAATTGTTCACGGGTAGTTCCATATTCATACATGTGTCTTTTAGCCATCATTGCATATAATGACGGGAATGTAGCTCCTTGTTGTGCTTCCCATTCCTGATCAGATGCTGTGGCAATAGCTGGAGTAGCATCGACCACATCAGTCATTTTTTCCACACCTGCAGAAATTACAACATCGTGAAATCCTGATGCAACAGCCATAATACCCTGCCTTAAAGCCAATCCACCTGATGCACAAGCAGCTTCAACTCTTGTAGTTGGAATTGGATTAAGACCAACATGGTCAGAAATAAGGGCTGCAATGTGTTCTTGTTCTACAAAAAGTCCGGAAGACATATTACCAACAAACATTGCTTCAATGTCAGCACCATCAATATCAGCATCAACTAAAGCTTTTACACCTGCTTCAGCAATTAAATCTCTAAAAGATGAATCCCATAATTCACCAAATTTTGTTTGTGAAACTCCTATAATCGCAACATCTCTCATATTTAAGCCCCCTTACATTTTAATTTTGCCTTTGAATTTAGCATACACGGAATAATCAACATATCTTTTATCATTATTAATGATTTCCTGTGTTTTTGGAGCTAATTCTCTTCTTTCTAAAATTTCATCGTTTACAGTCATTGTAAATCCATCACTTCCAGCACCAGATCCATATGAGATGGCAAATATTTTATCTCCAGGTTCAGCAACATCTAAAATATTAGATAATGCTAATGGAACCGCACCGGAATAAGTATTTCCAATATTAGGAGTGAGTAATCCATGCTTAATCTGTTCAGAATTGAATCCTAATTTTTTACCAGCCCTAAGGTAAAATTTACCATTAGGTTGGTGGAAACAAGCATGATCATAATCTTCAGGTTTTGAATCGGTTTCTTCGAATAACATTTTAGCAGCGCTTAATACATGTTTAAAGTAAGCCGGTTCACCTGTGAAACGTCCACCGTGAGATGGATAATCTTGTCCTTCCCTTCTATAAAAATCAGGAGTGTCGGTTGTGAAACTGCATGTGTGATCAATATCAGCTATTGTATTTTTTTCACCGATAATATAAGCAGCCCCACCAGCAGATGCAGTGTATTCTAAAGCATCACCAGGTGCTCCTTGTGAAGTATCAGCACCAATAGCCAAAGCATATTCAACCATTCCAGATTGAACAAGACCCATTGACATTTGGATACCTGCAGTTCCCGCTTTACAAGCAAATTCCAAATCAGCCGCAGTTAATTTTGGAGTTGCGCAAACTGCTTCTGCAACAATAGTAGCAGTTGGTTTAACTGCATATGGATGTGATTCAGAACCTACATAAACAGCACCAATTTTTTTCGGATCTATTTGAGCTCTTGCTAGAGCATATCTAGCAGCAGTAACTGCAATAGTTGCAGTATCTTCATCATAAGAAGGTACGGATTTTTCATTAACAATCAATCCATTTGATAAAGCTACAGGGTCATCTCCCCAAACTTTTGCAATTTCTTCTACTTTAATTCTATATGAGGGTACATGTGCCCCATATCCTACTATCCCTACCATTAAATCACCTTAAAATCATAACATTTAAGAAATTAAAAATTAATTTAATTTACAGTTATTATCTATTTAGTATTATATAAAATTAACTAATATTAGCATATTTTTAAACAAAAAAAGAATTTTAAAAAAGAAATTATATAAAGGTGCAGTTGCCGGGATTCGAACCCGGGTTGTAGGCTTGGAAGGCCCAAGTAATAACCAGACTATACCACAACTGCTATAAAAAAAATGCGGCGTCCGGGATTTGAACCCGGGTCTCTAACGTGGCAGGCTAGAGTCTTAACCAGGCTGGACTAACACCGCATGTAACTAACAACATATATAGTTATGTTTTAATCATATATAAAGGTTTCTATTACCTACTGATAATTTGCTTAAATATCATTTTATCCTCATTATCAATAGTTTTAACTAATATAATAACTGTGAAATAAACCACTACCGATACCGCCATAGCAAGCCACATGTTAAGATTAAGACTGTATAATACAACGCCAAGAACTGCAGATGCGAAAATAATTCTTAAAAGATCATAAATTAAGTGCCTGTCTGGAAGTTGGTTGATTTTTCTAATCATATACAATTCCAAAATTAAAATTAAAATTTCGCTTAAAACTGTTGCAACCGAAGCACCATAAACTGAATACTTAGGAATTAAAACTAAGTTCAGTACAACGTTGAATAATGCAGCTATTGTATAAATCTTTGTAACCGAATATTCTCGGTGAGATGCATTTAAAACCAATGAACATGCACCATTAACAAATAATAAACATACCGTCCAAATCAGTATCTGCAAAACTCCGGCGGCTTCAATATATTCCGCCCCATAAATTGCAATAATCTGATAGGAATAAAATGAAGTAAATACAGCAATAGGAATAGTAACCAGCATCAGATATTTAATTGACTTTACAAAACTTAAATTCAATAAATCCTTCTCATCTTTAAATAACTTGCTCATTACTGGAAAAATAACTGAAGTGTAAATTGTATAAAATAAAGTCAAAACCGTTATCAATTTATATGCCGAATTATAAAGTCCAGTTGCATAAGTAGTTGAAAACTGCGTAATCATTACCAGATCAATTGAATAATAAAGTGTATAAAAAAGGCTTGTCAGAGCAAAAGGAAGTCCTGCTTTTAAAAGTACCTTATAAAAACTAAAATTAAAGGAAAATTTAGGTTTAATAATGTATTTTCTAAGAGCATAAACTTCATAAACTAAAGCTATTGCATTTGCAGCAATATATGCCATTAAAATTCCAAATAACGCATAATCTGTACATGCAACCAATAAGATAAATATCAATGTAAATACATTAATTACAGTATTTGTAATGGCCTGATATTTCATTTTCTCATGGGCTTGGAATGAAGCAAATAAAATAGCCTGATAAGACTTTATTATATTTTCAAAAGCAAGGAATACACAAGCCAACACTAATTTAGGCTGCCAACCCATAACCAATACAGATAAATACACTGCAATTACATAAAATACGGATAAAAATAATTTAAGAGAAACTGCATTATCCAAATATTTATGTTCATTAGCAAAATCCGTTGATATTGCTCTTACAACATAAGTTGAGAGTCCAAAATCAATTAAAATACCAAAAAGTGCTGCAAAAGATACTGCTGCACCAAATATCCCATAATCAGATGGACCCAAATACCAAGCAGTGACGATTGTCCAAACAAAAGCACAAATACTTGCAATAATCTGTGAAACTAGCATGAAGCTCATATTTGCAAATATTGTTTTTACCTGATTAGCCATGATATTACCTTAAATTTTCCTAGCAGTTATACAAATCCAATCGTTTTCATCATTTAAATAAGCTTTAAAGTCTTTAAAACCAGTACGTTCCAATGAATCTTTTAAAACTTCTTCTGAATATATTTTCATGTCCAAAAGTTCAACCAAATCATCATATTTTTCCATTTCACCTTCCCTATATACGGCTTCATTACAGAAAAATACCAAACCATCTTTTTTAAGAATTCTATTAACTTCTTTTAAGTCATTGATAAAATCTGGCCAAAAATAAATGGTTTCAAAGCCAGTTACAATATCAAAAGTTTCATCATGAAAGGGCATGTCAGAAACTGATCCCTGTATAACATTAACAATTCCCTCATCTATGAATTTTTGGTTTAATTTAACGGATTTTTCAACACTTACTTCTGAGTAATCTATTCCAACTACCCTTCCATTTTGAGAAATTTGTTTTGCGAATCTTTCTATATTCTTTCCGCCGCCACAGCCAATATCCAATACTTTACTGTCTTCGTTTACATCAAAATGACTTACTCCCCATTGTGCCATTGATTCATGAGATTTATTCATCCTATCCAATATTTGATGGCCCAATTCACCAACAGGTTTTCTTGCATTTATAATAAGTTCCCTATTTTCCATATTATGACCAGTATTCACATTATCCTTGTCACTCATAATATCACTTTTTCATACCTTTACGTGTTTTAATAGCTTGTCCTGTTTTTAATTCTTTAATTTCACAGGCACCAAACAATGCTTTACCATAAGCAAGTAATTTATCTTCTTCATTTACAATTAAAACTTCATCATTAGATCTGATGTTCTCGTCACAGTCAACGACGAATTTGCAGAACACACTTTTACCATCAAGTGCAAAAGGTTCTGAGTCTTTATTTACAACAACCCTGTTACTTAAAGATGGCATTGAAGTGTGAAGTCTTTTTGCACCTTCTTTTGATAAAACTAAAAATGAATCAGATGCCCTCATATTGACAATTAATGTTTTACCATCATAAATATGCCTTATTTTCCCTGTTTTTTTACTTTTTTCAATGTTGATATTTCCAGAGAATAACGCTTCACCAGCACCTACACCAAACTGATAGTCTGCAATAGCTTTTATTTTTTTAACATCATCTTTAGTGTATCTGATTTCTTCATCAACAAGATTATTTTCCTCTTCGATTTCCAAATCTTTAAGAACCCTTGAATGTATTAAAACTTGCTCATAGTATCCTGAAAATTCATCAATGAATTCTTTTAAGAATTCAATTGCATCAACATCACGGGTTTTAGGAGTTGCACTTTGACTTAACGGATAAACCTCATCAACTTCAAGAGGCACCAATCCAAATGGAACATCAACAACCATAAAGTCAGCATCATCTAGGTCAATGTCATGTTCTTCACCATACCTGTAGAAATCACCGAGTTTACCTGAAATGAATTTAGAATATGGTTTTCTTGATGGAGGAAGTAAAATTAAATCCCTCTTCTTAGGCATTGCCATTAGTTTTTGAATGTGCCTTAATACTTCAGCTCTTCCCAATGATTCAGGACCGGTATAGAAAAATGCGGATTTTTTACTTCTCGGATCATATTTTTCCAAATCAGAAGCATACATTCCCAGCTGTCTTACAGCATCGAGAAGTGCGGGGTGAGCACGACAGCGTTCCTCTACAAGTTCCATTAAACTGCCTTCATAAATAGCTTGCCTAATACGTCTTAATTCTGCAAATGAAACATGCAAATTATGCTGAGCGATCAAATCTCTTCTTTGTTTTTTAGGCATTGCCCTCAGGTCATCAGGAGTATATTTAGTACAAACTTCACAAGAGCACGGCATTTCATGTAAGTTTTCAAGTTTGTAAGTTCCTCTAGTTGTTAAGAATCTATCATCTTCTGCATACAAGATGTAAGCTGCTGAATCGAATAAATCACAGCCCATTGCTACACATAATGCAAAAATCATTGGATGTCCCGCACCCATTAAGTGACGGGGAACACTGTCGGATAATTCCTTCATGGAATTCATTACAACATCCACCAAATCTTTGTAGTGATAAGATTCCATTAAAGGAACTACCGCACCAATAGGATATAAATCAGCATCGAGTTTTGAAAGTTCACGAGCGCAATGTTGTCTCAAATCAAGATAAGTGGATCCCTGAACAACTGAATTCAATAACATTTCAATATTATTTTCTTTTTTGAATTCAACTGCTTCCTTTGCACGTTCTAATGTAATTTCCAAATCACTTTCCGCCTTTTCCCTATCGACAAAAGGTGCTGTTGGAATATCAAGGCTTGTTCCAATATCGGTTTTAATTAATTCCTGAAATTCTATTACTTCCTTATTTGTTATTTCCACATCCCCATAAACCGATAACTGAAATGATCCTGAATCAGTCATGATTGGACCATCAAAGTTAATTAATTTATGTAAACCTTCATCAATTGCCTTTTGTTTTAATTCTTCATCCTTATAAATCAAATAAGCGTTAGTAATAACGATATCTGCGCCATACTTAGCAACATCAATCGCTTGTTTTCTAGGATGAATGACCGGCATTAATGCAGGAGTCTTTACATTACCGTGTTTAGTTTTTAAAACTCCAACACGACCCATATTATCTTTTGCTTTAATTTCAAACATATTATAAACCTTTTATTATAATTCAAGTAAAATAAATAATCTAATTTCTTTAAAAAAAATCATATCCAAAAAAATTGGAATATTACAGTAACTAGATTTTATTTTAATTAGAAAATTATATAAAGTTTGCTCAAAATTTAAAGTTTATTAGAAAGAACTTTCAAAAATTAAGTTTAGATAAAATGAGTTATGAAAATAGTGCTAGAATAATTAATGACGATATTTTTGATTTAGTAAATGAATGTTTTAGTCTGGAAAAAAGTAGTCAGAATAATGAAAGTAGGGTTAATTTTTTTGATACTTATAATAATTATTTTGTTTTAACTGATGATGGATCATATTCTATCAATTCAAAAGAAATAAACCACAAAGTTGAAACATTACATACATCCACAGGTGCAATAAGTGAGTCATTTGAAAAATTCATCAAACCGATGAAATTTGATTACACTCAGGATATTGCCATTCTAGATATTTGTGCCGGATTAGGCTATAATTCATCAGCAGCCATTGCTGATTTTATTAAAAATAATCCCAATTCAAATTTAAGAATAGATATGGTTGAAATATCAAAAGCAACTTTTGCTTGTGGGCTTTTAGTTCCCTCACCAATACCAGAACATGACATTACAAAAAAAGCTATTGAAGACGAATTAATCAGATTAGATTATGCAACTTTAAGTTTAGAAGAATGTGAAATTCCAGAAAACATTGATATTAATGTGTTTGTTGAAGATGCAAGGAAAACCGTTCAGAATCTTGAGGACAATACATATGATGCGATATTCCTAGATCCTTTCAGTCAGAATATGGCTCCAGAACTATTCTCACTTGAATTTTTCAAAGAATTTAGAAGAATAATTAAAAATGACGGCATCGTTGCAACATACACTTCATCAGCACCTGTAAGAGCTGCTTTTATTGAAGCCGGATTTTCAATCGGCCTTGGTCCGATTTTTGGAAGAAAACAGGGAGGAACCCTTGCAAGCCCTAATCCAGAAATGCTTGATTACTCACTTCCAAAAAATGATGAAATAAGAATTGCACTTTCTGATGTTGGAATACCATTTAGAGATCCGGGTCTAAAGAATTCTAGTGATTTTATTTTAAACAAACGGTCTGAAGAAAGACACGATGCACGCCATAAAACTAAAATTTCATCTGCCGTTAAAACACCAATATTTTTAGGGGATTCAATGGAGAATGATGAAAAATTAAAAAGACGAGTTGAAAGAAACCTTAAAAAAATGAATATATCCTCAACTACTTCACCAGAAGCTTTTTACATCATTGAATGTGAAAAAAAATACACTGAAAAACAAGACAAAGAAAATAATTCAACAAATAGAATTTTAGACATGAAAAAAAGATTAAAAAAAGTTAAAGAAGGAAATTATGCTTTAACATAATATCCACTTTTAAGCAAATATGCTTCTATTTCTGATGATTCAACTGGATTTGATATAACAGTCAAATCCCTACCACTACCATCATGATTATGGCCGAAAATAGACCAGTCGGCATCACAATACTCATTACCTCCAGTATAATGCATGCAAATAATGATACCTTCTAGATTACCTTCATCATAATGCTCCGGGCGACTAGGTGTTTCTGGGAAAGTTCCACCATCAGTATTACCGGCAGCCCAAAAGATACTCCAGTAAAGTTCATGGCTTCCGCAGATTGGACAAGTTCTATCCACTTCAGTTTTATAATATTTATAACCATATTTTGCTGTTTCGCCAGAAGCAGATGGCCTACCAATCACCAGCATGGTTTTACCATCTTCTGAAACACCAAATTTATCATAAGATTTACCTTCACTAACGGTTACAACATTAATCTTATTAGTTACATTATAACCAGTAGCCAAATCTTTACAAACTACAGTATAGACACCAGTATCATTAAAAGTAAATTTAATACTAGCAAGACCTTTAGAGTTTGTTTTAACAGTATGTTTTACTCCGTCAATAGTCATTTCCATATTAGTACCTGCAGCTGCCTTACCACTTTGCTGTAAAAGTTTAGCAAGGAATAAACCTTCCTTACCTTCTATGGCATTGACATCAATAGCACTGATAGAAGCTAATTTTACAGTTACTTTTTTATTTAAAACATAGCCTGTAAAAGGATCTACTGATTTTATGTTATAAATCCCTTTACCTAATTTAAATTCAACATTTGCAACACCATTTGAGTTTGTAGTTACTCTTTTTTTAGTTCCATCAACATAAACTGTCATTTTAGTATTTTTAGCAATGCTTTCACCTTTATAAAGTTTTACTTGAAATTTTGAAGTAGTTCCAGTGAAAACTGTCATTGATTTTGCTTCTAATGTTGACAGCACAGTGATTGTATTGGATTTCTTCTCACCAGTATTGGTATTAATTGAAGTAATTTTATAGGTTCCAGGTTTGGAAATTACTTTAATATAAGCTACACCTTTGGAATTAGTTTTTTTATAAAAATAAGTTCCTTTAGTATAGAACTTAATGGTTTTACCAGCTAATAATTTGCCATTTTTACCATAAAATGTTGCTTTAAATGTTTTTGAACTTTTATAATGTTTTTTCAAATTGCTTGATGAAATTGAATTTTTCACAGTGATTGTATTGGATTTCTTCTCACCAGTATTGGTATTAATTGAAGTAATTTTATAGG
>CAYFRZ010000019.1:14192-19740 GCA_964345675.1 uncultured Methanobrevibacter sp.
ATTGTATTGGATTTCTTCTCACCAGTATTGGTATTAATTGAAGTAATTTTATAGGTTCCAGGTTTGGAAATTACTTTAATATAAGCTACACCTTTGGAATTAGTTTTTTTATAAAAATAAGTTCCTTTAGTATAGAACTTAATGGTTTTACCAGCTAATAATTTGCCATTTTTACCATAAAATGTTGCTTTAAATGTTTTTGAACTTTTATAATGTTTTTTCAAATTGCTTGATGAAATTGAATTTTTCACAGTTATTTTATTTGAAATGGTATATCCATTTGGATGAATCGCATAAATATTATAAGTTCCTATTTTTGAGCCGACATATAATTTAGCTACTCCTTTTGAATTTGTTTTCTTAGAGTAGGTTTTGCCATTGACTTTAAATTTAACATAGGTATTGGATAATGGGCTACCATTACTTTTTAAAAATGTAGCAGAATAAGGTACTAAATGATTATAAGTAGTTGCAATATTCTTTCCTGTTATAATAGGCAATACCTTAACCATATTGCTTGTAGTTAGATTACCATAGCTGGCGGTGATTTCATAACTACCAGGTTTTAAATTAATAAGTAAAGAAACTTTGCCGGATTCATCAGTGCTTTTATTATAATTAACACCATTAATATTTAAGTTAACAGTAGCATTTTCAACAGAAACATTGCCATCAGACAATATCGCTTCATAACTAGACCCTGATTTATAATACATAGTCAAATCACTGCCATTTAACGTGTAATTTTCTTGTGGATTAAAATCAGAGTTTTCATCATTTGTAATTTCATCTTCAGATACAACCGATGGAGGTTCAACCTCCTCATCACTAGAAATTACATCATCAGTAGAATTCGTATCAGTTGCAACAACCGCAGAAATCGATAACATGAAAACTAGTGTTAATAAAATTAAACAAATTTTTTTATTAAACATAAATAATCTCCATTTAACATTTTTTTGTTTGTAATAATATGTTATTAGACTTTACGTATAAAAAGCTTTTGTTTTTCAAAATAACACTAAATAAGTCGAAATTAAGAAAATAAAGTAATTAACGGGTGAAAAAAATATTAAAAATAGAATAATAATTGAAATTAATAACAAAAGACAAAATTTAATAGAAAGCTACCTCATCAAAATAAAAAATACTTAATGAATAGTTCAAATACAAAGCAATCAACAAAGCCAATATTAATTTATAACAGTTTAACAAATCCAAATTATAAATAATAATTAAAGATAAAAGAAGAATAACTGTTTAAAATACAATAAAATAAAAAATTAAAGTGTAAAAAAGAGTTAAATAAAAAAATGTTATTCAACAGTTACACATTTTGCTAAGTTTTTAGGCTTATCCGGATCATGCCCCTTTTCAAGAGTAATATAATATGCAATTAATTGAAGAGGAACAACATAAATTAAAGGTGCAATTAACTCATTTACTTTAGGATTAATCGCAATAATATCATCTGCTTTATTTTTTAGAGCATCATCAGTAGCTGAACCAATAGCTAGTACATTAGCTCCCCTAGATTTAACTTCTTCCAAATTACTCATTGTTTTTCTGTGAGAATCACCCGGAGGAACAATAACAACAACTGGAATTCCTTCATCAATTAAAGCTAAAGGACCATGTTTAAGTTCACCGGCAGCATAACCTTCACCATGAATATAAGTGATTTCTTTAAGTTTTAAAGCTCCTTCAAGAGCAGTAGGATATGAATAACCTCTTCCCAAATAGAAGAAATCACGAGCGAAATTATATCTTTTTGAAATTTCTTTTATAAACTCAATATCTTCAAGAGTCTCGTCAATGAAATCTGGAACTTTATCAAGCTCCTTGAGTAATTCTGTATTTTTAGCAAGTAATGCTGCAAATAAGTAAATTGATGTAAGTTGAGCCACATAAGTCTTTGTTGCCGCAACCCCAATTTCAGGTCCTGCTTGAGTTTGAATTACATAATCCGCTCTTCTTGTAATTGAAGAACCCGCTACATTAACAATACCTAATGTTTTTGAAGTTTTATTTGCCACATCCAAAGCTTTAAGTGAGTCAGCAGTTTCACCAGATTGTGAAATGAATATGACTAAAGTTTTTTCATTTAATGTATTTACAGAATATTTAAACTCTGAAGCCAGAATAACATCAGTTGGAATGCCCACAAGAGATTCAATTAAATATTTTCCGGTTAATGAAGCATGATACGATGTTCCGCATGCTACAAAGCAGATTCTTTGAATATCATCAATATCATCAATGATCTTTTGAACATGTTCCTTTTGAGTTAAGGTATTTCTAACTGCAGTAGCTTGTTCATTGATTTCTTTAATCATGAAGTGATCATAACCCTCTTTTTCAGCCATTTCAGGTGTCCAGTTAATTGTTTCAATTTCTTTTTTGACAACATTGTCAAATTCATCATGAACAACAACACCATTTTTATCAAGAATGACGATTTCACCCATTTCAAGATAAATTATATCACGAGCATATTTTAAAATAGCTGGAGAGTCTGATGCAAGGTAATATCCTTCTTCACCAATACCAACAATTAATGGAGAATCTTTACGTGTTGCAACAATTTTATCCGGTTCTTCAGTTGAAATTGCCGCAATTGCATAAGCCCCATGTATAACATCAATAGTTTTTCTAACTGAATGTTCCAGATCAGATCCTTCATTCATGAATTTTTCAATTAAATGCGGAATAACTTCAGTATCAGTGTCGGATTTAAATACATGGCCTTCGTTTATTAGTTTTTCTTTAATTTCCAAATAATTTTCAATAATACCATTATGAACAACAGCAACATCCATTTTCTCATCAACATGAGGATGTGAATTTAGTTTAGATGGATCGCCATGTGTTGCCCATCTTACATGAGCAATACCAAAACTTCCAGACATATCAGCAAGGTTTAATTTATCATCAACTTCTTTGATTTTACCTTTGTCTTTTTTAATATTAATTCTATTTCCGCTGTATGTAGCAAGACCAATTGAATCATATCCCCTATATTCCAATTTAGAAATACAATCAAATAGAATTGGAGCTACATCATCATCATTTTTCAGGATACAACCAACAATGCCGCACATTTAATCACCTTTATAACAATAGATATCCTTATATATATTTACAACATCACCAATTATTAAAATAGCTGGAGTGTTAATTTTTTTATCTGAAATATCACCTAATGTACCAAATACTAAATTTTGATTAGGTAATGTTCCACTTTCTATTGCACAGACCGGAGTATCAGCTGATCTATATTTCATGATTTCTGTTGTGTTTTCACGAATATTACCAATTCCCATTAAAATAATTAAAGTATCAGCCGTATAATCCCAATGAACTTGACTTTCGGGTTTTGTAGGGTCTTCATGACCTGTTACGACAGTGACAGATGTTGCAATTCCCCTATGAGTTACTGGTAGTCCGAGTGAAGTTGGTGCTCCAATAGCTGAAGTTACACCTGGAATAACTTCAAATTTGATACCATGTTCCATTAAAGCCAATATTTCTTCTCCACCACGACCAAAGACAAAAGGATCGCCTCCTTTAAGTCTAACTACATTTTCATGATTTTGAGCCTGTTTTATAATTAACTCATTGATTTCATCTTGGGTTTTGTAATGCTCACCTGCTTTCTTACCTACATAAATTATTTCTGCAGTTTCTGGAGCATGAGTTAAAATTTCCTCATTAGCCAAATAATCATATAAAACAACATCAGCTTTATTTAAAGCTTTGACCGCTTTAAGAGTTATTAAATCAGCATCTCCAGGTCCTGCACCAATTAAATAAACTACCATTTATATCACTTTTTTATAAAAATCCTTTAAAGAAGTTTAAACCATCATCAGATCCGAAAATAGATTCACAAGCTCTTTCAGGGTGAGGCATCATAGCAACAACCAAACCTGATTCATCACATACACTTGTAATATCTTCCATAGAACCATTAGGATTTTTACCTTCAAATTGCAAGACAATTTGGTCTTGATCTTTTAATAAATCCATGTTTTCAGTGTAAAATCTTCCTTCAGCATGTGCAATTGGAAGGTCAATGATTTGATTATTTTTAAATGCTTTTGTAAATGGAGTCCTATTGGTTGCAACTTTTAATTTAGACCATTCACAATTAAATTTAGGGTTTTCATTTGTAATGAAAATCCCCGGAATGAGACCAATTTCTCCTAAAATTTGAGCACCATTACAAATTCCAAGTACCGGTTTTTCTTCTTTTACCAATTCTTTTATTCCATCAATTACTGGTGTAATAGAAGCCATTGCACCTGCTCTTAAGAAATCACCATAAGAAAATCCACCAGGAATTACAATACCATCGAAATCTGTTAGTTTTTCTTCACTCCACCAAACATATTCCGGTTCAAGGCCTGCAAGATCACAAGCTTTTGCAACATCTCTGTCACAATTGGTTCCTGGAAATCTAATTACTCCAATTTTCATTTTTTCACCCTTATTTACCGCAAGCCATGTTTTGTGGAATAACATTAATCTTATAATCATGGATTACCGGATTACAAAGTAATCTTTCACACATGTCAGTTACATTTGCTCGGATTGCTTCTCTGTCTTCACCTTCCATTTGGAATTTAATAATTTCATCAGTTTTTACATTTTTAACTTCATAACCTAGTAAATCTAGAGATCTTTCAATTGTAGTAGCTTCTGGGTTTAACATACCACTTTTAAGTGAGATTTTAACTTCAATATCAAATAACATTTAAATCACCTTTTCATCTTCCGGCATGATTCTATTATAAACTTCAATATAAGCAGTCATAACTTCATCATCTTTTCCTTTTCTAAATAATTCTTTATCTAACATGTCCAATGTTTCACTATCCCATAATCTGCATCCATCAGGAGAAATTTCATCACCTAAAATGATGTTTCCATCTTTATCCTTACCGAATTCAACTTTATAATCAACTAAAATAATTCCTGCATCAGCAAAGAACTTAGTTAAAATTTCATTGATTTTCAATGCTTTTTCAGTTAAGACATCAATTTCTTCTTGGGTAGCTATTCCTAATGCTTTGATGATTGAATCATTTAACATAGGATCATGGTATTCATCATCTTTGAAATCCATTTGAACAATTGGTGGATTTAATTTAGTACCATCATCAATTGGGTATTTGCGTACTAAACTGCCAGTTGCAATGTTTCTTACAATAACTTCAATGGGAATCATTTCAAGTTTTTTTGCAATCATAACGTTTGGTTTTGGAAGATCGACAAATTGAGTTGCAACACCATTTTCTTCCAATACTTTAAATATTTTAGAAGAAATTACTGCATTGTAAGCCCCTTTATTAGTCATTACTTCTTTTCTTGCACCATCACCAGCAGTCATATCATCACTAAACTCAATAATTACTTTATCGTCATCATCTGTGTTGAATACACTTTTTACTTTACCACTATTAATTAACTCTTTTTTGTTCATGATATCAACAGAATAAATAAATTATTATATAGTAATTTTTAGTTTTAATATTATATAAAAATA
>CAYFRZ010000020.1:0-19429 GCA_964345675.1 uncultured Methanobrevibacter sp.
TTTTTGTGAATATTTGTGAAATTAATGCAGTTTTACATTCAAGATATATTGTCTTGAAGTTTTCATGTGGAAGTTGTTTTAATATACTTTATAAATGATTAAAATTAATATTTAATGTAAGTGATTAAATGAAAGATATAGATATTTTAATTGAAGCTTTACCTTATATTAAAAAGTTTCATGATAAAAAAATATTGATTAAATATGGTGGACATGCAATGGTAGATGATAATGCAAAGTCTTCCACAGCTCGTGATACTGTTTTACTTAAATATGTTGGAATGAAACCATTGATTGTGCATGGTGGAGGTCCTGAAATCTCAAGATCAATGAATAAACTTGGAAAACAAGCCAAATTCATCAAAGGTTTAAGGGTCACCGATGAAGAAACCATGGAAATTATTGAAATGGTATTGGTTGGTAAAATCTCAACCGAAATAGTATCAGAACTTATTAAGCATGATGGTCAGGCAATAAGTTTATCTGGAAAAGATTCAAGTCTAATATTTGCTCATAAAAAAGGAGCAAGCAAAATTGATGAAGAAATTGTTGATTTGGGTCTTGTAGGTGAAGTCGATTGCATAAACACTAATTTACTTGATATGTTTTTAGATAATGATTATATCCCAGTAATCTCTCCAGTTGGCATTGCTGAAGATGGAACCAGTCTTAATTTAAATGCTGATACTGCGGCAGGCGAAGTTGCAAGTGCAGTCGGTGCTGAAAAATTAATTATTTTAACTGATGTTCCAGGTGTGTTAAGAGACCCGTCAGACCCGACATCATTGATTCAAAAAATTAAGGTTGATGAGATACCTGCTCTTATTGAGGAAGGCATTATCTCTGGAGGTATGATTCCAAAAATAGAAACTTGTGTAAATGCCCTTAATGATGGTGTTGGTTCATGTCACATTATTGATGGTCGTAAAAAACATTCTTTGCTTTTGGAA
Organism: uncultured Methanobrevibacter sp.; assembly: GCA_964345675.1. GTDB lineage: Archaea > Methanobacteriota > Methanobacteria > Methanobacteriales > Methanobacteriaceae > Methanocatella. Next base: position 951 of record CAYFRZ010000020.1, read on the forward strand.
ATCTTTACCACAAATGGTATAGGAACTATGATTTATAAATAAACATGAGGTCTTGCCACTACTATTGCAGAAATATTGAATCTTGCTGTAACATTGGTATTAAACAAACAACTAAAGTTAAACGAGAAATATCATTGGACAAAAATTTTACAATTTGCAGTTTCAATCAAATCTTTTAATTTTTTAAAACAATCCCTATCTTTCATCTGGTTTAGTTTTTTTTAGGATTGTTTACTTCATACTTCTTTTTTTTTGAATTTGAAAAAGCAATTAAATTTAAACTCGTAAAATAAAGAGGCAATGAATTTGATTGATGCTATTGCAGTCTATTTAAATGATGTTAAAGTAGGTTATGTTGCAAATAGTGAAAAAACTAGTTGTAATGTATCATCTACTGCTTCAGAACTTAAAAATCTTCCAAACATGGTATATGCAGAATATTTGATGAATTATCAATGGAAATTTCATATAGTGCGAATAATATGGTAACATTCAAATCACTAAATTCTAATAAAAAACTATTTTTAGATGAAGATAATGCATTTTCATCTATTAATCCTATCGTATATTGCATAAAATTATAAAAAAGGTAAAATAACAAAGAATAAATAAAATATTGATGAAAAAATTACAGAATTATAAAATAAAAATATATTGCATATAAACTCCGCTTGGAAAACTAAATAAATAATACAAAAAATAGATTTTAATCTTTAGGTTACCAAATGGAAATGGGATGGAAAAACATATAAATTTTTACAGACTTTAAGCCGAAAAATTATATAAATATAATAATAAAATATAATATTAATTATTATATGTAGGTTGTAATTACCATGGCTACTAAAAACAATACTTCGTCCTATATGGATGAATCTAAAAAGCAAATTATAAAAGAATCTAAATATACATATAGGGATGCTCTTGAAGTTTCAGCTTATCTTATTGAATGTGGAAAGTTTGAAAGATTTTATAAAGAAATGCAAATTGCTGATTTGCAAAAAGAACTTGATGAAATGGATTAAAAACTACTGCACAAAATTATTAGTATTGTGTAGCATTTAAAAGCTTTAACGTTCTTTCTAGTATTTAACTCTAAATTTTTTTTGTATATGTTAAATGTAATAATATTTTATTATCCTTTTTATATCTTCTAAGGATATTTTATAGATGTTGCTGTAAAATTTTAAAGGTTTTATTCCTTAAACATTTTTCTTAATTCTCTTCTAAGCAATTTCCAGCCGTTTACTCTTGGAAGCTCATCTAGTGTAAATATCTTTCTTGGAACTTTATATCTGGATAGGTTTTCGCGTGCATAATTGATTAAGCCGTTTTTATCTTCATCAGTTTCCCAAACGACTGCTGCAACTGGAATTTCTCCTCTGTGACAGTCATTTATGCTGAAAATAGCTATTTCCTTAACGGCAGGGTATTTGATTAACACTTCCTCTACTTCTGTTGGATATATTTTCCATCCGCTCATTACTATCATGTCTTTCTTACGGTCTGTAATGAATAGACGATTGTCTTCATCAAGATATCCAACATCTCCGGTTAGGAACCAACCATCATCTAAAAATGATGATTTTGTCTTTTCCTCATTGCCCCAATATCCTTTTGCAACTGCCGGTCCTCTAAGAGCAATTTCGCCCTGTTCATATTTGGGCAAAGTTATATCAAAATCATGTTCATCAACAATTTTCACTTCTGAAAAACAGACTGGATGACCTACACTTTCAAATCTGTCTGCTTCCCAATAGTCTTCTGGTCTGATTACAGTTCCAGTTCCGATTACGATTGTTTCGGATAGTCCATATGCATTGATAATTGGTATTTGGTATGTTTGGTGAAAATCTTTCCATATTTTCTTATGCAATGGACCTCCACCTGAAATAATCTCACGCACAGTTTTAAGTTGCTTACGGGCATCTATTGTAGTTAAGGAATGTATTACTGGGGGCATTCCAGTTAATACGCTGACTTTTTCTTTTTCACATAATTGCAAATATTCGGCAATGTTGAATTTTTCTATTAAAATGTAATATGCTGCGGCCCTTAGGGCAGCTATTGCCCAGGATAGGCCGACATGAGCCATTGGGTATATTCCTAAAAATACATCGTCCTGCTTTAAAGTTAAAACATCACATTCATTATGTATTGCAGTAAAATAATTTCCATGTGTGAGCATTGCACCTTTTGGCTGACCAGTAGTTCCTGAAGTGTATTGCAATTGGCATAAATCATCCCAATCAGTATTTTCAGATTCCAGAACTTCACAATTCTTAAAATCTGAAATATTTTTCGGAATGTACATTTTAACATCAATGATGTCTTTTGCTTTTTCATCAGTAATCATTAATTTTGCCTTTGAGTCACTTACGATGTATTCGAGTTCATTTGCGGTAAAAACTCTGTTGGTTGGAATGGCTATTGCACCTATTCTCCATATTGCAAAAAGTGAAAATAAGTATTCTTCAGAATTTTTTAGATAAATTAGGACTCTGTCTCCTTTTTCGATTCCCAACATCTTTAAAGTTCTGCCGATTTCGGAAACTATTGACAGAATCTCACTGGAATTGTATTTTTCTCCAGTTGTTGGGTTATATAAAACATCTTTATCTAAACGTTTTGAATTTGCATCTAAAAAAGTGGTGATATTTAACATCTATATTATCTCCTTCACTATTGCTTTTGTGACTTCCATGGTTGAAGAATTTCCGCCTAAATCTGGAGTTCTAATCTTGCAGTCTGAAATTACTTTTTCAACTGAATTTTTTATGTCGTTTGATATTTCCCATTCTCCTAAATAATCAAGCATCATTGAGGCGGACAATATCATTGAGCAGGGATTTGCAATATTTTGTCCAGCAATGTCTGGTGCAGATCCATGAACTGGTTCAAACAATCCGTTGTGATCACCAATATTTCCTGATGGGGCAATTCCAAGCCCACCAACAAGTCCAGCACTTTCATCGGATAGGATATCTCCAAATAAATTGGTTGAAACGATTACATCGAAATTTTGAGGTTGGGTGATTAAATACATTGCTGTTGCATCAACATAGAAATCTTCAGCATTGATTTGAGGGTAATCATTAGCTACTCTGTAAAAGCTTTCTTTGAATATGCCATCAGTCTTTTTTAGGACATTGCTTTTATGAACACAGGTAACTTTGTTCTGACCTCTTTTGATACATAAATTGAATGCTGCTCGGGATATTCTCTCAGATGCTCTGCGAGTGATAATTCTCTCGGCAACCATCTTGTTTTCATCACCGTATTCTGCTTGGGAATATAGTCCTTCGGTATTTTCCCTAACAATTACAAAGTCGATGTCATCACGAATTGAGTTTACTCCTTTGTATGATTTGATTGGCCTTATATTGGCATAAACGTTAAGTTCTTTTCTTAGATTGATGATTGGACTAGGTTCTCCAGGTGTTGAAGTTGATGCTCCGAATAGTACTGCATCGCTGCTTTTGGCTATTTCAATTGTTTCTTCGGGTAATGTTGTCCCATTTTTGTTGAAACAATCAAAACCTGCTTCACCATACCTAAAACTAAAGTTCAAATCTAATTTGTCAAGTAAATATTCGCAGGCAGACATTACTTCTCTGCCTATTCCGTCTCCACTTATTACTGCAATATTATACATTATTTCACTTATGATAATTTTTCGTATATTACTAATATTGCTTTAATTATATTTAAATGATAATTTTAATTTTGTTCGTATACTATCGAAATATATTTATACTTCAAAGTTATAATAATATATTAATTACTAGAATGGTAGTAAATTATTCAATTTGTGAGGGATTACAATGGAAAGTACTATTGAAGAATTAATAGAATTATTAAATGATAAAGATGATTTTGTTGTTGAAGATGCAGTAGGTCAATTGGAATTAAAAGGTGCAGACGCACTTGATGCTTTAATCGATGCATTATCACACAGAAAGAAAAATGTTAGATTGCACGTTGCTACTCTTTTGGGTGCAATTAATAATGAAAAAGCGATTCCTGCATTAATTGAAACATTAAAGGACAATAATAAACTCGTTAGAAGAGAAGCATCCACCGCTCTATCCCGTATGGGTGCACCAGCTGTTGATCCATTGATTGGAACTTTGGCAGATGAAGATTGGAGAGTAAGGGGAGCGGCTGCTTGGGCACTTGGAAATTTAGGTGATGAAAAAGCCATTCCTGAACTTGAAAAACTACTCGATGATGAAAGTGCTTTTGTAAAAGCAGGTGCTAAAAGCGCTATTGAAACAATTAAGAAATAAATATTTTATTTCTTTTCTCTTTTTTCTTTATTTTGATTATAAACTATTTTCTATTTTATCTAACTTATTTGGAATAGTATTTTTGGAACTTAATAAGGAGTTTATAGTATGCATTATACTGGACCAGTTTATAGGCCTCCCCCTGAGGCAAACACACCACTCTTGGAAGTAACATATGGTTGCTCTTGGAATAAGTGTTCATTTTGTACAATGTATAACACACAAAAGTTTGGAATATCTCCAATGGATGATATTGAAGAAGATTTGTCAGAATTATCTCAATTTTATCCCAAAGATTTAAAAAGAATATTTCTTGTAAATGGGGATGCTTTTGCACTTCAGGCAAAAAAATTATTTGCTATTGCAGATTTGATCTATGAATATTTCCCTGAAGTTGAGTGCATAACATGTTATGCATCAATCAAAAACATAAAACCAAAATCTTATGAAGACTTAGAAAAACTTAGGGAAAAGGGATTCAATGAGTTGTATATTGGTCTTGAAACAGCTTATGATCCTGCATTGGATCAAATGAATAAAGGTTATACACAAAAAGATGAATATGAACCGCTTGGTAGAATTCAAAATGTGGGAATGGATTATAATGCTTTGTTAATGTTAGGTGTTGCTGGAAGAGGTAATTATAAGGAAAATATTGATGCAACAATCAATTTGTTAAATACATTTAAGCCTAAGATTGTAGGTCCTCTAACAACATCCGTTCAAAATCCCTCTTCACTGTATGAAATGAAATTGAAGGGGGAGTTTGTTGAAGCGACTGAAAGGGAAATGATTTGTGAAGAATTAATGCTTTTAGAAAATCTTGAGGTGGATGATGATTGTTTCTTCTTTGGAAGTCATCCGTATAATTTAATAAGATTCAGCGATTATTTTAAAAACAAGGATAAAATGATTGAAAACCTTAAAAATCAAGTTTCTCAAATAGATGAATTGCAACCAGGGATATTGGATACTGTGCTTTCAAGAGGAAATTTATAATTTTTGAGTTTAATTTTAAATACTCAAAAACTCCTCAACAATATTTACAATTTTAAAAGTTCTTTTGTTTATATAAAAACTGTCTCATTACTTAATCTAATTCATAATTTTTATCTATTTTCACTTTCCAATCCATAAATGCAAATTCTAATAATTTTTACTTCTAAATGTCGGGTGTTTGTTTAGCAATGCACAAATGGCATACGGCATCAATATTATCTTTTTGCTTGTCTTTAACTGGGCAGAAAAATTCCCCATTAACTTCTTCAATTTTTAAACTTCCAGGATATTCGCTTCCCACATGGTGTATTGGTTCCTCTAGAATAAAAGTAGCGTATAATGCAGTTATCACATAAATTAATGGAAATTTATCATCTTTGTGAATAGTCAATTTTTCTTTTTCAAATGTTCGCTCAAGCCTTGTGAAAGATTCATCATAAGCTATTTTATCAATTATTGCTTTGTGTTCATAGTTTTCATTTGATAGGACTTCTTTTATTCTCATAATAAAAGAGTTAATATAAATTTCAAGAAATTTTTCACGATAGTTGGTCTGAACAAACTCTGATTCTTGTCTTAAATGTGTAGAAGCAATCATTAAATCATAAATTGATATACTAGAAGCATATTTTTCAAGAATATCCATCAATTCTTTTTTGCTAATATCATTTTGGGAAGATAATTCCTTAAGCTCAACTAATATGCATTCACTTTTCATGATTTTATGTATAAAATTTAATTAATAAATAAATATATGGAGTACTTATGAACAAAAGGTTCAGGAATTTGAATCTTGACAAATATTTGATGATTAAACTTGGAAATGAAAATCTATTTTTGCTTAAAATTGCATTCATGATGATATTAAAACACATTTTACATTTGTAATAGAAAGTGTATTCAAGCAAAGCAGAAGATTATTTTTGAATTTTAGAATAAAATTTATCTTTATTTTCTTGATGATTTTATGAGATTTAATGAATAGTTATATGACCTCACTCTAAATAGCTAAATATTTCTTCAATTGTTTCTGCAATTTTGAAGATATCTGTTTGTTTATATAAAAATCCTTTTTGCGCCATTTCATCAATCATACCAAGCATTCTATTGTAAAAACCATCAATATTAAAAACAATTATCTCTTTATCGTGTTGTTTTAGTTTTTTAAGGGTTATTATTTCAAAAAATTCATCTAAAGTCCCAATTCCTCCTGGTGTGATAATGAATGCATCGGAATTTTCTAAAAATTTATTTTTTCTCTCATCCATAGAGTCAACATAAATAAATTCACTACATTCGTTACATAGCGGTTCAAAATTTTCAATCCATTTTGGAGCTATTCCGATAGATTTTCCATTATTGTCTTTAACTCCATGGGCACATGCACCCATCATTCCGGTGTCGCCACCACCAAAAACAAGCACATGTCCTTTTTTAGCTATTATACGACCTAATTCATATGCAACATCAGTATAAATTTTATCTATTTCAGTGCTTCCAGATCCATAAAGGCAAATTCTCATATATTCCACTTCCTAAATATCAGGTGTTTGTTCTGCAAGACATAAATGACATATTGCATTTGAATTATCTTTTTGATTGTCTTTCACGGGACAGAAAAATTCTCCATTTTTTTCTTCTACTTTTAAACTTCCTGGGAATTCACTTCCCACTGGATGAATTGGCTCTTCTAAAATAAATGTTGTGTATAATGCAGTAATGACATAAATTAATGGAAATTTATCCTCTTTAGATGCAGTTAATCTTTCTTTTTCAAATGTTCTCTCAAGCATAGGGAATGAATTGTCAAATGATTTTTTATCAATATTTGTATTATTATCATAGTCTTCTTTTTCAAGGACTTCTTTCATACGCATGATGAAATATTTGATATAAACTTTTAAGTATTTTTCACGATAATTAGCATGAACATATTCTCCATCCTTCCTCATGTGAGCTGTAGCCATCATTAAATCATAAACTGATATGATACTGGCATATTTTTTTAATAAATTCATTAATTCTTTTTTTGCAATTTTTTCATGTGAGGATAATTCTTTAAGTTCAACTAATATGCATTCACTTTCCATGATTTTAATTATAAAATTTAATAAATAAATACTTTTAATATTAAAATCTATATACTAATGAGGTAAATGAAATGTCTGAAAATTTTATGGAAATTACAAAAGAAGATATTGAAAATATCGAAAGGGCATTAAAAGGTAATGCTAATTATAAATTAAATAATATTAAATTTGACACCAAATCATTTGAAAAAGGTAAAGACATTAGCTTAATCCAATATGTTGCAAATGTTGAAAATGAATTAGTTTTCCAAACTAAAGAAGAAGATGGTAACTATTATATCTCAGAAATATTTGGATTATTCATTGATAATATTATTAATGGAATTGTTTCAAGAGATGTCTTCAAATCTGTGAGTGATTATTTCCATGATGTTATTGCAGATGAAAATAACAATTTTGAAGATGAAAAAGAAGAATTAATCAATTTTTTAGTTTTAACTGAAGAATATGATGGTAATAAACTAGAAAATGATTTAAACCCATCTAAAATACGTGAAGATTATAAAAGAGATTATGATAAAATTTATGGTGATGATTCTTTAAATAGGGTTCAAAAGAGTTTAGCTTTAAAAGAATTGCTGCATATGTCAATTTGCCAAGTTGTTGATGATATTGATTTATTTTTCACAAGGCCTTATGATTTAACTCCAGAGGAAAATGCTGAGAAAAATAAACAAGAACAAAAAGCACTTGAAAATGAACTGCAAATGTCATAAATATTTAAGTAATATTGTTCAAATATAATAGTATAATTACTAAATTGTTTGATTATATGATAACTATTACCAAAAAGGAAGAAGTGGTCTTAGACCAAATTAAAATATTTAACTTGGAATATTCAGAAGGGATTCCTGTAAATGTTTTAAGAAAAGAATTGGGATTTCATGAATATGATTTGGTTCATATTCTTGAAGAACTTCAGGATAAAGATTTGGTTATTTTTAAAGAGAATAATGTTAGTTTATCTGAAAATGAAAAAAAAATTAACACGGTTAATTCTAAAAAGGATATTGAAGAGTTGGAATTAAATTTAAAAGAAAAAGAATCTTATAAATTAATCAAAAGTTTAGTTGATGATAAAAATCTAATTTCAAAATATACTCTTGAAGGCCATTTACTTTATGGTGATTTGAAACTTACTAATTTTAGAATGTACCATATTATTTTATCTCTTCAAAACAAAGGCCTTCTAAAACCCATTGATAAGGATGATGGGGAATATTATCTACTAGTTGGATAATATTTTTTACTTTTTTTTTAATATTTTAGTATTAATATTTTTATAATTAATCATAATATTTATATAACTTAATTATTATACATATAATTAATAATTGATTTTTAATGTGTATTATTATGATGAGAATAAGTATGTCATTACCAAAAAAGTTACTCGCTGATTTTGATGAAGTACTAAAAGATAGAGGATATCAATCTCGTTCAAAAGGAATTCGAGATGCACTTCAAGATTATATTGTAAGATATCAATGGATGAATTCCATGGAAGGAGAAAGAATAGGTATTGTAACTATTATTTATGATCACCACTACACTGGAGTTATGGAAAATTTAGCTGAAATTCAACACAGTTTCAGAAATGAAATCAATACAAGTATGCATATTCACATGACTGATAAATATTGTATGGAGATTGTAGTGGTAAATGGGGATATTGCTGAAATTCGTGATTTGACTGAAAAAATCATGAGACTTAAGGGAGTGGAACATGTAAAACTCACAAGTACAGCAAATGGTGAAGAATTTAGTGAACCAGGTCATTCACATGGCCATGGTCATCATCACCATTAATTCTATTTTTATTCTTTTAGTATGAAATTTAAAACAACACATTATCACTTTGATTTATTGAGGGATAATGATAGATTATCCGCTTTTTTTGAAGCTATTAATGATTATGATGGAAATAACGATTTAGCATATGATTTAGGTTGTGGTAGTGGGGTTTTATCTTATTTTTTAAATGAGTATTTTAATGAAATTATTTCACTTGAAATTGATAAAAAAGCATATGAGTGTGCTAAGGAAAATTTAAATGCATTTGATAATGTAAAATTAATTAATGAGGATGTTCTAAAATATAATTTTACAAAAAAGGCAGATTTGATTGTTTGTGAAATGCTGGATACTGCATTAATTGATGAAGAGGAAATACCTGTTCTTAATTATGTTAAAAAATTCCTAAAAGAAGATGGTGAGATTATACCTAAAGGAATTATTAACACTGTTGAACTGGTTAATCTTGAAAGGCACTATATTCATTGGGATGAAGGAGTAAATTATGAAGTATATTCAAAACCTATAGTGTATTCAGAATTTAATTTTTTAAATGAAATTAATCCAAATTTTGAGATGGATTTAGCATTAAAAGCGAACAGATCTGGATATATCAATGGATTAAAGATTACAAGTTATACCAAACTTAATGATAATTTGATTGTAGGGCCTCTTCCCATGTTGAACCCACCATTATTAATTCCATTAGGTGAAAAGTCAGTAAATGTAAATGATTTAATAAATATAAAACTAAAATATATAATGGGAAATGGGATTGAGAGTATTAAAACTGAATATTGTTAAGGTGATATGTTGTCTTTTGATTTGGATTTAAATAAATTTCTAAATGATTATGAAAAATTAATCGTGTTAGGTGTTGGTAATGAGCTTAAAAGCGATGATGGTATTGGACCTTTTGTTATTAAGAAATTAACTAATGAAAATATAAAAAAAGATAATATATTATTTATTAATGCAGAAACAGTTCCTGAAAATTTCACTGGTAAAATCAGAAAGGAACAGCCTAGTCATGTAATCATTGTTGATGCATGTTTAATGGGTTCTCAACCGGGGGATATAAAAATTGTTGATAAGAATGATTTTGTAAACATTGGTATTTCAACCCATTCAATGTCATTATCTTACTTTGTTAAATATTTGGAAAGAGATAATGATTTTAATGTAATATTTGTTGGAATTGAACCTGAAACTATGGATTGGGGTGAAAAACCAACGGAAAAAGTTGAAAAAGCTGCTTACCATTTCATCGATTTATTAAAAGAGTGTATATTATGAAATTATTATTTATTGGTTCCAGATTATATGATGATATAGATTGGTATGTAAAAGAAAAAAACATTGAAAGTTTTTTAACAGAATCCAATGAAAATGCAATTAATTTAGATTTGCCGGACCAAGTATTCATTGTTCCTCGTGGAATGGATGGTCCAAAACAAGTTGCATTAATGCAAAAAGTTGATGCAATTATTCCATTAATTGGAATAGATTTGCCATTAATGGATGTTGCCCTCATGAAAGAAGAAATTGAAGAAGAATATGGAATTCCAGTGATTGCTGCCGGTGTTAGGGCAGTTGAATTAACTTCTAATAAAATTAAAACTAAAGAATTTTATCAAAAAATTGACGTTGCAACTCCTAATTATCAAATTTTAAATGGACCTGAAGAGTTGGCTTTGGATTTTCCAGTGGTGCTAAAACAAGGTGAAGGTCAAGGCGGAAAGGATATTAAAATTGCCAAGTCTATTGAAGATGTCAATGAATATTTTGAAGAGTTTGAGCAAGCATTATGTGAAGAATTTATTGAGGGGTCTGAAATTTCTATTGAAGTGTTGGGATTTGATGGTGAATATGTTGCTTTACCTCCAATTTATAAGGGTGAAACTACTTTAGATGGGACTCATCCATTAAATAAAGTTAAAACAGGCCCTTGCATGGTTCAAGGATTGGATAATAATCTTGTACAGATTACTGCTTATAAAGTTGCTAAAAACTTGGCATCTGATGGTATTTTTGAGATGGATTTCATGTATTCTCCAGAAAAAGGCCAATTATATGCTATTGAAGTTAATGCTCGTCCTAATGGTACAAGATACATGACAACCGCAACTTGTGGTATTAATTCCTTATGTGAATTGATTAACATGGCAATTGGTGAATTTTCATTATCCAGTATTTCAGATAAATTGGGATATTATTATTCAACAGAAATTCCAATTGGTAATTATGAAGGTCCTGCTCCAAATGCACCTGTAAAATCATTTGATAATAATGATTTTGTTGTTCATGGTCCTAGAGATTATCAAAGGGTTACTGCAAGAGCAAATTCAAAAGATGATCTTGAAAAATTAGTTTCAAAATTGATATAAATCTGTGTTATAAGTTATAATTATATACTATTATCAATAGATAATTTAGTAATCTAAAAGATTTATTGTGTGGTAGAATGAATAATACAGATATGTTAATTCTTTTTTCAATAACATTATGTGCAACATTATTTTTCACATGGTATGTGAAAAGAATATTACTTAAAGCAAGGATTGCTGATAATCCTATAGTCAGTGAACATAGACATAAGAGTGGAACTCCAACAATGGGTGGGATTGCATTCTTATTTACAATTTCTTTAATAATTGCATTATATTATCAAAATACTTCAATAATGCTTGTATCATTTATAATGCTTGCAGGAGGAGTTGTAGGTTTAGTCGATGATTTGATTGGTCTTAAAGTTAAGGAAGTTCAAAAAATTATTGTAAATATTTCCAATGAAGTTATTGCTCTTGGAAGGCTGGATGTTGAACCTAATGAAGAAGTACGTGTAGCTACTCCTAAGGCAAAAGCCGAAGTTGATGATTTACTTAAAGAAGGTAAGGTTGAAGTTGTTGGTGAAGTTCCAATTAAAACCGAACCTGGGGAACTTGAAAAGATTATTTGTCAAATTGTATTGGGTTTATTCTTTGCTTTAACAGGTATTGTTACAACTATTGGTGGATTTCAATTAGGTATTTTTGCCATTCCAGTTGTTATCATAGCTATTCTTGGTTCTATTAATTCAGTCAATCTTATTGATGGTATGGATGGTCTTGCAGCAGGGATTGTAGGTATTGCTTCAATTGCTTGTTGCATATATGGTTATTTATTCGGTCCAGCAACTATTATCCCACCATTCTTAATTCTCGCAGGTTTATGTTTAGGATTCTTAGCATTCAATAAACATCCAGCATCAATATTCATGGGGGATACTGGATCGTTTGTATTAGGTACTGGTTATGCAGCTGCTGTTTTAGTATGTGATATTCCTTACTTTGGTGTTCTTGCATTAGGTGTACCAATTATTTCTGTTGTGGTTAGTTTACTTCACAGAGCACATATTATTAAATTACCTGTAGAACCATTACATCACACTTTAAATCATTATGGTATGTCTGAAACAAAAATTGTATTTAGTTATTGGGGAATTACACTTTTATTATGTATAATTGGCATTATTGCTAAGATGTACATATTTTAATCCTTTTTTCTTTTTTAGGTGATTAAATGGATATTAAAGAATTAGTTGAATTAGTCAATGGAAAACTTATAGGTAATGTTGATTTTTTTTCAATAGATGGATTTTCGGGTAGATTTACTTTTCTAAATGATGCGCACACAGGTGATGTTGTTGTGAGGCATTGGATTAACGGTAATGGAATTGCAATGGCATTCAAGAAAAATATTGCTTGTTTGATTACTCAGACTCCGAAAGATGGTGCAATTGAAATGGCCGAAAAACTTAATTTTCCATTAATAGTTACAGATAGAATTGAACTTGCTAATGCACTAGCACTTTCACATACAATTAAAAAATATTCTCCTAACTCAACTAATATTGTTGTAACCGGAACTAATGGTAAATCAACTACTTCTCATTTGATTTATCATATTTTAAATAATGCAGGTTTTCATGTTCTTACAAATACTGATAGTGAGTCGGAATTTAATACTTTAATTGATCCTATGGTTTCTAAATTAATTTCGGATGAAGTTATTAAAAATGGAGTATTGGATTATTTGGTTATTGAGGTTTCTGAAGTTCAAGGTTGGCTTGGAAAATTAATGAAAAATCATGCGGCATTGATGATTGAAGCTATTGAGCCTGATGTTGGTGTAATAACAAATATTGCAATGGATCACATAGGTCTTGTAAATTCTATTGATGATGTGTTTGATGAAATTGTTGCAGTTCCAGAAGTTATTGATGATGGCGTATGTGTTTTAAATTATGATGATGAATTAGTTAGAAAATTGGATGCAAAAAATCCATTTTATATCTCAATGTCCAAAATAGATGGGGAAAATATAGTCTATTTTGATGATGATGCTATTTATTATAAAAACAATCCTATTTTGACTGTTGATGAGTTGCCATTTATTGGTAAACATTTTATACAAAATATTTTGTCTGCTATTGGCGCATGCATTTCTTTAAATTTAAGAATTGAAGATATAGTTGATGGGGTTAAATCTTATAAATCTCTTAATAGGCGTTTTGCAAAATTAAATGATAAACCATTGATTTTCGATGATTTTGCACATAATCCTGATGGAATTAAAGCAACGATTTCTGAAACTCTTAAATTACTTCCCGATAATCAAAAATTATTTGTTGCTTGTGCTATTAGGGGATCAAGGGGCGTTGAAATTAACAGATTAAATGTTGAAGCCATTGTTGAATCTATGACTGATGCTATTGAACTGAGTTTATCTTCAAGTAATGATGTTGTTAATAATCTAAATTGGGTTAGTGATGAAGAAAGGGAAGTATTTTTCAATGTTTTAAATCAAAATAATGTTGATTATGTTCATTTTGATAATTTGAAAGATTGTTTAAATGAAGTTTATAAAAAAGCAGATAAAAATGATATTATTTTATTAATTGGTGCTCAAGGAATGGATCCTGCGGAGTCACTTTTTAAAGACATAATATAAATTTAAATATTAAATTAATTTAATATAATAAATGTATAATTTATTCTTTGTCTAAAAGGATATTGATACAAGAGGCAATAAACATGTTTATAAAGATTAGAAGAGATACATTAATAATTTTATTATTAGCGTTTATTTTGATTCTTTGTGGTCGTTTAATTACCTATGTTGCGTTTGCTTCTTCTGATGAAATAAATGATGGTATTGCTATTTCTGGAGTTATCATTAAAGGTAATGACATAGTTCCAGTAGATACTATTAGATCAAATGTTATGCAAGCGGGTTTTAGGGATGGTAGTGTAATTTATGGTGATGTTTTAAAAACTTCTAAACGTGAAGTTTCACTTCAAGATGCTATTCAGACGGCTCAAGAATTTGCAACACGGTCAACAGTGCCCGGTACATCTGTACAACCTATTACTGCAGCTGATGTTCAAGTAGATAAAAATACGGGTGTAGTTACAGTCACTGTTATAGAAGACTTTTCGTCTGTTGAATTAGACAATAAAACTAGTGGTGGATGAAATTGAATAAATTAAAAATTTCACTGGTATTTTTTGTCGTACTTTTATTAACAATGAGTAGTGTGGCAGCTACTTGTAATATTATTGTTATTACTGATCCTTCGGGCAATGACCCTAATGGTGCAGCTGCTGGAAGTATGTCTTTTGCAGACAATATGTTCCAGTCAACATTTTTATTATCCAGAACTAATTATTTTGCCGTACTTTCTGGTGGTACAGGTAGTTCGGATACTAGGTTAGATTCAATTGTTGATGCAGTTGCTAATTTGGAGAATAATGCTTCTGCAGCATCTGCTGCTTCGTTAGCTTCTCAATTTAAAGGGGCACGTCTTGTCGTTGGTGGTCCAAATATTGGTGCTGCTGTTGGAGGTTCATTTAATGCATATGTAATTACAGTTGATGATTCAAGTAATGATATTAAAGTAACTCCTTATAATAGTGGTGTTGCAACTTTACAACCTGGTCAAAAAGGAGCTATTATTCACTTAAGGAACACTGCAGGAAATCCATTATATGGTACTGCAGATTCTGTAAGAAAAGAAACTGCAATGAATATTGGTAAAATGATTAGAGATGGATATCCTGCAACTACTATCTTATCAGAAGCTATGGGTGAAGTAGCTAAGGATTCTGGTGAAAAATATGGTGGGGGTGGTGTAAACCTTGTATCCGGTATTTCAACTTCAGATATGTTTACACCAAAAGAGATGAACTCTACTGGTTATCCAATGGATGAAGAATATTCCAAAGTTTGTGATAGTTGCGGATGGGCAATGGGATTTCCGGCAGCGGAAGCTTATGATAAATGTCCTGTTTGTAATAGTGAGATAAGAACGGTCTATGCATATCAGGCATTAGGTGATGCATTAACTGTTAGTTCAAAGGCAGTTAGTGTTTCAGTTTATGGAAGTGATAGGCCTGGTTTGGCCGAAACTACAAAAGAAATTGTTGAAGCATCTGTTTCTAAATATGGTTATGATGCATCGGCAATTGCAGGTTCAATTAATAGAGGTATTAACAATGGTCTTTTAGTAGGTGTTGATCATGTTGAACCTAAAGATATTAATGTAAAACAAGGTTCAAAAGCAGTTGGTGTTTATTATAACTCACTTCCTAGTGAAAGATCCTCTCCAGCATGGGATTTACCAATTGATGGTAATATTCTAACAATACTTGGGAGCATACAAACTGCTGTTGGTATTGTATTGATTTTATTGGTATTATTCCGAAGTAGATTACTTAAATCTTTCCAAAATAGGTGATAATTCACTTTTTTTATTTTTTTTTAATATGGTGGTTATAATATGGCATTAATTTTAATAAGAGGAGAAACTAATTCAAAATTACTTAATGCAATTGCAGACATGGAACGTCATGGTAATTTGAATTTAATAACAAAACCTAAAGTAGTTGACTCTAAATTTTCTGATTCATTAGTTGAAACAATTTTAAATTCAAAACTCAGAACAAAATCTAAAGTTGCTACTGCATTTTTTGTAAAAGAGGACACTACATTGAGTATTATGCAAGTAAAAAAAATTCATCCTCCGGCACATGTAGTTGTTGTTAGTGATGAATATGATGGTTATCATAAATTAAAAAAATTACTTAATAATGCTAAACCCTTCCAGGGTTATTACTCACATAAAGCAAAAAATGAGGGTTTAATAGATTATTCTATTAAGGGTGAAAAAAGACACGTTAAAAATGAAAAATTAAATAGCTATATTAAGTAGCTATTTTCTTTTTATCTTCATTATACTTCCTAAGGTACGTTCGCCTGTAGATGTATTTATAAATTGATTTAAATCAATATTATTCACTTTTTCAAGAAGTTTTATATTTAAAATTTTTTCAATTTTTTTTGTTAATTTTGTATCTGGAGTCATTTTCCCAGTTTCAATTCTGGTAATGACGGATACTCTTTCATTAATTTTTTTACCTAAATCTTCACGGGACCAATTCTTTGATTCTCTTGCGTTTCTTATTTTTAAGTTAAAATCTTCAATTAACTCTTCTGTAGGTTCATCTGTTCTAGAATAATTGTTCTGTTTAGTTTTTAATTTTTTTCCTTTTGGTTGTTGTCTAAATTTTGGTTTTGGCGGTGCTTTTTGTATTGTTCCAAGTTTGGAACACTCTTTACATACAACCATAACTGATCCTTCAATTTTTGCTCTAATTGGATTATTTTCGGGTACTGTTTTACCACAGATTTCACATTCCATATTAATCAGTTTCCTTTATTTTTTAATAAATAGTATATACCATTAAGTTATAAATGTTTGTTGGTATAAGTTTTAAATGAATACTTTTATATACTTTAAAGTTACTAAATGTTATTAAAGTAAAATGTTATGAAAAATTTATTCGCTAACTGGAGATGATTCACATGGATGATTTCAATGATTTGGAGAATTCTTCAAAAGAACAATTAATTGAGAAAGTAGAAGATTTACAAAATGAAATTGATTTATTAAACGAAGAAAAATCCAAAGCAAAAAGTAACTTGATGTGGAAAGTTAGGAAATTAGAAAAAGATAAAGTCTTAATAGAAAATGAAAAAATTAGACTTGAGAGAGAAACTAAATCATTACGTTCAGAAATTGATAGATTTAGATCTCCGCCTTTAGTTTTAGCTACTATTACTGAAGTTTTAGATGATAATAGAATGACTGTTAAAAGTAGTACAGGACCTAGTTTCCTTGTTAATTACTCAAAATTCTTAGATGAAAAATTATTGGTCCCAGGTTCAAGGGTTGCATTAAATCAACAAACTTTTGGTATTGTTGAAGTTTTACCCTCTGAAAAAGATGTTAATGTTTCTGGAATGGAAATTGAAACTAAACCTGATATTACATATGAGAGAATTGGTGGTTTGGAAGAACAAATTAGGGAAGTTAAAGAAACTGTGGAATTGCCTTTGACTGAACCTGAATTATTTGAAAATGTAGGAATTGAACCACCAAAAGGAATATTATTATATGGTCCGCCTGGAACTGGTAAAACATTACTTGCAAAAGCTGTTGCAAATGAAACTAATGCTACTTTTATTAAAATAGTAGCTTCTGAGTTTGTTAAAAAATATATTGGGGAAGGTGCAAGATTAGTGCGTGAAGTATTTGAACTTGCTAAAGAAAAGGCTCCTGCAATTATATTCATAGATGAACTTGATGCTGTTGCAGCTAAAAGACTTAAAAGTTCCACTAGTGGTGATAGGGAAGTTCAAAGGACATTAATGCAACTTTTAGCAGAGCTCGATGGATTTGAATCTAGGGGTGATATTGGTATTATTGGTGCAACTAATAGACCTGATATATTGGATCCGGCATTATTACGTCCGGGTCGTTTTGATAGATTTATTGAAGTTCCACTTCCAAATGTTGATGGAAGACGTGAAATTCTTAAAATTCATACTAAGGACATGTCTTTTGATGAAGAAGCAGACATTGATTTACTCGCTGACTTGACTGAAGATTTATCTGGTGCTGACTTAAAAGCTGTATGTACTGAAGCAGGTATGTTTGCAATCCGTGAAAAACGTGATAAAATTACTGTCACTGACTTTATGGATGCTATTGACAAAGTTATGAGTAAAAATAAGGAAGATGAAATCTTTAATACCGAAGCTGGAGTAATGTTTGGATAATTAATTATCATAATAAAATAAGCCTATGATGAACCCTATGAGCTCTGATATGTGATGAATGATGGGCGAGCTGAGGCTTATTTATTTAATCTTTTTTTCTAAAACTTTATTTAAAAGTAAATTCTAATATTATAATCATGTTATT
>CAYFRZ010000021.1:0-19390 GCA_964345675.1 uncultured Methanobrevibacter sp.
TATTAAAAACAATAGAATATATTGTCGTAGAGAGTAAAAGTGTGGGATATTATGCGTCCTATTGATATCATGAATATGAATGTGAAGGTTATTTGGTATAATTCAAATAAAATATTGTCACTTGCAATATTAACCAAGTTGTCAAAACCAAATAATCCAAAGTATGAAAAATATATGCTTGTGAGTATTAAAAATGAAATGAATAATGGTATATAGGATATTTTTTTTAATTTAGAATTATATGATGTTAACAAGAAAAATGAGGTGAATATGAAAAAATTATATTGATATACTCTTGTAGATTCACCAATAATGGTTAATATGGGATTGGGAGGGAAAATATTTAAATTAATAATCCATATTATCAATGAAAAAATTGCAATTGAAAGAGATAATCTACGAGCACTTTTTAAAAAAACTTTCTCAAATTCTTTATCTGTATATTTTTTAAATAGTTCTTCATTTTCAAATAATTTTTTAATGTTCATATAATTTTCCCATTATAGTTTAGTATTATTTTAATGATATATGATTTTTTTTATTTAAATATTATTATTCCTTGTTTTTTTAGCTAAAATTAATTTTTTTAATTGTAATTTTAATAATGGCGCTTTTAGATTTATCAATAAATAAAAATAGCATGAAAAAATTAATCGATTGTTTAAAAATTCAGTGTAAATTATTAAAAAATTGTGTATTTTTTTAGTTAAAATTAATTTTTTTAATTGTAATTTTAATAATAATACTTTTAGATTTTATTAATGAAATAAAAATAACATGAAAAATTATGATTTGTTTAAAAATTTTGTATAAATTATTGAAAAAAATGGTGGGTTGAATAGATGTAAATGAAGTCTTTAAGTATTACTATTAAATAATCTAACATTTCCATGATGGGTGTCATAAATTTTTTTTGGTTATAATAATCTGAGAGATTAGATGGCATCCATGAATCTATTTTTAATTTCAACAGGGCTTAAATCGATTATTGGTGCTTTTGAGTTTCCAGATTCAGTATGGTATACAATAAAACTAGCATCATCACTTTTTATAAACTCTTTTAAGTTAATATCATCAAAATCATAACTATTTTTAAATCCAACACCTCTTGCAACATCGACTAAATCAAGTTTTTGTGCATAGGTATCTTGATTACCTGTTGAACCGTATGCGCCGTTATCTATTACAATCCAAGTTAAATTTTTAGGATTATTTGCAAATACAGTTACAAGTGACCCCATGTTCATTAAAAGTGCACCATCACCATCAATCACAACGATTTCTTTGTGTGGTTGTGCTAATGCAAGACCCAGTCCGATTGATGATGCAAGTCCCATTGATCCAATCATATAAAAGTTTTCTTTCCTATCTTTTATATCAAATAATTCTCTTGATGGGAATCCAATATTACAAATGATTAATTCGTCATCAATGTGTTTCATTATATCTTCAATTGCTTCTCTTCTTGCCATATTATCACCAATATTTAATTTCAAGCAATACACTAACAGGTTTTCCTTCATTTTTAGATAAATACCATGCTTCTTTTACAGCTTCATATGCTCCTTCAGGAGTTCCTGGCTTGAAAAATTTATAATTCATCGCTTCTAAAATCAGTGGGGTTGATTCTCCCATTGGAACTTGTCCGCAAATGTTTTCCCCTTCAGTCCCTCTATGGCTAATTACCATAAGCAATGGAAATTCATATAATTCGGTTAGGGATTTTAACGCATTGATTGAATTTCCAAGCCCTGAATTCTGCATTAAAATTGCTGGTTTTTTTCCACCAAGATAAGCTCCAGCACATACTCCAATTCCTTCTTCTTCACGAGTAACTGGAATATGAGTAATATCTGGGTCTTCATCAATCATATTTAATAATTTAGATAAGTTGATGCAGGGAACACTTACGATAAAATTAATTCCAGCATCTTTAAGTCCATCAAATATAGCTTCACTACTATCCATCATATCACATTCTTAAGTTATATTATAGAATATATGTTAAAGTTATTATAAAAAGCTATTTAATTTACTAATTATAATATTTTAAGTTTAATAAAGGCCATATTTTAATGCATTGCTAAAATACAATAGTAACCTTTTTATTTAACTTAAACTAAAATAGAACCATGTTTGATAAACTACCAATTTCTTCTAAAACAGAGAAGATTTTAACTAAATCTTTGGATGAAGCTATTACTGTTGAAGAAGCAAATCATTTAATGAATATTAATGGATCTGATTTACATCCATTACTTGCAACTGCTGATTACTTAAGACAGAATATTGTTGGGGACAATGTAACATTCATTAATAATTGTAATATAAATTTTACAAACATTTGTACAGTAAAATGCGGATTCTGTGCATTTGGAAAAGATGCAGATGATCCTGATGCTTATATTTTAGATGATGAATCCATTCTTACAAAAGCTCAAGGCGCTGTTGAAAAAGGAGCCCATGAGTTTTGTGTAATGGGTGGGGTTCTTCCAGATGCGGATATTGGATATTATGAACATTTACTTCACTTGTTAAAAGATGAATATCCAAATGTAATGATTCACGGATTTTCACCAACAATGATTGCTGATGCATGTGGTGTATCTGGAATTGATGTTGCTGAAGGTTGTGAAAGATTAAAGGATGCAGGTCTTGATACATTACCTGGAACTGCTGCTGAAATATTAACAGACCGTTCAAGAGAATTAATTTGTCCTGAAAAAGTCAGTGTTTCTGAATGGATTGATATTGTTAAAACAGCTCATGAAGTTGGAATTCCAGGTTCTGCAACCATCATGTATGGTCATGTAGAAACTTTAGAAGAAAGGGTAGAACATATTGATATTATTAGAAAATTGCAAGAGGAAACTCATGGATTTACTGAATTTATTCCAATGACATTTATGCATGAATATTCTCCAATATTTTTAGAAGGCCAATCAAACCTTGGGGCTAGTGGAACACAAGATTTAAAATTATACGCTATTTCTAGATTAATGCTTAGAGATTTAATTCCGAATATTCAAGTCTCATGGGTAAAGATGGGATATAGATTTGCTCAAGTATCTTTAGCTGCAGGTGCTAATGATTTGGGTGGTACTTTAGGTGGAGATGAATTATCAGAAGCTTCAGGAGCGCCAGATGGAGTTGAAGCATCTATTGGTACTTTAAGCAGGATGGTTAAGGATTTAGGTAGGAACCCTATCGAAAGAAATTCCAAATACACTGAGTTTTATCCTATTAAATAATTATTATATTTGGTGTTTTAATGAAGAAATTTATTGTCATTGATGGTTTAGATGGATCTGGTAAAGATACACAAGTTAAATTAATAGCTGAAATGTATGAAAAACAAGGGCGAAATGTAGTTGTTCGCTCCCACCCATGTTTTGACAATAGATATGGTAGAAAATCAAAAGAAGCTCTATTGAAATCAGGTAAAATTAATCATTTACTTGCAACTGTTTATTTTGGCCTTGATGCAATCAGATCTGTTGTAAAATATACTCATGATGATAGTGTTGATGTATTAATATTTTCCAGGTACATTTTAGCAGTGATGTACCTTCCAAATGGGATAAATACCATTGTTTATAAGATTGTAACACTTGTTCTTCCAACATCTGATTGTATGTTCTTTTTGGATGTAAGTCCTGAAGAATCCCTAAGAAGAATTGGGGGTCGTAGTGAAGATACTGAAATGTTTAAAAACATAGAGTGTTTGAGAGAAAATAGGTTAAGGTCAAAAAAGTTTACTTATAACTGGAATGTTATTCCAGGTGATGATTCAGCTGAGATAATTTCCAAGAAAATAAAAATGAAATGTCTTGAAACAGACAAATTACTTAATTAGCTTTTATAAAACCTCTTTTATTCCTTCATTTGTAATAATCATTAAAGAATTAAGGTTTTCTAAAACAAGTGAAACAATTGGATGAGTTTGAATATCTTTATGCATGAATACTATTTCATTCTCAATAATATCAATCCAATTAACATGATATACTACAACACCATTAACTATTAATCCTAAAAATTCAGGAACATATCTGTCAGGGTTTATTTCTTCAAAATACTGATTATTTCTTAGTATGTCTCTTAAAACTTTATCCATATTTATACACCTTTTCTTTCATAAACAAATTTGGGGACTGCTTTATCTAGGGGATCAAAAGTTTCTCTGTTTTTAACTTCTATACATTTCATGCTTACTTTGGAGTGAAGTGATGAAGGAAGCCTTAAAATTCTTTTTAAATCAATTGAAACTTTTGCATCTATTGTTGATAAATTAACACGAGCCATAGCAGCAACAAGATTTTTATACCTTCTAGGACCAATATCTCTTTTAAAATAGCCCCAATTATCATTATCCAAGTAATGCCTTGATGCCATAATATCTTTCATTAATTTTGGATTAATTCCATCAATTTTTTCATTACCCACTAAATGTTGAATATTAAATTTCACTTTATCTGTGAAAATTTTAGAATACCCAATTGGGATTGTAAAATGCTCAAAGTTAAAACTTTTATTTGAAATTTCAGGGTTTACAAATTGTGATTTCGGAACTTCAGCTCCTGCCACATATTTTAAAACTTCTGATCTAAGTTCACTGTTAGCAGTCATCATTTCTTCATCTAAAATTCTAATGTGATATCCTCTTCCTGAATAGATCAAATGTATATTTTTCAAGTCCAAATCTGATTGCAATGTGTCTATTAATGAGTTAACAATTTCTAAAGCTTCACCGAGACAAACTTCACAAACTCCATTGCACTGGCAAGTTCTAATTGGAATATCTTTTGCATCTACATCAAAAATGTATTCTGCTTTTAACCAATCTTCCCTACGTCTAGGATTATTGTAAAATGCTACTGATATATATGATGCAAAAGGTGATTTGAATTTTAAGAATTTTCCTAATGATTCAGGTCCTCTAAATACTTTGTATCTGTCATTTGGCCCTCTTCCGTTATGATCAAAACCAAATTCTCTTTTTTTCAAATCAGTAGCTATGAATTCAGGTAAGTCTTTCACTGACCATTCTTCACGATAATATTGTCTTCTCTCTTTAAGTGTAGCTTTAGAAAACATGTTTATAAATTACTTTTTTAAAGTATTTATTTATTAGGTAAGTGTGCATTTGCAAAGTAATGATTTTCCACACTTTTATTAATAAGATAATTGAAAATAATTTCATGGAAGATATAGTTGAAGTAATTGGTATTGAACATTTAAAAGTCATATTGTCTAGTCTTACACCTGAAGATATTGTAAAACCTGCTTATGAGAATTGGCAAACCGGTATGAAAACAGGTTATACAAGACTAAACTTAGAAACTGGTGAAATTTATGGAATTGGTGTTGAATTAAATGATTTGCCACTTCCAAGTAATATTTACATTGATTTATTTAAAATAGATTCATATGATGATCCGATTGATGAGGAAGAATTCTTCTCTGCTTCAGAGTATTCTGAATTTTTAGAGTTCAGCAGTAGTGAACCTAGTGAATATATTCCTGATATTATCACTGAATTTTGCGAATTGAAGGGTATTGATGAGATGAACCGTAAAATTGGACTTTTAGCATATAATTTTGAAAAAAAAGAAAGAGCTAATTATAATATGTGGGAATCATCTATTTTAAATATGTATTATGATGCAATTTACGAAGATCATAATCCATTTATGTTTTCACAAAATAGTTTATAATTATTCTTTTTGTGCATTATCAAGCTGGAATTTTTTACGTCCATAACATGATAATGGGTTATTAATTCCTTTACAAGACTTATCCGGATGGCATAGGTTGGGCAGGTGTATTTTTATTTTCTCACAGCTCATTGGTGTGTACCATTTAGTTTCACCTTCATGATTAATATCTAATCTATCATGCATTCCAAATCCTAATTTTGATATAATATTTATTTTTTCTTGTGGCTGATCTTCGAATAATGGTGGTGTACAGTTGTCTGCAGCATCAAAAATTAACGGCAAAATCTCATTTTCTGTGATTGTTAAATCTGGATCCATATCTGAGACTTTAACATTTTCTTCTGATGCAAATATTCTTGGATACAATCGGGCATATGATGCAAATGATGTTAATAATAATACAATAGCATCGTTACGTCCACCTGAAGATACTCCATTAACTGTTTCTTGAATGCATGGTGGAAAAGCATCTGGATTCAATTTTCCAGCTTGAACACTACCATAAATTCCTCCACTGCCTGCATAATATTGATTATATTTTCCAATTTCATCAGGAATAAATTCTTTTAATTCTTCACCAATTTTTATAATTGCAGGGTGAATTTCAATTCTGGAAGACATTTCTTTAATTCTTTTAATGTATTCTTCGGTTTTCTGCATGATTAATCTTGATAATATTTGTTCTTTAACACTATCTCCAATTAATATGCCATACATTCTATCTGGACTTCGGTCATGGAATCTATCGGAGAATCTATTTAAAAAATCATCTTGTTGAAGAACGATATCTCCATTATCAATTAATAAATCAGTTAATTTAAGTTTTTTAGTTGCAACAATGTCTTTAAGTGATTTCCATTTAATGCTGCCATCAATTTTAACTTCATCAAGAACATCATCAATAATTTCGGCTCTTGACATTGGAGGTATTTTAGCTAGACGTTCAAGGATGAGAGTTCCTTGTGATTGTATAAATAACCTAGTTTCACGAGAACCTGTATTAAACTGAACAGCTATTGCCTGGCATAAAATATGAAATGTTACTACATCTTGAGTGTATAACTCATCATTTGTTAAAAATTCGAATTCCGCTTGAGTGAAGTTTTTGTTATTCTTTTTTTCAATTGCCCATTGCACACGCTTAAGAGCCAAATCATGGTATGATTTTGGAATGTAATCATCTGAAAGTTTTTGATTTGAAGTACGTGTACATATTTCAATTAAGGATTCATCTTCTTCAAAAATTTGGTTTAAATCGCCGTAACTACGGATGATTCTTCTTCCTTCGTTTGATAAGGGGTTAATATAAGAAACTTCAGTCATGCTTTTAATTTTTTATTTTATATTTTAAATAGCTAACTCATTTTTAAAGTAAATATTAATATTGGACAATTTTATAGTTGTATAAATTTGATTTTAATATCTGTTATAAAGAATAATCATCTGTCCAATATTTTGGATAGTTGAATATAATGCTGGATAAATTTATTTATTTTCTATTATTATAGCTTAAAATATATTTTTTCTCAAAAAATTACTATTTCTTTAATTTATAGTTTCTATTAACAAGATTAAATATTATAAAAATATCCTAAAAAAAGCTAATTTTATTATACATGAATAACATAATTATTTAATGTTTAAACTTAAATATGGGGATTAGAAAATGTCAAAAATATTTATTTCATGTGCACTTCCTTATGCAAATGGGCCATGTCATTTAGGTCACATCCGTTCGACATATCTGCCGGCAGATATCTATGCAAGATATAATCGTATGGCGGGAAATGATGTGTTAATGGTTTGCGCTACTGACGAACATGGAACACCTATTGCGGTTAAGGCAGATAAGGAAAATAAAAAACCAATTGAAATTTCTAAAAGATATCATGATATGATTGTTCGTGATGTTGAATCAATGAATATATCTTTGGATAACTTTTCAAGAACTACTGATGAAAAACATTATGAGATTGCTCAAAATTTCTTTAAAGAATTGTATGAAAAAGGATTAATTTACAGACAGGATTTGGAGCAATTATACTGTCCAAATTGTAAAAAATTCTTACCTGACAGATATGTTGAAGGATTATGTCCTGTATGTGGGGCGGAAGCTCGTGGAGATCACTGTGAAAAATGTGGTAGGGCATTAGATCCAACAGAACTTGATGAACCTCACTGCATTACCTGTGGGACAACACCTATTATTAAAGATACTTATCAATATGCATTCAAATTATCCGAATTTGAAGACGAACTTAAAGATTATATTAATAATAATGAAAACCTTCCTGCAAATGTTAAAAACTATGCATCAAACTGGTTAAAAGAAGGATTGAAAGATTGGATTTTAACAAGAGATATGGATTGGGGTATTCCAGTACCATTGGATGAATCAAAAGGTAAAGTATTATATGTATGGATTGAAGCATTTTTAGGTTATATTTCATCAGCATCACAATGGTCAGCTCAATCCGGCAAGAAATGGGAAGAATATTGGAATGATTTTGTAGTTCATTTCATTGGAAAAGATATTATTTACCATCATTCAATATTCTGGCCAGGATTATTAAAAGCATATGGTTGTAAATTACCTGACATGATTTATGCTGGAGAATTTTTATCTCTTGAAGGAGAAAAAATGTCTACAAGTAAAAATTGGGTTATTTGGATTGACGATTTTGTAAAAGAATATGATCCTGATCTTCTCAGGTATTTTTTAACAATTAATGCTCCATTAAACAAAGATTCAGACTTCTCATGGGATGATTTCCAAAAAAGGAATAATGATGAACTTGCAGATATCATTGGAAACTTCTTACACAGAACATTTACATTTACACGTAAATTCTTCGATAATAAAGTCCCAGAATATGCAAATCCATCTCCGGAAGATGAAGAATTCAGAAAAGCTATTGAAGCATTGCCAAAAACTGCTGGTGAATTTATCGCCAACTTTGAGTTTAGGGAAGGTTTACTTGAAATATTTAAAGTAGCTAAGAAAGGAAATAAATATTTCAACGATCAAGAACCATGGAAAGCTGTAAAAGAAGACATGCAAAAAGCAGCTAACTGTTTATACTTATCTAACCAATTAGCTAAAACATTAGCTTACACTTTAAAACCTTACATACCAACTAAGGCTGATGCAATAGCTAAAATAATGAATATTGATGAGTTGTCTAACTGGGCAGATGCAGCAGTATTCCTCCCATCAGGATATGAAATCAATAAGGCAAAACCCCTATTTAAAAAGATTGAAGATGAAGAAATAGATGCTCAAAAAGAAAAACTAAAAGAAAATTTAAAAGAAAACAATGAGGATGAAAATATGAGTGACTTAATTACTATTGATCAGTTTGATGAAGTTGTAATAAAAATTGGACAAATTAAAGAAGCAGAAAAAATTGAAAAATCTGATAAATTATTAAAATTACAGGTAGAAATTGGTGAAGAGAAACCTAGACAAATTGTTGCAGGTCTTGCAAAATTCTATACTCTTGATGAATTAATTGACAGAAAAGTCTGTGTTGTAGCAAATCTCCAACCGGCAAAATTATTCGGAACTTTATCTGAAGGTATGATTCTTGCTACTGGGGAATCTGGTGCATTATTAACTCCAGATGTAAAAGCAGAAGTTGGCGAAAGAATTCAATAAATAGATTAAAATGCCTGAATCTGTCCTAGTAAACAAAGCCGAGAACTACTTAAAAGCAATAGCAAATGATAATATTAGTCTTGATAATATTGAAGATTTCGAATATTTCAAAGACCTCTACTTTAAACTAGATGACAGATTAAACTTTTTACAAGAATTAAAAGAGGATATGGATGCACAGGGCTACACTACACCTTTCACATCATTAAATAAATATGGATCAAAATCAGTAGCTGATATTGATGTTGAAGAAATGGGAGAAAATAGTCGCCATAACAAAATATTCAGAATGAGGGCGAACGCTAAGAAAAATCTTCTAGACCGGGTAAAATCTGCTATTGATTCACATAAAATAGCAATTGGTAATTTGGAACAATTCGGATATGTGAAATGTGCTTCATGCTATAAAAAATATTCCATGAGTGAATATAAGCATATTGAAGGTAAATGTAGTTGCGGATGCAGAAATTTTTCATTTAAAATCAAAAAAGATGCAACTAATAGAATAGAAATAATCCCCTACCTGCCGTTATCAGGCAATTATATGGTTTTGAGAAGCCAGCTCACTACATTCGGTCGAGAATCTCTTAAACAAGTTTTAAACATTCTTAAACAAGAACGTAAAGGTGTGGTTAAAACAATAGCTTTAATCATACGATTCAAAGATAAAAATAATCGCTTAGTTAGAAAAAATATCACTTTAGATTCTGAATATGTAAATAATTATGAAGAAGAAGTGAGAAGAATATACGGTAAACATGTAAGGATAGAAGCATTAAGATTTCATAGAACAAAACCCGCAATCATCGATGATAAACATGCAAGAACTGCATTAGCTATTGGTTATGTTAGATATAGTGAGCAGATAATCGATGATATTAATGATGAGATATTAAAAAGAAAATTAGCTGATTTTAAAAGAATTAATAAATATGATGAAATCTTAGCTGAATATGAAGAAAAAACTCCGGATTTCATTGATCAATATGATTTGGAAGCTATTGATAAATGGAGAAAGTCTCAAATTGAAGAAAATTTCAAACGTCTTGGATTTTATGATAAATATGGAAATATAAACAGATCACTTAGCCGTGATTTAAAGAAAAGAGAAAATATTTATAAAAATATTCTTAGAAACATTGCATCTACATTAATTATCTGGGATATATTCAGATATTACCTTACAACTTCAAACAATTCACGTAAAATCGATATCAGTCCATTTCCACATATTAGAGTGGAACTTGATCGTGAACAAAGAAAAGTATTCCAAACCACCCATAGAAAGGTTATTGAAACTTTAAATGCATATACCAATATTAAAATTATTCCTGTTTGTGAAATGGATTTATTGCTATATGATAAATTTAAATTTGAAAAGCAAATTAAGAATTCTAATATTAAATTCAATCATGTTGCATTAGGTGCTGCTTTAATTCATGAAAATTCAGATATTGAACTTGAAAGCATTAGTAATGCATTCAATATTAATGAATCTAAAGTTAAAAAGGAAATTAAAAATATTGACAGTATTAAAAATCCGAAAAGCGATAAATCTAAAAAGTTTTTAGACTTAATTAAAAAATAGTGATTGCATGGATGAGGATGTAACAACAATTCACATAACAAAAACATTGAGTTCTGCCGTAATTGTGAATTTAATGGAAAATTATCCAAATTTGGAGGTAATTACCTGTTCACCTAGTGTGTATAAAAGAACTTCAAATAAGTATATTGATGCATTGTCCCAGCTTGATATTGAAGTCAAAAGGAAATATAATTGGGGAGCTAAAAGTCAGACAAATGGAATGGAATTTGAAGTTTTAGAACTGTCAAATAAAGGCCTTAAACCAAAAGAAATATCTAAAAAATTAGATTTAAAGCTTAGCCGAGTATATTATCTTCTAAAAAAAAGTAAAGCTCAGTTTGATAATAGAAAAAGAAAATATGATCACAATGAAATTAAAAAGCTTAGAAATGAAGGTTTATCTCCAAAAGAAATTTCTCAAAAATTAAATATTCCTTTAAGGAGTGTTTATTATATTTTAAATAAAAAATAATTACTTTTTTTAATAATGAATTTTAAATAGTTTATTATGATGATTTTACCTCAAATTCCTTTGTATGGAATAGCTATAATCTGTGGATTACTATCTTTTTTTGTAAGCAGATTAACTATGCCAAGGATTATAAGAAAACTTGAAGCAGCAGATATTGTTGGAAAAGATATTCATAAATCATGGAAACCTATTGTTGCTGAAATGGGCGGATTCGGTATTCTGTTTGGATTTATTATTGGAATGTTTTCTGGAATATATATGCACGATGTTCTTACATTTAATTTAGTTGTTGTTCTTGTGGTAATATTGCTTGTTGGAATAATTGGTATTGTGGATGATTTGCTTGCATTATCTTCCAAGGAAAAATTTTCTTTGCTTTTCCTTGCAGGTCTTCCCTTAATTTGGGTAGCGCCTCCAAATGTGGGATTATTGTATCTAATTACAATTCCTATTGCATTGTCTATAGGATCAAACCTTACAAACATGCTTGCAGGTTTAAATGGAATTGAATCTGGTTTGGGCATTATTTCAATGGCATCACTTACAATTGCATGTATTATTTTAGGCAAATACGATGTAACCATCATTTCTATGAGTATGCTTGGTGCATTAATTGCATTTTTATACTATAATAGATATCCTGCGGAAATTTTTCCAGGGGACACAGGTACATTAATTATAGGTGCGGCAGTTGTTTGTATTGCATTTATTGGGCGTGTAAAATTAATTGCATTTATTATTTTAATGCCGAATATTATTGATGCAGTTTTAAAATTCTACTCTGCAGGTTTTATGAATCGTCAGCAACAAAAACCAACCCAATTAAACGATGAAGGTAAGTTAGTAAGGCCGGATGTTGGTTTTAAATCATTGATTAGATTGATTTTAAGAAAACCGATTGCAGAAAAGGATGCTGTCAAATTAATTTGGGCAATTGGATTTGTATTCGGGTTATTGGGTATTATTGTAGCTTTAACAATGCCTGGTGTACTTGAAAGTAAAACATTAATGAATTTCTTGCAAATTAAAGAAATGTTATATCATATTTAGGTGAATTAAATGAGGCCCTATGTAATTTTAAGCGCAGCAATGACATTGGATGGTAAAATCGCAACTAAAACTGGAAGTTCAAATATTTCAGGTAAAATGGACCTTGAAAGGGTACATGAACTTAGAAAAGAATGTGATGCAATAATGGTTGGAATCGGAACTGTAATTGCTGATGATCCAAGGCTAACTGTTCATAAAATTGATGCAAATCCTGATGATAATCCTGTTCGGGTAGTGGTTGACAGTAAATGCAGAACCCCTATTGATGCTAGAATTACAAATGATGATTCTAAAACAATTATTGCCTGTGCAAGAGAATATAAAGATGAGTTGCTTGCTTCTGAGAAGTATAAAACATTCAAAAAAAGAGGAGTTGAATTTTTCTTCTCTGGAAGTGAAAGAGTGGACTTAAAGTTGTTAATGAGTTATCTTCACGAG
This sequence comes from uncultured Methanobrevibacter sp., assembly GCA_964345675.1. Classification (GTDB taxonomy): domain Archaea; phylum Methanobacteriota; class Methanobacteria; order Methanobacteriales; family Methanobacteriaceae; genus Methanocatella. The sequence continues at coordinate 12,927 of CAYFRZ010000021.1, forward strand.
GAAGGAATAGATAAGCTAATGCTTGAAGGAGGTTCTACCCTAAACTTTTCCATGATAAAAGCAGGTCTTATTGATGAGATAAGAATTTGTGTTGCACCGATGGTAGTTGGTGGCATGGATTCTAAAACATTCTTTGATGGTGAAGGTTTTGATTTAATGGATGAAGCGGTTAAACTTGAATTAACTGATTCATATCAATTAGATAAGGATTTGATTTTAACTTATAAAGTTCTAAAATAAATCATTAAATCCAACATTTTTGCAGATGCAGTACCTGCATAATGATTTTTCATCACGAATGTATTTCATACGGCCTTTGCAGTAGTAAGAACCGTTTGAATAGTATATTTCATCTTTTTTATTTTCACTATATGGGTGAAGTGGTTTTTTAGCTATTAATGCTAAGTACAGTGAAATATTTTCGGCGAATCGTTTATGTTCGTCTTCACCTCCACCATACTTATCAAAATAAAATGTAATGTCCCTCTTCATCTTTTTAATTATATCATCTTTGATATCAAAATCATCGATTATTATAGTCTCATATATATCATCATATACATTTGAGTTATATTCGGCAAGTTTTTTAGTTAGATGATCTTGGTATCTAACATCCGTTACTTTATTTCGCAAATATTCGATGGGATAATCCTGAATATTTTTTTGTATTATTTCTAAAAGTTCTGATGCTTTCATAAAATTCCTTTACTTTTAAGTAGTTCATGAGGATTATCGACAACAGCTTTCATTGCCTCGTCATGACTTAAACCTGCACCCAATGCAATTTCATATGATTTTTCAAAAGTAATGATGTCTCCGGGTGCATGGGTATCAGTATCAACAAGTAACTTATTTCCAACTTCACGAGCAATGTTTGCCACATGGCCATTTCCAAGGCAATGTCCTTTACGTGCTGAAATTTCAAGATAAATATCGTTTTTAAGAGCAATTTCCGCTTCTTCTTTAGTAATCAATCCGGGATGTCCTAAAATATCAACATATTTAGATTCAACTGCAGCACGGTTTGTTCCGGGTGTTACTGGTTCATTTAATGTTTCACCATGGACAACAACAATTTTAGCACCTAATTCTTTTGCTCTTTCAGCTATTCCATCAATGGATTCAATTGGTGCATGTGTCACTTCAGCTCCGAGAACAACAGTTATGTCCCAGTTAGCATTAATGTCATCAATTGCATCTTGAATTGTTGGAATTGCTTCAACATTAGACCAATCAACATGGTCAGTAATGGCTATTACTTCATGGTTTAATTTTAAAGCTCTTCTTGCAAGTTCTGAAGGTAATAATTCCCCATCACTAAATAAACTGTGCATATGCAAATCAATTCTTTTATTCAAAATATGACCTCGTCTTAATTAAATATGATATTATTTTATATAATACTTATAATATAAATTTATATGACTTAAATATTTTTGAGGTTATAATGATGAAAGCAAAAGCATTTAAAATAGCTGAAGGGGTATACTGGGTTGGAGTAATCCACTGGAACAGTAGAACTTTCCATGGATATGGAACTCCTGGTACCACTTACAACGCATATTTAGTATTTGGTGAAGAAAAAACTGTTTTAATCGATAATGTTTATAAAGGATTATTCGATCAATTCGATGCGAGAGTAAAAGACGCATTTGAACAAGAAGGAAAAGAATTCAAAATTGATGTTTTCGTCCAAAATCATTCTGAAATGGACCATTCAACATTCTTAAGAGACACTATTGCCAAATATAATCCTAATGCAGAAATTTATGCATCACAAAATTGTATTAACTTCTTAGAAGCTCAATATCATAATTTCTCAGATTTAGAACTCAATGCTGTAGAAACCGGAGACGAAATAGATATTGGTGGTAGAACCTTAAAATTCATATTGGCACCAATGCTTCACTGGCCGGACAACATGTTTACTTTTTTAGTTGAAGATGGAATATTGTTTTCAAATGATGCATTTGGACAGCATGTATGTCATTCAAAAAGATTTGATAAGGACTATCCAGTGAATTACATTATAAGAGAAGCACAAAAATATTATGCTAATCTTGTAACTTTAGGATCTCCAATGTTTAGAATGAGATTACAAGAATTAACTGATATGGGTATTTTAGAGCAAATTAAAATGATTGCACCAAGTCATGGTCAAATCTGGACTAATCCAGAACCAATTGTGGAAAAATACTCTGAATGGGCATCCGGTGTATGTAAAGACAAAATTACTGTTATATATGATACAATGCATCACTCAACCGAAAAGTTAGCATTCCAAATTGCTGAAGGTATCATGAGTGAAGGGGTGGAAGTTGAAATGTACTTTATGCAAGAAGACGGTCCGGATGATGTAATTACAGATATCTTAGACTCTAAAGCTATTGCAATCGGTGCTCCTACAATGATGAACAAACCATTCCCAAGAATTGGAAACATGATGTACTGGTTGGATTGTGTGAACTTCAAAGGAACTGGTAGTGAGAAAAATGCATTAATCTTCTCATCTAAAGGATGGGGTGGAGGAGCAGTAGCTAAACTTCAAAGTGGTTTAGAAGAAGCAGGATTCACTGTAACTGATACCATGGATGTTTTATTTGTACCTGATGAAGATGTGCTTGCTGAAGCATTTGAAAAAGGTGCAGCACTTGCTCGTTCTATTAAAGAATAATTTTTATTATTCTTTTCTTTTTTTATTAAATGTTTTTAATTGTTGATGTTAGCAACATTTAAAATAGTATGCTTTATAACAAATAAAATAAGAGGTTTAATTATGTCAAATCTAATTATTTATTTTTCAAGAAGCGGGGAAAACTACTTCTGTGGCAAACTTAAAACTATTGAAAAAGGAAACACTGAAATAATTGCCGAATTTATTCAAGAATTCACTGGTGCTGATTTATTTAAAGTCGAATCAAAGGAAAGTTATCCTGACGACTACATGAAATGTGCTGAAATCGCTAAAAAAGAGTTTAAGGCAAATGCAAGACCTGAAATTAAAGAAACTTTGAGTGATATTTCTTCATATGATTTAATTTATATTGGTTTTCCAAATTGGTGGGGAACACTTCCAATGCCAATGTGGACACAGTTGGAACAGCTTGATTTCACTGGAAAAACTGTAAAGCCATTTATTACTCATGAAGGATCAGGATTTGGTAAAAGTAATAAAGATTTAAAAAAATTATGTAAAGGTGCTGTAATCAAAAAAGGTTTATCAATACATGGCACTAATGCGCACGATTCAGCAGATATTGTAAAAATTTGGTTGGACGAATAAGTTATTTTTTAAATCACCCTTTTTTTAATATTTAAATGTATGCTCATCCATATTAATCTTACTAGATGAGCAGTACATCAAATGAAATGCAAATTCAAAACTTTATTTAAATTTAATTCATTGTATAATTTAAGTTCATTATTTTTTAGCAATTAAATATTTTTGACTTGAAAAAATGCAATTTAATATATTTTATAAAGAATTAATATATCAATATACAATATTAATATTGAATTGTTAATTTGCATAATATTTAATCTTTTTTAATAATTAATTTATAGGGAGGTGAAAATAAAGATGAAAACTAAGAATATTTATATGATATTGGTATTTTCAATAGTTTTACTTATTTCATTATCTGCAGTTGCAGCAGAAGAGAATAATATGGATAATTCCACATCTAATGATGTTTTAACTTCAAATTTAGATGATAATATTTTAACTTCTGGTGAAAAAACATTGTATGTTGGAAAGAATATAACCGTTGGAGGTAGTGGAACACAAGATGATCCATTTAATAATATTGAATTAGCTTTGAATCATTCATCCAGTAATGATACAATATATATTAATCCTGGTGTTTATGATGGTCCACATAATACAAATTTAAAAATTGATATTGATAATCTAACTATTAAAGCAAAACCGAATTCTGTATTATTAAATGCAAATATTAATAATACAAGAGTTTTTGAGGTTGTTGGTAATGGTGTTTCAATTTCTGGATTAAATTTCTCCAATATTTATATTGAATCTGGTGGTGCTATTCAATGGAGCGGTAATAAAGGATCATTAACTGATTCCAATATTATGAATTCTGAGGGTCGTGTTGGTGGTGCTATTCGTTGGTCTGGAAATGATGGGATAATTAATAATATAACTATTGTCAATTCTACTTCCGAAAATGGTATAATTGTTTTATCAGGTACCAATAATAATTTTAGGATAACAAATTCTACTATTAAAAACACTTATGGTTTTTATGGTCCAATTCTCATGAGTGGTAAATTTGGTATTGTTGATAATTGTACATTTATAAATAATACTGCATCTCTACGAGGTGGTGGAGTTTCTGGTGTTGGTACAAATAATTCAGTAATTAATTCACGTTTCATATCTAATAATGGGACTCGTGGTGGAGCAATTTTTGTTAATGAAAATTCTGCTAGTACAATGAATATAATTAATAATACATTTATTAATAATACTGGTTGGAGTGCAGGAGCTATTGTAGTAAAAAGTGGTACTGTCAATATTGATAATAATACTTTTATTAATAATACTGCTGGATCCGCTGGAGCTATTTTAGTATTATCTAAAGCGAATATTATTAATTCTATTTTCCAGGGCAATAATGCTTCAACTGTAGGGGGTGCTGTATATATTGCGGGTACTGGATCCACTATTGATAATTCAGTATTTATTAATAATACTGCAAATAATGATGGTGGTGCAATTTACTGGAGTGGTAAAAATGGTACTATTAACAACACCATGTTTATTAATAATACCGCAAATGGAATTGGTGGAGCAATAGGTTATGTTAATAATGTTACTTTAAATAATGTTACTTTACTGAATAATACTATTGACCAAGTAATTATTAACGAAACAAAAGTTGAAGTTGTATTTAAGCTTTCTGATGGATATAGTAATGTTCGGTTATCTGATAATTATACTGCATTTTGTGCTGAAAAAGATAAAATATTATCAAGTCCTATAACTCCATTATACCCTCATAAAGATTTATCATTACTGAAAAATAGTAAAACTGGTGAACAAATAGCAGAATACTTAAAAATATTGATATACAAGTATTATTATGGTAATGAAAGGTATATGCAAAATAAAATCTGGATATTCACTGATGATTATTATGCTAATAGTTCGGATAATATGATTAAAGATGTTATTGCTGAATATAATGCTGGTTTACGTATTCCTGATCAAGGATTTTCTGAAATTATAAATAATACAACAGTACGTACAATTGATTTTAAAGCATATAATATTACTAAACGCATTCAAAACATGTTTGGATTTAAAATTACTATGAGGAATCTTACTTATGATATGAGTGTTGTTAAAAATACATTGACTCCAACTGTTGTTTTAGGTAATCAAACAACCTTTGAAATCAAAGTTACTAATACTGGTAGCTATTATTTAACCAATGTTAGTGTTATTGAAGATGAATATGATGGTTTGGTTTACAATAGTTTTTCAGATTCTAGTGGAAAATGGATATTTTCAAGAACCAGTGATGGAAAACCAATGTGGACATACAACGGAACTCTTTATGTTGGTATCTCATATAGTTTTAATGTAACATTCGATACTACAAAAACTGGTAATTTTACTAATTTCGTAGTTGTTAAATCTAATGAAACTAATAATAAGACTGGTAATAATACAACCAAAGTATACAAACCTGATATGACTGTTGAGAAACTTTCATTGAACAAAACTGTTAATGTTGGTAATCAGACTGTGTTTACAATTATCGTTAGAAATACTGGTGATTCTGATTTAGGAAATGTTTTTGTTGTTGAAAAGATTCCTGAAGGACTTGCTTACAATTCTTTCAAAGGCACTGACTGGTCTTATAATAATGGTAAATTCACATATAGCAATGTTTTAAAAGTTGGTGAATCCGCTAGCTTTGATGTGGTATTTGATGCTGTTAGCCCAGGTAACTGGACCAATATTGTTATTGCAGGATCCAATGAAACTGATAACAAAACAGGCAACAACACAACCAAAGTATACAAACCTGATATGAAAGTTGAGAAAACTGCATTAACTAAGATTGTGAAAATCGGAGATTATGTATCATATATCATTAAGGTTATTAATACTGGTGATTGTAATTTATCAAGCATTTCTGTTAAAGAATTGTATCCTGTAGGATTAAAGTATATTTCATTTGTTGGTGAGAATTGGTCTAATGATGGTAGATATTTCTATTATAATGGAATATTGCAACCTGGTAGATCAGTTAGTTTCAATATCACTTTTAAAGTAATTAAAGAGGGTAATTGGACTAATATTGTTATGGTTAACTCAGATATAATTCAAAACGAGTCATCAAACAAAACAAATAACACTAACAATACAACTGTTGTTGTATACAAACCAGGATTAAAAGTTGAAAAAATTACTTTAGATCCTATTGTTTATG
>CAYFRZ010000022.1:0-19355 GCA_964345675.1 uncultured Methanobrevibacter sp.
AAATCGAACATATGAAAAAAAATAGAAAGATAGATGATTAATAACCATCTACTAGAACTTTTAATTCCCCAGTGACAATATCCAAGATAAGACCATGTACAGGCACGTCAGGAATTAATGGGTGATTTTTGATTTTTTCCACAACATCTTTGATGTTTTCCTCTTCACCGTCAAATCCTCCAAGCCATTCAGATAAATCATAATTAGCAATATCTTCTTCTTTAATTCCTCTTGCAAGCATTTTTTCTTTTAAAGCTTCTACATCTGCACCAGCCATACCACATTCAGTATGACCAACAACTAACACTTCTTCAGCACCGAGGTTGTATAAAGCTGCTCCAATTGATCTAATTGCATCTTCTCCAACGACGGAATTTCCTGCATTTCTTACAATTTTAGCATCTCCTCTTTTAAGACCTAATGCAGGTTCAAAAAAGTTAACTAACCTACAATCCATACAAGTTAATATTGCTAACTTTTTTTGTGCATGGTGGGACATTTCTTCGCCTTCAAAGTTTTCAACAAAGTTCTTATTATCTTCTAAAACATTTTCTAAAATACTCATTTTATACACCTCTAGCCATAGCGGTAAGGCCAGTACGGGAAATAGTTTTAATTCCGTAACTTTTTATTAAAGATATAAACGCATTAATTTTTTCCATATCTCCAGTAAGCTCAATAATCAAATTTTCTTCAGAAACATCAACTATTTTTGCTCTAAAAATATTAGTATATTGCATTATTTCCGCTCTTGCTTTTTCATTAGGGACATGCACTTTAATAAGGCATAATTCCCTATTAACTGCATTTTGTGTAATATCTTTAATCTTGATAACATCAACTAATTTGTTTAGTTGCTTTATAACTTGTTCAAGGCCTTTTTTATCTGCATTAACACTTATCACCATACGAGATAATCCTTCAACTTCAGATGTCCCCACAGTAATACTATCAATATTAAAGCCTCTTCTATTAAATAATCCTGCAATTTTTTGTAAAACCCCTGGTTTATCTTCTACTAATGTGGATATAACATGATATTCTTTATCCATCTAAATCACATCCTTTTCCAGTTTATATTCACCAATCATTTCACTAATTCCAGCTCCAGGAGGAAGCATAGGCAATGCCTCTTTTGAATCGATTACAATATCTAATAAAATTGGTTCATTATCTTTAATTGCTTTGCTTAAGATTTCTTTAGTTTCACCAGGTTTGGTAATTCTAGCTGCATTTACACCAAAACTTTCTGCTAATTTAACAAAGTCAGGACTATTACCAAGTAAAGTTTGAGAGTGTCTTCCATTATATAATAAACTTTGCCATTGATATACCATTCCTAAAGTCCTATTTTCTAAAACAGCTGCAATAACAGGCAAATCATATTCACGAATAGTAGCTAATTCCTGACAAACCATCAAAAATCCACCATCACCATTAATTGATACAACAGGATTATCAGGGGAAGCAACTTTAGCACCAATAGCTGCAGGGAATCCGAATCCCATAGTTCCAAGTCCACCTGATGATATGAATTTACGTGGTTTTTGGGTTTCAAAGAAATGCGCAGCCCACATTTGATTTTGACCTACATCAGTTGTTAAAATTGATTCAGGAGTCATGGATTCTGCTATTTCTTTTATAACAGTTTGTGGTTTTAGAGGAACATCACCATATGTTACTCTTGGACGTAACTCTTGTTTTTTCTCTTTAATCATGTTCGCCCAGTTATTTACTTCATTAGAAACAGCATATCCTTCCAAAAGCTTATTTAATGAAGACAATACATTACGTGCATCCCCTACAATTGGCAAATCTATTTCAACATTTTTACCGATTTCGGCAGGATCAATATCAATATGAATAACTTTGGTATCAGGGACAAAACTATCTAATCTACCTGTTGTCCTATCTGAGAATCTAATACCAATAGCAATTAATAAATCCGAATCATTAATATAATCATTTGAAACTTTTCTACCATGCATACCTAACATGCCCAATGCTAAGTCATCAGTTTCATCAATAGCCCCTTTACCTAAAAGTGAAGTCATAACAGGTGCCTTAATTGTATGTGCAAGTTTATTTAACTCACAACATGCACTAGATATAATGACTCCTCCACCAGCCAAAATCATTGGTTTTTTAGCTTCCTTAATCATTTCAAAAGCTTTTTTAATTTGTCTAATATTACCTTTAGTAGTTGGGTTATAACCCGGTGTTTCAATTATTGAATCATCAAATTTAGTAAGTTCCGCTTCTTGAACATTTTTTGGAACATCGATTACTATAGGGCCTGGCCTTCCACTAGAAGCTATTTCAAAACTAGATTTAATCATAGAAGGAATTAAATCTGGATTTTTAGGTTGGAAACCATGTTTAGTAATAGGCATAGTAATTCCAATAATATCTGCTTCTTGGAATGCATCATTTCCAATTAATTGAGTTGGAACTTGTCCAGTAATAGCTACAATTGGAGAAGAATCCATATATGCTGTAGCAATACCAGTTACAAGGTTTGTAGCACCCGGACCTGAAGTTGCTAAACACACACCCACACGTCCTGAAGCTCTTGCATATCCATCTGCTGCATGAGCTGCGCATTGTTCGTGTCTTACCAATATATGTTCCATATCTGAATCATATAACATGTCATAAAATGGTATGGTTTGTCCACCAGGGTAACCAAATATTGTTTTAACCCCCATATTTTTTAGGGATTCAATTATCGCTTCTCCACCTCTCATTGTAAAAACCTTATTATTTATTATACTTTAAGGTATAATCATAAAAATATATATAATTATTGAAATAAATTTAATGTATCTAAATTGTGTTGATACCATGGAATTAACAAAATATATCTGCCACAGAAAACCAGAGAGAAGCTTTCATATAAACAGTCATCAATTTCCAGTTTGTGCAAGATGCACCGGATTTTATACTGGTTTAATAGTTTACCTAATTTGTAACTCAATTTACACACATAATTATGACTTAAATATGTTAATGCTCTCAATGGTTCTAATGATACCTGTGGCCGTTGATGGTTTCACACAATATTTTGGCCTCAGAGAAAGTACAAATAATTTAAGATTTATAACTGGTTTTATAGGTGGAATAGGATTAATAATATCTTTAAAAATAATTATAAGGTGGATTTTATATGTTTTGTAGAAATTGTGGTGAAAAAAATCCAGAAGAAGCAGTATTCTGTAGAAATTGTGGAACCAAATTAAAAGAAGAGGAAGTTAAAAAAGCAACTATAATTGAAACAACACAAGAAAATAATAATTATAATAATCAGCAGAGAAACACAACCACAAGTTCATCAATTAATAATGGCCACTCAGATGAGATTGGTTGTTGTTTATGTTTAGTTGGAATTTTTATTATCTTTGCATTAATAGGATTAATTTAAATTTCACTTGAAAAACAAATTTTTCAAGGAGAACTTTTTTCTCTCACAAGTAACAGTTCTTTTTCTTTTTGAATTAGCATGATATTTCCTGCATTCCTCACATATACCATGAAATTCAGATTTCTTCTTTCTACAAGGACAATTTTCTTTTGTTTCCATAGAATAATCTATTTATAAGAAAAGTAATTTGAAAGAATTTAATCTTTCATGTAGTAATATAATACAGCTTTTTGAGCATGCATTCTGTTTTCTGCCTCATCAAAAATAACAGATTGAGGTCCATCAATGACTTCACTAGTTACTTCCTGACCCCTAATTGCAGGTAAACAGTGCATGAAAATAGCTTCATCATTAGCTATACTCATTAAATCAGAATTAACTTGGAACGGAGCAAAATCAATTTCTCTTTGTTTTGCTTCAGATTCATCTCCCATGCTTACCCAAACATCAGTGTATACCACATCAACATTTTCTAACGCAACACCAATATCATCACTTACAATAATTTCAGTATTATTTTCAGCAGCATATTCTTTTGCGGTTTTTAAGATATCTTCAGAAGGTTCATAGCCTTTTGGACAAGCAACAGACATATCCATACCAAGGAGAGGAGCAATTAATAAAAGGGAATTACACACATTGTTACCATCTCCTACAAAACAGATTTTTTTACCTTCCCAATCACCTAAATGTTCTTTAATTGTTAACATGTCGGCTAATGCTTGGCAAGGGTGTTCTAAATTAGTTAATCCACTAATAACAGGGACATCAGAATGTTTAGCTAATTCAATTACATCATCATGTTCAATAGCACGAATCATTATCCCATCAACAAAACGACTTAAAACTTTTGCAGTATCTGAAATTGGTTCTCCCCTACCCATTTGTAAATCATTAGAAGATAAAAAGATTGCCCTTCCACCTAACTGATACATTCCAACATCAAAAGAAATTCTAGTTCTTGTTGATGATTTTTGAAAAATCATTGCTAATACTTTATCTTTGAGTGGTTTTTCTTCCATTTCACCTGCTTTAATTTTAGATGCTAAATCTAAAATATATCTGACATCATCTTTAATGTCTGTAACTGATAATAAACTATCCATTAAAATCCCCTTTTATAATAACAATAAAATTAACTATTTATTAGTGATATATATTAAAGTTATCCATTATTCCATTTTAAATCTAATATCCCTAATTGTAGATATTACAGGAACTAGTAAGAATAAATAAATAAAATTACTTGAAACATGGAAATCTAAAAGATTAACAATTATAGTCAAAGCCATTATCATCCCAAATGTTTGATAAACATATTTTCGTTCTTTTCTCGATGGAGAATTTTCAAGGAAATTCCTTGAAGTAGCATATCTATACCTCAATAAGAATGAAATTATCACAATCAAAACGTTACTACCAAAAATAACTTCAGATAAGAAGAAATAGGAATAATGTCCAATTAAAGAAGTTGTAAATGGAACAAATGATACACAAATTAAAAATAAAATATTCAACCACAAATAAGGAATATTAAGTTTATTTACCTTAATAAATTCATGATGATAAATCCAGAATGAACTTAAAAGAACAAAACTAACTATTGTGACGCCAATTGTTGGAGCCAAACTTATAAAAAATGATATAAATGTAGAATAGTTAGTTATTTGTAATTCTGGAAGTGCAATTCCAAATACCAAAAGTGTCATTACCATTCCAAAAATTCCATCTGTAAGACCCATCAAACGACCCGGATCAATATCAAGGTCTTTCTCCAAAGCTTGTTTAAAACGTTGAAAACCACTAAGTCTTTTACTTGCATGATTTAACATCTTAGCTTTAGATTCATCATCACTTTTAGCATATCTAGTTGCCAGTTCAGTAGTAATTTTGTTTAATTTTTTCAATTCATCTTCAGAAAGAGGATTTTGTTTTAATGATTCAATTTTTCTATGGACTTCGATTTCTAAATCACTCAAGTCATCTTTTGGCATTTTAATCAAAAAAAGAAAATAAAAGAAATTTAGTTTAAAATTTCTTTCATGTGTTCAACACGTTTGTTGACAAGTGCAGTTGCACCAACATCACTTCTATGGTAAACATTGCCTTTAACAAATTCACATGCTTTTTCAGCTATTTTTTCAGCTTTTTCTATAGATTCACCACTGGCTACAATACCTAATGCTCTTGAACCAGATAAGTGGATTCCATCGTCTTCAGCAGAGACCGCAGCATAGAATACTTTGGCACCTAACTCTTCAATAGCTTCTTCATCCACTTCAACTAATTCTCCAGCGAATTCAGTTTCAGGATATCCATCAGGTACTATGTATTTACATACACTAGCTTTGTCTTCAAATTCCACTTTGTCTAATGTACCATTAACAATAGCTTGACATACATCAACTAATGGAGTTTTAAGTAATGGTAAAACGTTCATTGCTTCTGGATCTCCGAATCTTGCATTATATTCAATGAGTTTAGGTCCCTCAGCAGTTAACATGAATTGACCATATAAGATACCTTTGTATGGTTCTGCTTCTTCAGCAATAGCTTTTAAAGTAGCTTCCATGATTTTTACAGCTGCATCGTAATCTTCTTGAGTTAAAAATGGTAATAATCCACCAACATCAGAGTATGATCCCATACCACCAGTGATTGCACCCACATCTCCTTCAAATGCATGAGGGTGGTCTTGTGCTGCAGGCATTGGAGCTAAGTGTTCTCCATCACAGAAAGCTTGAATAGTAAATTCTTCACCGATTAATCTTTCTTCAATAATTACTTGAGCAAATCCCCCCATTACATTATCAATGACTTCGCATGAGTATTCTTTAGCTTCTTCATTGTCTTTTAAGTGGTCACCAACTATTTTAACTCCTTTACCACCAGTTAAACCAACAGGTTTTACTACAACATCCCTATCAAATTCATCCAAGAATTCAGAAACATCAGTAGAATTATCAAATACTTTGTAGACAAGTGATCCTTCGATTTCATAGTCTTCAAAGAGTTTTCTCATGAATGATTTATCAGTTTCAATTCTTGCTGCACTTTGTGTTGGTCCAACACAACTAATACCATTTTTTTGAAGTTCATCAACAATCCCTTTTCCAAGGGGAGCTTCCGGACCAATAAATGCAATATCAATATCCTTTTCAATAGCATATGCTGCTACTTTTTCAATTTCACCTTCATCGCCTTGTTTAAATTCAGCAATTTTTGACATACCAGGGTTTACCTTACTCATGTAACAAAATAACTCCACATCATCTTTTAAAGCATCAGCAATAGCATGTTCACGAGCACCAGTTCCAACAACTAAAACCTTCATAATATAGTCTCCTATTAGATTATAGTTATGTTAATGAAAATATTTATATATTAACACTTGCATATACAAGAGTATACTTGCATATGCAAGAATAAGAGGAAAAGTATATGGAAAAAAATTCAAATATAGAAATGATTACAGGAGACCCTAAAAAGGCTATCAACAAATTATCATTACCTATCATTGCCAGCATGTTTTTAATTTTTGCAAACAACATTATTGACAGTGTTTGAGTAGCAGGACTCGGTGCAGAACCATTAGCTGCACTCGGATATATTACACCATTATTTATGATTTTAATCGGATTTGGAAACGGACTCGGAGCAGGTGGTAATTCTTTAATATCAAGATATATTGGAGCAGAAGATAAGGCTTCAGCAAATAATGCTGCAATACACAACCTTATTTTAAGTATCATCTTTTCTGCAATCATAACAGTCATATTTATTGTATTATTGGAACCTATGCTTAAGATGATGGGTGCAAGCAGCGTTTTAGGCTATGCAATGGATTATGGAATAATAGTATTTGCAGGAACATTTGGAATTTTAATGCCCCCGATTGTAGGTGGAGCATTTAGAGCAGAAGGAGACATCAAAAGAGCAACATTACCAATCGCACTAGCCGCTATAATCAACATGATTTTAGACCCAATTTTCATCTACACATTAGGAATGGGAATTAAAGGAGCAGCATTAGCAACAGTTATAGGACCACTTGTAAGCTTGCTTTTAATGTTCTACTGGATTTTCGTTAAAAAGGACACTTATCTTTCATACAATTCCAAAGAATTCCACAACGATTCAAAAATGTATAAAGATATTTTAGTTGTTGGAATTCCAGCTAGTTTAGAGCAATTAGTATTATCAATCTTAACAATATTCGTCAATTATATGCTTACAATCGTATCAGGACCAGTAGCAGTAGCTGTTTATACTGCAGGTTGGAGAATCATAAACATCGGAATGCTCCCAGCAATAGGAGTTGGAACTGCTTCAATATCTGTTGCAGGCGTTGCATTTGGATCTCGAAAATATGAAAACATAAGAGTTACTGCAAGATATGCTGTAAAAGTAGCATTTATAGCTTCAATTATTGTATGTATAATTTTAAATGTATTTGCAAATCAAATAGCATTTATTTTCTCATATTCAGAAAACAGTTCCCAATTAGAACCATTAATTGCTAGCTTCTTGCAGTTAATGTGTCTATTTATCCTATATGTTCCATTTGGAGCGAGTGCATGTAGTGCATTCCAAGGTGTTGGAAAAGGAACAATATCATTCATATTAACAACATTCAGAGAATTCATATTAGTGTTAATATTTGCATATCTCTTAGGATTTACATTCAATATGGGCGAAACAGGAATTTATTATGGAATGCTTTTAGGTGGTGGAATCGGGTCTTTAATATGTTATGCATGTATTGAGTTATACATCAACAAATTAATTAAAAACAGGGATCACAATGTTTCAGGATAAAAAACCGGCAGCAGCATACATTTCACTGCTGCATAGAGAACACGCAAAATATATTAATGAACATGTGAAAGACGAAGATTTGAGTTTTGGTCTCCATCCACTTTTAATCATAATCTATGAACACGAAGGAATAAATCAGGAAAAATTGGCGGAAATACTACATTTAAATGAGAGCACAATAACAAGAAATCTTAAAAAGCTTGAAGACAAAGGATTTATTGAAAGGATCAAAGACAAAAGAAAAAAAATTATTAAAGTAACCCTCAAAGGTAAAAAAACTGCTCAAAAAGTCATCGATTACGATTATCAATGGGAAAATGAATTTAAAAA
Organism: uncultured Methanobrevibacter sp.; assembly: GCA_964345675.1. Lineage (GTDB taxonomy): Archaea > Methanobacteriota > Methanobacteria > Methanobacteriales > Methanobacteriaceae > Methanocatella. The sequence goes on from CAYFRZ010000022.1 coordinate 8,570, forward strand.
TAATTTTACAGAAGCAGAATACGATAATTTCTTAAAAGCACTTGAAACAATATGTGAGGAATTACTATGAATCAAACAATAAATGACCTAAAAACCAGAAGAAGTATCAGAAAATTCAAAGACGAACAAATCTCAGACGAAGATTTAAAAATAATTTTAGAAACAGGGACATATGCACCAACCGCAAGAGGAATGCAATCTCCTAAAATTGTTGTGATTCAAAATCCTGAAACCATTGAAGAATTATCTACATGGAACAGAAGCTTTTTCCCTGTTGATGTACCTGAAGACATGGATCCATTTTATGGAGCTAAAACGATATTACTCGTTTTAGCAGATGGTGAAATGCCAACATTCATTGAAGACGGTTCCAGCGTTCTTGCAGTTCTTGTAAATGCAGCTCATGCAATAGGTGTTGGATCTTGCTGGATTCACCGAGCCCGAGATGAATTTGCATCCGAAAAAGGAAAAGAACTCTTAAAAAAATGGGGAATTCCTGAAACCTATGAAGGAATTGGCCATGTAGCTCTTGGTTATCCAGATATGGAATCACCAGAACCATTACCTAGAAAAGAAGATTATATCCACTATGTGGATTAATTTTTTATTTTTTATCGAATAATTATCTGAAATGTTTTTTAATTGTTTAAATTCCTTTCAATAGTTTCTTCACTAATTATAAATTGTATTTACAGATAAATTTATCAAACATACCTTCAGACAAATAAGTTGCAAATTCACCTGAGAGCAATTTTGAGTTAGATTTGGTAAATATAAATATCATGATTTTTCTTTGAATAATAAGAGTTGATTAAATCATGAAATCACAACATTGCTGATATTAATCCTATAATATAAAGTTTTCAGTGAAATGAAAATTAAATTTCAAAATAATGAAACAATTAGGAATTCAATGTAAATAAATCAAAAAAAAGGAAATTTAAGATGAGTTATAAACCCATCTACATTTTTTCAGGGGCGACAACACCTAAAATATCTAAAGCATTTTTAATAGTTGTTTTAGCCCTATCAACTAAAATTAATCTAGTATCTTCCACATCAGATCCAATTACTTGTTGTGATTTGTAGAATTTATTAAATGAACCAGCTAAATCTTGACAGTATTGAGTAATATTGTGAACTCTTTGTTTATTAGCACAATCTTCAACAATTTGTGGGAATTTAGCTATTTGCCTTACCAATTCTTGTTCATCTTCATTAGGAATCCAATCATCACTAACAGTTAAGGAAGCAACATCCTTACCAGATTTTGCAATTAGTTTACATGCCCTTGCATGAGCATATTGAATTGAAGCACAACCTCTTTCAAAGCTTAAGGCTTCATCCCATTTAAAGGTTAAATGCTTTTCAGGAGATAATTTAGCAATAAAAAATCTTATAGCTCCAACACCAATATCTTCAGCCATTGGTGCAATTTCCTCTTCACTTAGTTCAGGATTTCTAGATTTGATTTCATCATGAGCCCTTGAAACTGCTTCATCAATTAATTCATCAACAGATACAAATTTACCTCTCCTTGTGGACATTGAACCTTCAGGAAGTGTGATGAATTCATAGAATATTACTTCAGGAGCAGTTTTTCTTAAAATTTCTTCAAAAATGACTTTAATTTGTTTAGCTGCGAGTTTATGGTCTGAACCTAAAATATCAAGTACTGTATCTCCTAATGTATCTTTATACAAATGATAAGCTAAATCTCTTGTAGAATAAAGAGAAGTTCCATTAGATCTTCTAAGTACAAATTCTTTATCAATATTGAAATCAGTTAAATCAATGAACATTACATCTTCTTCTCTTGTAAATCCTTCTTTTTGGATGTAATTTACAATATCATTAACTTCCCCACTTCTTACAAATTGACCTTCCCATACAAAATCATCATGTGCAATATTCATTCTTAACAGAGATTCTTTCATTCCAGAAATACATTTAGCTACAACATCTTCGAAGATTTTATTTAAGTCTTCATCAGCACCTTCTTCATATTTTTGGATTAATTCATCAACTTTAGCATTTAACGCATCATCTTCTTCAACAGCTTTATTTGCATCGAAGTATAATTTTCCAATTTTATGGTCTATTTTGTCGCCTTCATAGTCTTCAATTTTTAAACCACATTCAGTAATACCACATACAATAATAGCTATTTGCCTTCCCATATCATTTACATAGTATTGAGTTACAACATCTCTTCCAGATAATTTTAATAATCTTGATAAAGAATCTCCAAAAATAGAATTTCTTATATGGCCAATGTGTAAAGGCCCATTTGGATTTGCTGAAGTGTGTTCCAATATAATCTTTTCATCATAATTAGGAAGTTGTCCGTAATTTTCATCGACTTTTTCTAATAATAATTTAGAGAATTTATTATAATCAATGAAGAAATTTACATAAGGTCCAAAGTTTTGTACTTTAGAAAAAATTTCTGGTACTTCAATTTTCTCAACTAAACCTTTTGCAACTTCTGGAGGAGAAGTTCTTAATTTTTTAGTAAGTGCAAATGCGATAGTACTTGCTAAATCACCTAATTTTGGATTAGGTGGAAATTCCAATTTAAAATCTCTATCCACGTCTACATCATATTGATCTAATGCTTTATTAATAGCATCAATAGCTTGTTTTTCAATTTCAAAATACATTAACTCACCTTAATAACAATTATAACCCTCTTAACCAAAGGGTGAGATAACCAATTTTTGGAATTACGACTAAATTATCGTTTACTGTTACAATTTTTTCTTTAATTTGGCTTGATGTAACATAATATGGATCAGGAGCATTATTATTATCCCCTTTAATTACATACATCGTAGTTCCATTAATATCTGTAATATTAATAATTCTATGGATAACCGGTTGATCATACCAAGCCGCATCATAAACAACCACATCCCCAACTTTAACATCACTTGCGTTAAACTCATGAATACCAAAGAAATCTGCTTTTTCAACTAGAACAATGTCTCCTCTATAAAAAGCAGGTTCCATACTTCCAGATACAACAACATTTAGATGCTGAGAAGCAATTAAAACTATAAGAAGAATAACAACATATGATGCTATTTCTTTATAATCAATTTCCATTTAAATTACCTTCTTCTTTTTTTAAAAGCATCTTGCAAAGCAATCTCAATGGCATCGGAAGTTTTTTGTAAATCTTCCATACTATGAGCATTTGAAATAAAATTACATTCAAATTGAGAAGGTGGAATGAATACACCTTGTTTTAATAATGATTTAAAGTATCTTAAGAATTTTTTTCTGTCAGATTCTTGAGCATCAGCATAATTATAAACTGGTGCAGGATTAAAATAAATTTGAAACATTGATGCAAGACCAACTGGTTGAATAATATACTCTTCATCCTCAATGATAGATTGAATATTTCCCCTAAGGAACTTACCTTTTCTTTCTAGCTCTTTGTAAAAATCATCATCTAATTGAGTCAAAGTAGAAATACCTGCTTGTACAGATATAGGGTTTCCTGCAAAAGTACCTGCTTGATAAACAGTACCGTTTGGGGCAATCAATTCCATAATTTCCTTTTTACCACAGAAAGCACCCATAGGAAGTCCTCCACCAACAATTTTACCCAGGGTAGTTAAATCCGGAGTAACCCCATAATATTCTTGAGCTCCACCCTTAGATGCTCTAAAACCAGTAATTACTTCATCAAATATTAAAATTATGCCATTTTCTTCTGTGATTTTTCTAATAAATTCTAAAAATCCTGGTTTTGGTTCAATACAACCAACATTACCCATAACAACTTCCATGATGATACAGGCAATATTCTCTCCTTCTTTTTCAATAAAATCTGTTAGAGCATTTTCATCATTGAATGGAACAGATAAAGTATTTTTAGTAGTATCAACTGGAATACCTGCACTATCAGGCAATGTTGCAGCACCAGATCCTCCTTTAACTAAAACATAATCATGCGCCCCATGATAAGCTCCTTCAAATTTAACAATTTTATCTCTACCAGTAAAACCACGAGCTAATCTAATTGCACTCATAGTAGCTTCTGTACCACTATTACAGAATCTTATCATTTCAGCAGAAGGTATTCTATTAATAACTTCTTTTGCAAGAGTTATTTCATTTTCAGTCGGAGTACCATAAGCAGTTCCAATTGTTAATTGATTAGAAACTTCCCTTACAACTTTCGGATTAGCATGTCCCAATATTAACGGACCATATGCCAAACAATGGTCAATGTAATTTTTTCCATCCACATCCGTAAGTTTTGAACCTCCAGCACTCTTAACAAAAAATGGATAAGGTTTAAAAGCACGTACCGGAGAATTTACTCCTCCCGGGAAATAATTTTTAGATTCTTTGAATAATTCTTCAGAATTCATTTTATCACACTATAAATGTTGTATTAATGAATTTACACAAGCAACTGCAATTGGTGTTCCACCCTTAGGTCCTTCAACGATGATATTTGGAATATTGGAATTATGAAGGGCCTCTTTTGAATCAGCCGCTCCGACAAAACCAACAGGAACTCCAACAATAGCTTTAAGATTCATTTCACCTTTTTTGTATAAGTCCATAGCTTCAAAAACAGCAGTTGGAGCATTACCAGAAACTACAATTCCTTCAAAATCATTACTAGATGCATAACGCATTGCAGCAGCAGCCCTTGTAATTTGATTTTCTTTAGCTATTTTAATAACTTCTTCATTTCTGATATAACACTCAACTTCCCCACCATATCTTGTAATACCATATTTAACCATATTAATATCAGTTAAAATAGTTTCATTATTTTTTAGGGAAGCCATAGCCGCATCTACAAAATCAGGGCTAATTTTTACTAATTTTGCATATTCAGGATCCGCTGTTGAGTGAACAATCCTCTCAACAATATCCCTTTCAGCAGGATTTAAATCTTTGACATCATCTCCAATAAGGCCACGGATAATTTCCCTACTTTTATTAGCAATATCCAAACCTTGTTTAGTTGATGCACCCATGAACATTTTGTCTGTCATATTATAACTATTAGTAAATATATAAGTTAAATATTTTGTTTATTTATATAAAACAAATAAAAATTTAAATTAAAAAATTATTTGTCACATGCAGATAAACCTGCCAAGTAACCTGTTGAAAAAGCAATTTTTAAATTATAACCACCAGTAGGCCCATGTAAATCTAAAACTTCACCTGCAAAGTATAAATTTGGTATAATTGTTGATTCCATTGTTTTTGGATTAATATTATCTAAATCAATACCCCCAACAGTAACTTTTGCAAGATTTCCATTAAAACCTGTGATTTCAAATGTGAACCTTTTTAAATTCTCAATCAATTGATTTTTACTTTTTTTATTAATTCTTGATAGTTGAGTTTCACCATCAAGATTTGTTTCATCTAAAAAGAAATCAATGAATTTATTGGTTAAGAACAATTTTAAATAATTTTTAACCATTGTTTTTCCTTTAACACGAAAATCTTGATTAAATTTTTCTTGTAACTTTTCACGACTAAAATCCGGACATAAATCAATAGCTATTTCAAAATTGATATCAAGATTATCATTTTCTAATAAGTTATAACTTATACCTTCTGAGATTTCATTACTTAAGTCAATAATTCCAGGCCCAGTTAAACCAACATGAGAAATCAGAACATTACCCTGAACTTTAGTTTTCTTATAACTTATAACAACATCATATAAAGTTACACCTGCAATATTAGACAAATCTTTTTTAGTAATTAATGGTGATAAACCATATTTTATGTCAGTTATAGGTTGTTCGGTTAAAAAATAGTTTTTAATGTTACAGCCGGTTTGTGGATATGTTATACCACCTGTAGCAATAATAATCTTATTGGCTTTTAACTTATCATTTATAACAAAATCATCACTAATACTTTTAACTTCGAAGTTATAACTTATACTTACATCTTTTAAGTAATCAGTTAAAATGTTTAAGATATCCCTAGATTTCTCACTTTCAGGAAATATTCTGTTATTATCTTCTTCAATGAAATTTAATCCTTTATTTTTAAAAAAAGATAGTAATTTCTCATTTGTAAGTGTAAAAAAAGAGTGTTTTAAAAAATTTTTTTGAGGATAGAATTTTAATAGCTTTTTTATTGGTTTTGCATTTGTAATATTACATCTACCACCACCAGTAGTCAGGAGTTTACGACCTAACTCATGGTTTTTTTCAAGCAATATAACACTTGAAGAATTTTGACTTGCAGCAATTGCAGCCATTATTCCTGCTGGTCCACCACCAATAATAGCTATTTCATATTCTTCCATAATATCTAAAAAAAAAGAAATTAAGGGGTTAATCTGTGTCTGTCCCTTGGGAAGAGCACACATTCACGGATGTTTTCACATCCAGTAAGCACCATAGTTAATCTATCAGCACCTACACCCCAGCCTGCATGAGGTGGCATACCATATTCAAATGCTTTAAGATAGCTTCCAAATCCTGCAGGGTTCAATCCTCTTTCTTCAATTTGTTTTACAAGTAAATCATATTGATGAACACGAGTAGCTCCAGAAGATAACTCTAAATTGTTATACATTAAATCAAAAGCATGAGAATATTTGTCGTCCCCTTCTTGAGGCATTACATAGAACGGTTTAATTGCAGATGGCCATTCAGTTAAGAAATAAAATCCTCCCATAGTATCACCTAAAGCTTTTTCAGCTTCACGAGATAAATCTTCTCCCCATTCCATTTCAACTCCATGAGAGTTAACAATGTCAACTGCTTCATCATAAGTTACAACAGGGAAGTTTCCTTTAGGCACCTCTAATTCACGTCCTAAAACCTCCAATTCATCAGCACATTTATCGTTGATATCTGTTATTACATTAATGAGCATGTCATTTAAAACTCTCATTACATCAACATCATCCATGAAAGAAGCTTCTGCATCGATGGAAACAGCTTCATTTAAATGTCTTAAAGTATCGTGTTCTTCAGCTCTGAAAATTTGACCAATTTCAAATACTTTGTCCATTCCAGCACCCATCATCATTTGTTTGTACAATTGAGGAGATTGTCCTAAGAATGCTTCTTTTTCAAAGTAAGTGATAGGGAATAATTCAGTTCCCCCTTCAGTAGCGGAAGCTACAAGTTTAGGAGTATTAATTTCATAAAATCCATTATCATAAAAGTAATTTCTGATAGTATGGAACATTTGGCCTTTAATTTTAAAAATAGCTGAAACATTTTCTTTTCTTAAATCAATGAAACGTGAATCCAGTCTTGTATCGATTCCAGCTTGAACTTTTTCAGTTGGATCCATTGGTAAAGGTTGATTAGATAAGTTTAATACTTTAATTTCTTTAGGAATAATTTCAACACCGTTAGGTGCTTTTGGAGCTTCTTGAACTAATCCTTTAACAGCTACAACGGATTCTTTTCTGAATTTTCTAATATCTTCTAATATTTCTGCTTCTACTTTTTTACTTGGAGCGGTTAATTGAACTCTACCAGTAACATCTCTGATAATGACAAAGATGATTCCACCTAAATCACGGATTTCATGTACCCAACCCATGATAGTAACATCACTGCCCGCAATATCAGGGGTAGTTTCTTTAGCATAATGAGTTCTTCTCCAGTCATTTAATAAACCTTGCAAATTATTCACCTCGGTTATAAAAATAAAATAATGATAAAATTTTCATTATAATCATAATTTAGAATTTAATGTTTAATAAAGATATGTAAAAAATGGAATAAAATAAGAAAATAAAATAGCTACTTAATATAGCTATTTCTAATCATCACGAAGTCTTGTTTTAAATGAATTTGCATGTGCAAAGAATCCTTCATATTCAGCAATTGGTACAGAAGTTTTAGATAATTCTTTAAGACCTTCTTTAGTAATTCTTTGAACAGTTGGTTTTTTAATGAATGCTTCAGTTGATAATCCAGAATACATTTTAGCCCCCCCACCTGTTGGAAGAACATGATTAGTTCCAGATCCATAATCTCCTGCTGCTACAGGAGAATAAGAACCTAAAAAAATAGAACCTGCATTTTTAATATGAGATAATGTATTCTCATCATCTTTAGTAGATATGATTAAATGTTCAGGAGCATATTCATTTGTAACATAAATAGCTTCTTCAAAAGTATTAGTGATAATAATTTTTCCACTTTTAGATAATGATTCTTCAATAATCTCACGTCTCGGAGCAACTTCAGTTAATTTTTTTACGAATTCATCAGTTTTAATAGCTAATTCTTCACAATCAGTAACTAAAAAACAAGATGCATTAGGATCATGTTCAGCTTGAGCTAGTATATCAGTTGCTAAAAATTCAGGATTTGCACTTTCATCAGCTAAAATTAACACTTCTGATGGACCAGCAGGGAATTCAATGTCCACTTGACCATATACTAATTTCTTGGCTGCAGTAACGAATATATTTCCAGGACCAACAATTTTTTCTACTTGAGGAATGGATTCTGTTCCATATGCAAGACCAGCAATAGCTTGTGCCCCACCAACTTTGTATATTTCATCAGCACCAGCAATATCTGCTGCAACTAAAATCGCATCTAAAATTTTACCATCCTTTTGTGGAGGTGTAACACATACCACCTTTTCAACACCAGCAATTTTAGCAGGGATAACAGTCATTAAAATTGATGAAGGATAAGCTGCTCTCCCACCAGGAATATAACAACCTGCAGAATTAATAGGTCTTACGACTTGACCAGCAACTATTCCAGGCATTACTTCAATTTCCCATTCATTAGGAATTTGTTTTTTATGAAATTTTTCAATATTTTCCGCAGCTTGTTTTAAAGCAACAAGTAACTCACCATCTAATGTATCATATGCTTCTTTAATTTCTTCTTCAGAAACTTTTAAATCTTCTATTGTAACACCATCAAACTTCTCAGTATACTCGCGAATAGCTTTATCCTTGTTGTTTTTGACATTGATTAAAATGTCTGAAACAATATCTAAAACATTATTTACATCTTGTTCCGATCTTTTAATTGTTTCAACTAAATCAATGTCTGAGTATCTTAATATTTCCATTTTAAAACTACCTTAAAATAGCACCTGTATCAGCAGAGTGAACTAATTTTTGATATAATCTTAACCAGCCTTCCAAATCCCTTTCAGGGTGTTTAACTGATTTCAATCTTTCTTCAATTTCTCCATCCGTAAGTTCGACATTTATAGACCTGTTATTAATATCAATTTCAATAATATCTCCATTTTGAATTGCTGCAATTGGACCATCTTCCATTGCTTCTGGAGACACATGTCCAATACAAGGGCCTCTTGTTCCTCCAGAGAATCTTCCATCAGTTATCAAACCAACATCTTTAATATTCATTCCAGCAAGAGCTGAAGTTGGATTTAACATTTCTCTCATACCAGGACCTCCTTTTGGTCCTTCATATCTAATTACAACAATGTCCCCCTCTTCAATTTCATGCTCAAAAATCGCTTTTGTGACATCTTCTTCACAATTATATACTTTTGCAGGTCCTTTAAGGTACAATAAATGATCTGCAACAGCACCTTTTTTAACAACACTACCATTTGGTGCAATATTGCCTTTTAAAATAGCAATTCCACCATCTTCATGGACAGGATTGTCTAAAGTATGAATAACACTAGTGTTTTTATTTTCAACAGATTTTAAATTTTCTTTAATTGTTTTTCCAGTAACTGTTAATTGATTAGTATCAATTTTATCGCCCAATGTTTTTAATACAGCCTGAATACCGCCAGCCAAATGTAAATCCATCATTGAATCTTCACCAGCAGGAGATATGAGTGCAATATGTGGTACTACCCTAGATATTTTATCAAACAAGTCCAAATCTACATTTAATCCTTTTACTTCACTAGCAAGAGCAGGAATATGAAGTGCAGTATTAGATGATCCTCCCAATGCCATATCAACAGCAATAGCATTATTAAATGATTCTTGAGTTAAGATATCAGATGGTTTAATATTTTCTTCAACAAGTTTAACAATTTGTTTTCCAGATTCTAATGCAATTTGATTGTTTTCTTCAGTTCTTGCATGGGTAGTTGCACAAGTTGGAAGAGATAAACCTAATGTTTCAGTTATACAAGCCATTGTGTTTGCTGTAAATAATCCAGAACAACTTCCGGCTCCAGGACATGCACATTTCTCAAGTTCAAGAACTTCTTCTTCAGAGATTTTACCTGCAGAATGAGCTCCAACAGCTTCAAAAACAGTGATTAGATCAGCAGGTTTTCCATTATACTCACCAGATACCATTGGCCCACCAGTTACTACAATTGATGGAACATCCACCCTAGTTGCACCCATAATCATTCCAGGAACTACTTTATCACAACTTGGAATTAAAACAAGGCCATCAAAAGCGTGTCCTTTTGTCATACTTTCAACAGTAGCTGCAATAATTTCTCTTGAAGGAAGAGAATATTTCATGCCTTCATGGTTCATACTGATTCCATCACAAATTGCCATTGTATCAAATTCGAATGGAATTCCTCCAGCTGCAATAATACCTTCTTTAACAAATTCAACAAGCTCCCTTAAATGGATATGGCCCGGAACAATGTCTGTAAAACTATTTGCTATACCAATGAATGGTTTTTTAAAATCATCATCATCGAGTCCGCAAGCTCTTAAAAGAGATCTATGTGGTGCTCTTTGAATTCCTTTTTTTACATTATCACTTTTCATTTAATCACACAATTAAATTAATCATTTAATATATATTTATTTAATAACTTTTAATAATTTGTG